>JAZONY010000121.1:0-4739 GCA_045654705.1 Victivallaceae bacterium
ATACCGCAGGGGCTTATTCCGCTCCAACCTTGCGCGCTCGGTGCGAAGCACCTTCGCCGGCTCACGGCTTCGACCACTGTGGTTAGCTGTTTCAGTTAGCGGGCACTTCTGCCACTGGTCAATACAAGCGGGCTGTGTCAAAACAACGAAAACGCCCGCAGACTGCCAACCGGCTCGAGGGTATAAAAAAACCCCGTGGCGTTGAACACGGGGGTAACGGTTGTTCCGGTCTGTGGACCAGACATTATCGGTAACTGATGTTTTGCAACAGCCCCATCGCATGTCGGGAATCTGTATCAGATATGATAGACAGGTTCGGTCTTGCCGCTGCGGGCGGCGCGGTCGCAGGCATCCAGAACCGCCATGGTTTCGAGAGCATCTTCCAGAGAGACGGGCTGACCGCCTTCGAGGAACTTGACGATCTCTTTGAGGAGCATGCAGTAGAAAGGAATACGGCAGGTGACTTCAGAGAACTTGAGTGTGCCGGATTCAGCATGACGGATGCAGGCACCGTATTTCCAGTTGGTGCGGGACATATCCACAACACCGCGGCGGCCGTCGCCGTAGACAACGTGGAAGACATAACCGTCACGGTCTTCGGTTGCGGAAACAGCGACAGCACCGCGACCCATGACAGTTTCCAGCATTTCAACGGTGTGGCAACCATACCAGATCACGGAAGAACCGGCGGGAGCTTTGCCCACAGGACCCCAGATGGTGGCGGAGTTGGCTTTGCCCCACTCTTTGACGGCGGCGCCGAAATCGGCATCGAAACGCAGAGAGGAAGAGGTGAAGAAACGGACATTGTTCTTCTTGGCGATATCCACGATCTTGAGGGTGTTTTCCCAGTTGTCGGCAAAGGGTTTGTCGAGGAAGATGGGTTTGCCCAGAGTGGCGCATTTCTCAAAGTATTCGAGGTGGAGTGCGGGATCGTTGATCTCAAGCATGATCGCATCGCAATCGCCCACAGCTTCGTCGAAATCACGGGTGACTTTGACGCCGATGCTCTCAAGGGTTTCCTGACGTTTGTCCTGACCCTCTTCACTCTGGAAGGCGGAGGGGAAACGGAGGGCGCGGGTGGCGACCAGACCTTCGATTTTCTGTTCGGCAGGGGTATTGGGGTCCTGCATCAGCTGGGGCAGAGCCACGGAGTGACTGGTATCAAGACCGATGATTGCAACTTTGAAGACCTTGCTCATTTTCAAATATCCTTATTTTAATATGTTGGGATGTAATTACCTATTTAATATAACGCAGGAACTGCAGAAAAGCAATGGCATTTTTGCAAAAGATTTGTCATTTTACGGACTTTCTTCCCGGTTGACAGGAGCAATCAAGGCGGCACTGAAATCTTTGATGACAGAAAAATACAAACAAATTACACATTTGTCGATTTTTTTATTTTCATTGGGACTTGCAATATTTGACAAATGATGTTATTTTATGTACAGGGATTTTTTGCGTTTAACCGGGAACAGAGTGAAAAAAAACTGTTCTCAACCAAAAAAACAAAGGAATTTTTTTATGAAAAAGGTAGTGTTGTCCGCCTTGTTCGCTTTCGGCCTGTGCCTCGGCCTTGCCGCCGCGCCCGATGCGAACGCCCAGGCCGGTAAGTCCGGCAAAGCCGCTGTTCAGGCGGTTTCCGCAAAAGCCAAGAGTGCCGCCAAGGCTCCCAAGGCTGTCAAAGCCCAGGCCGCTGTCGAAAAGAAAGCTGCCGCAGCTGTCGAAGAAGCTGCTCCTCAGAAGTATATGGGTATTTCTGAAGAGACCATCGAAAAGCTGGATACCACCTGGGGCATCCCCACTCTGTGGTATGTGGCTCCTCTCGCTGCGATCGTGGCTCTGCTGATGGCAGGCAGCTACTACAAGAAGATGATCGCCGCCGACGAAGGTACCGAGCGGATGAAAGAGATCGCCGGTTACGTCCGTGAGGGCGCCATGGCTTACCTTTACCGTCAGTACAAGGTCGTGGGTGTGGTGTTTGTCGTTCTCTTCATTGTTTTCACCATTCTTGCTTTCATGGGTATCCAGAACCCCTTCGTGCCTGTGGCGTTCCTGACCGGCGGATTTTTCTCCGGTCTCTGCGGCTACATCGGTATGAAAACTGCCACCCGTGCTTCCAACCGTACCGCTCAGGCTGCCAGCCAGGGACTCAACCGGGGACTTCAGGTCGCCTTCCGTTCCGGTGCTGTCATGGGACTTGTGGTCGTGGGCTTCGGTCTGCTGGATATCTGTCTCTGGTATCTTATTCTTGACAAACTGGTCTTCACGCCTGAACACATGGCTTCCGGACTGAGCATCTGCGGTCTTGAACTGGTCCACAAGGGCTGCTCCGGCATCGAAAAGATGGTTGCCATTACCACCACCATGCTGACCTTCGGAATGGGTGCTTCCACCCAGGCTCTCTTCGCCCGTGTCGGCGGCGGTATCTACACCAAAGCTGCTGACGTCGGCGCCGACCTTGTGGGTAAAGTCGAAGCCGGTATCCCCGAAGATGACCCCCGCAACCCCGCCACCATCGCCGACAACGTGGGCGACAACGTGGGCGACGTTGCCGGTATGGGGGCTGACCTTTACGAATCCTACTGCGGTTCTATTCTTGCCACCGCCGCTCTCGGTGCTGCTGTTGCCGCTCAGCAGGCTTCCCAGCTCGCCCGCAACAGTGCCAGGGAAGTTGCCACCAACGCTGCCGCCGCTATTTCCAACGGCGCGACCCAGCTGTCCGACCTTGTTGAAAGCAACAAAGGTCTGAGAGCTGCCGCTTCTCTCGCCCAGAAAGCCGGTGAAGCTGCCACTGCCGCTGCTGACAAGATCGCTCCTGTCTCCACCACGTTTCAGGCTGACATGACCGACGCCACCAAGCTGGTGCTTGCTCCCATGATCGTTGCCGGTATCGGTATCATCCTTTCCATCATCGGTATCGGTTTTGTCCGCTGCAAAGAGGGTGCCACCCAGAAGCAGCTGCTCCGCAGTCTGCTCACCGGAACTCTCGGCAGCTCCATTCTGATCCTTGTCGCCCTTGTTTTCCTTGAATTCATGGGCTTCATCACCTGGGGCGTTTTCGGCTCCGTGGTTGCCGGTCTTTTCGCCGGTGTCATCATCGGTCAGGGTACCGAATACTACACCAGCAGTGAATATGCTCCCACCAAGGGCATCGCTGCTCAGGCCCAGATGGGGCCTGCCACCACCATCATCGACGGTCTTGCCACGGGTATGTATTCTGCATGGATCCCCGTTGTGACCATCGTCCTCGGAATTCTCTGCGCCTACGGTTTCGCAGGCGGCTTTGAACAGTCTGCCGGTGCTTTTGCCCGCGGTCTCTACGGTGTCGGTTTCGCCGCCGTCGGTATGCTTTCAACTCTGGGTATCACCCTTGCCACTGACGCTTACGGCCCCATCGCCGATAACGCCGGCGGTAACGCTGAAATGTCTGAAATGCCCTCCTACGTCCGTGAGCGCACCGATGCTCTGGACTCTCTGGGCAACACCACTGCTGCCACCGGTAAAGGTTTCGCCATCGGTTCTGCCGCTCTTACCGCCATGGCTCTGCTCGCCAGCTTCATCGAAGAGTGCAAGATCTGGATGGGTAAATTCAACGACGGTCTCGGCGAAGGCATCAGCGCTGCTCAGGCTGCCGGTATGAGCATCCTCGAGTTTGTGGACAAGCTCCAGCTGACCATTATGAACCCCCTCCTTATCGGCGGTCTTTTCATCGGCGGTATGGCTGCGTTCCTCTTCTGCGCTATGACCATGAAGGCTGTGGGCCGCGCTGCCGGTTCCATGGTTGAGGAAGTCCGCCGCCAGTTCAAAGAGATGCCCGGCATCATGGAAGGCAAAACCAAGCCCGACTATGCCCGCTGCGTGGCGATCTCCACCGCCGGAGCCCAGCGTGAAATGCTGGTTCCCTCACTGCTTGCCATCATCATCCCCGTTGCCACGGGTCTGCTTCTCGGTGTTCCCGGTGTCATGGGACTTCTCGCCGGCGGTCTGACTGCCGGATTCGTCCTCGCCACCATGCTGAACAACGCCGGCGGTGCTTGGGATAACGCCAAGAAATACATCGAAAATGGCGCTCACGGCGGCAAAAAGCTTCCCGACGGAAGCAAGAACCCCACCCACGGTGCTGCTGTTATCGGTGATACCGTCGGCGATCCCTGCAAAGACACCAGCGGTCCTGCGCTGAACATCCTCATCAAGCTGATGAGCATGGTCTGTATCGTCTTTGCTCCTGTCTTCATCAAGCTCTCCCCGATGATCCAGAAGCTCCTCGGAATCAATGGTATTCTCCAGTAATTCCTGAGAATTCACCCTCAAGAGACTGTCGCAAGGCAGTCTCTTTTTTTTTGCACCTGCGGCACACCAATAAAGTCCGACTTGTCCGACATGTCCGACATGTCCGACCAAGTGCCGCACCAGACACTCATGCAAAATCAGAGCGTTTACCAGTACTGAGAGGTTGAGTGTGTGACTGAACCTTTTGGTTTGGCCATACTTGAGGTTGAGCTTGATTTACTTAAGGTCTGCGGAGTCGGGGAAAGACAACCGCCAGCGGTTTTCTTCCCCGAACCCCATCTTTTCCGACCTATGGGGCGTGTTGGTGTGGTGCAATGGTGATACTGGTTTTGGGGAGGTTTGGGGCTTCGACCACTGTGGTACAAGGCTTCATCTCAATTACAGCGCCCCCCGTCGACAGCCTGCGGCTGATCTCAGGGGGGCTTAGATGCTCAGGTTTCACTCCA
>JAZONY010000122.1:0-5141 GCA_045654705.1 Victivallaceae bacterium
CGAAGCACATTATCCCGAAAGTTCCTCATCTCTCGACGGGAGAGTTTACGGATGTCAGTTTCACTGCCGAACCATTCGCAAAGCAAATTGAGCGAATTGATGATGTCATCATGAAGCTTCTGGCATCTTTTGGTGGGAGCAACGATATAGGCATTGACCAAATCACCAAGAATATCAATTTTCTTATTTTCTACTGTCGGTTGAGTTGAAGAATCGTCAGAACGCAGTGCATGATTATACTCTTCAAGAGAATATTCGGTAAGAAAACTTTTCCAATCCAAGCTATTCAGCCGAACTCGTGCATAATACAGAAAGCCTTTCAGGAACTCCTGACTGGCAAAGTTGCGGTACTGTTCCGGAATATTTACGTCTTTGAGTATGCTATCAGCTGTTGCTGTTGCCCACTGGGGAATTTCTCTGTTTTTCAGAGCATTTTCCACACTGTTGCACACATTCAGCATCATTTTTCTGCCTTCGGCTTTGGATGCGTTGCAAGTGGCTCCGTATTCACAATCGTAAACTTCCTGGTCAATAAGACTGGTATTGATGTATTGAGTTATTCGGTTTCTGATTTCAGTGACAATATTCATGTCGTTTGCACCTCCTTGGTTGTGAGTTTTAAGTGATTCTGCGATTACTCTCCGTGAGCAATCTGTCACTTTAAGTATAACATCAAGGAGGTCAGAAGTCAAATTGCCTGTTTTAAGGGAGATTTTCACCTCACGTGCACGACCATTGGTCAAAATTGAGGGAATACGACACCGGAAGTAATAGATGCCATTACGCTTGACGAGATTCGGGATTTCTGCTGCCATGAAACACATTTTCCTTGGGGTGTGGTCCAGTTTGTGGTCCACTTCAAGGCAGAAAAAGTGCAGGAAAAATCAGTGTAAGGAATTGAAATAAAGGAGTTTAAAAAAGAATGGTCGGGGTGAGAGGATTTGAACCTCCGACTTTTGCGTCCCGAACGCAACGCTCTAGACCAGACTGAGCCACACCCCGAATTCTTTTTATAATATATCCCGACTTATATGAAAATTCAAGCTCAATTTGGGAGTTTTTTGATTTTTATATAAAAAAAAGCGACAGGAGCTTTTTCCTGCCGCCGGGTTCAACTCTTACAGATCAGAGATCTTTCTTGTCGAAGTTGTCATCGTAATATTTAGTCAGCTTCAAAGCACTCGTTCCCAACTGAGCGGGGGTCAGCGCTTCTGCACGTCCGTCGGCGTAGGCAATGGTGGTGCTGCCAACGTGGACTGCTCCAATACGGGCTTCATCATCCCCTTCGGAGGTGGCGTGGTTGAACTTGGATTTTCCTCCGTTGGGGTTGAAAGTCCAAAAACCGCGCTCCTGATCGCTGCTGTTCACAGCAAATGAGTCGGCGAGCAATGCCATATCACTGGGGCTTTTCAGCTTCTCAAGCACATAAGCCACGGACTTATTGGTTGCATCACGATCACCGTCCTTGGCAACAAAGCGTCCGACCTTGGACTTGTTGGCTTCATACCAGCTGCCGGAAGAGCTTCCGAAATCAACATCGATCATACCGATCGCATTGGTTCCGTCGGCGGCAAGTTCTTTTTTGTTGAGGGTGTTGCAGATAAGCACCTTCTTGGAAACCATCTCCTTCGTATAGTTTTTCTCAGCATCATCAGAACTGCCGAGACCTCCGAGGATCCAGGAGTAGGGACGCATGGTGCCGTTCACGTTGATCATGTAGGGAACCATGCTGGTGTGGTCGTTGGCGTACATGCGCAGGACGGTGATGACCTGCTTTTTGTTATTGAGGCACTCGGTGGTGCGGCCTTTGGCCTGGGCGTGGCCCAGGGCGGGCATGACCAGTCCTGCCAGAATGGCGATGATGGCGATGACCACCAGAAGCTCGATCAGGGTAAAATTCTTTTTCATTCTTCTTTTCTCCGTGATGTTTTAAAACAAATTATCTTTGTTGTACTTATCCGTAATAAATATACGACATTTTTACGAAAAAAGCAAGCATGAAAGAGGATTTTTGCCGTTTTTTTTCAAAATTTTCCTTTAAACTCTTGAAAATCTTTCCCCTTTCCGTTACATTAAAAAAAAAGTTGTACAACTTAATCATGAAAGGTTTTCAATATGTGCGTCTGGAGCGCTTATACCGGCAGAGATGAAGCCGCCCCCATTATGTGGGAATCTTTGAAAAAAATCGAAGGCTTCTGGGCCGGCTATTACACCGGTATCGCCACTTGCTGCGATGGAAAAATATATTCAGACAAAGTCTGGGGCAATACGAAAGCGTGGGAAGAAAAGTTTTCTCTTGACAAATTCCCCGGATGCTGCGGCTTGATCCACAGCCGGACAAACTCCGGAGGCGATGAGCGCTGGGGACATCCTTTCGTGGGGAGTTCCGGCAAAGTCGCCATTATCTCCCAGGGGTGCAGCGGTGTTTTCAAGGAGCGCGCAAATCCCGTCTTTGAGGAGTGGGGCAACGAAATGCTCCGGCAGGGTAAAAAATTTGTAAGCGGCATCTATGATCTGCCCAAACGCTACCCCGTCCTCTCTGACGGCGGACAGGTCCACAGCGCAGAAGTAGGCGCTCAGGCGGTGGAGTATTATTACGAAAAATGGGGCGATCCCCTCAAAGCGGTCAAACATGTTTTTTCAGAACTCACCACTGAGGCGGCTTCGCTTTTCATCTTTGCCGATCATCCGGGTGTCATCTGTTTTGCCAACTCCAACCAGCACATCGTCTACCAGAAAAATCACTCCGGCGTCTATCTTTCCATAACCGCTGCCGGACTTCCCGGAAACTGCGGCATGGAGCTGCCCTGCAACAGCGTGGGGCTCATCACCCCCGATGAGATCAGGATCGAAAGACTCCATGACCGCTACGAAACCCTTATGGAGATCCCGGAAGGCACTCTTTCGGCGGCGTGGGAGTTCATCAAAGCCAATCCCGGCAAATCCCTTGCCAATCTGGCAGATGCGGCGCTCAAGCCCCTTTTCGTCCCTGACACCCTCAACTATCGTGTCGGTGTCGCTTACCGCTGTCTTGAAACACTTCTGAACGATGGAAAGATCAGAGTTGAAAAAAGGGAGGTCATCACAGCTGCGGGCAGACAGGGAACCAGTTTCGCCCTTTATGCGGTGGAAAAGTAAATTTTAATTTTTTTTCATAACGCTGCTTGAAAATTTTTTCATAGAGTGTTATATTGACACAATTACAATCCGTCTGTGCCGTGTGTTGCGGCGCAGCTTTTATCAACCTATACACAGGAGTTTTTATGAGTACCAGCGACGACCCTGGACCGCGATGGCGGTCTGATGCGGAAAAAAGGCTCCTGTATTTTTTTGAAATCACTTTCTGAAAACACTCAATGGACTCCTTTTTCTCCGTGTCAGGCTGCTTTGTCCCTGAAAATTCACCCTGTTGAAAAAGGAGTTTCCCATGTTGAGATGTTACGACCTGGTGGATGGTCGTGTCCAGTCATGCCCCGAAGGTCAGAGCGGCATGATCCAAATCTACAGCACACCCACCACCGAAGAAAAAGAGTACCTGACCCGGATCTGCGGCATCGATGCTCACACCCTTGACTCCGCCCTCGATGAGGATGCGGTCAGCCGTGTGGAGTATGAGGAACGCTATACCGCAGTCATTATGAAACGCCCCCGGAATTTCCGTTTTGAAAGACATCTTTCTTTCAAGATCGCGACGGTGGGAGCTTTCATTTTCCCTGACAGGATCATCGTTCTGCAAGACAACAATATGCCTCTGTTTGAACATGGCAGGATGCCCATGCGGGGCAATACGCTTCAAGGCATATTGCTGCGGCTGCTTCATCATGCCACACAGCACTTTCTGCAGCATTTGCGGATCATCCGCAACATATCGGAGGAAATCGAAGACAAAATCGCCTATGCCGTTACCAACAAATCCCTGATGAACGTTTTCGCCCTGCGTAAAAGTCTTACCTATTACGAATCGGCAACAAGCGCCAATCTGCTGCTTTTGAGGCGATTGCGTAACGATTCATCGCGTATCGGTTTCAGCGAAAGCGAAAAGGACTTCCTTGAGGATGTCACCATTGAAAATGAACAGTGCGACAACCTCGCCAACATCTATGCCGAGATCCTTGAAGGGATGTCCAACGCCCGTATGGCGGTTTCAAGCAACAATCTTGCCGTCATCATGAAGTATCTTGCCATAATCAATGTGGTTTTCATGCCTCTGACTGTTATCACGGGCATCGGCGGCATGTCCGAATTCACCGCCATGACCGAGGGGATCTGGTGGCCCCACGCCTACGGTGCCCTGACTGTCGGCATGATCGCCGCCGGCTTGATCACCTATCTGGTCATCAGCAAGATGAGTTCCAATGCAGGAAGTCCCCCGGGCAAAAGCCGCAAGAGGAGCAAGTGAAAAATGGCAAAGAAAAAGAAAAAAAATCTTATTCAGGAACAGAGCATCATGCCGGGATTTCTCCTCAGATTCCGCAAATTCGACTGGCTTGTACTCTCTCTTGCGTTTATCATACTGCTCGTTGCGGCACTGGCGGCGGGGAATCCTTACAAGCTGGACAGTGCCGATCCTTACGGATTTCTTGTCTGGTTCCTTCTGCTGCTGGGCCATCTGCCCATGGAAATCATTGAATTTGCAGCAAGACTTTCAGGGGTGGATGGAGCAACCATTGAAAACATCATAAAAAACCGTGAAGCACTTCTTCTGGGAGTGTGCGACCTGACGGTCCTTGCCGTTTTCTGGGCGGTGATGCGTTTTGCCGTACTGAAACGCTACGGTTCGGAACCGTTGCGGATCGCGGCGATTTTTCTGCAGCTTCTGATTTTCTGGGGAATATTCCAGCTTTTCTGCTTCATTGCCGTCAAAAACTGGAGCGACGGCAAAGTCAATCCTCTCCACAGAGACCTGAAAAAAGCAAAAGTCCAGAGCGTTCAGGAGAAATAAAAAACAATACAAGTTCGATGTTACCAGCCATACCTTTGGGTGCGAGAGATTCCACCGCAAACTTACGATAGGGGCGATAACTTGGCGCTCGCTTTGCCATGGTTGGCTGGTTATAGGCCGTATAGGCCGCATAAGCCTTATAGGCATTGCCTGGTGATTACCTTGACTTCCGTGGCGTCCGCCCGGCGGGGCTGGCTGG
>JAZONY010000123.1:0-2534 GCA_045654705.1 Victivallaceae bacterium
GCGATTTCAGCATCATCCTTTTTGACCGCAGCGGCAGGCTGTTCAGCCGGTTTGGGCGCAGCTTCTTTCTCCGGCGCGGGGGCAGGAGCGGGAGCCGGTGCCGGAGCGGGCTTCGCCGGAGGTGGCGGGGGGACGGGCTTCACGGGCGCAGGCTTCACCGGGGGAGCCGGTTTGACGGAAACGGGCGCAGGCTTCACCGGGGAAGCCGGTTTTACGGGAGCGGGCTTCACCGGGGCGGCAGGTTTGGCGGCCATTCCCGGCTTGGCGGGAAGTCCCACTTTGGGGGCGGAAGCTCCGTCGGCGCTCTTTTTATTCAAACTGAGTTTGAGTTTGGGCATTGCCACAGCGCCCCGTTTTTTTTGTTCGGTGAAAGCATCCAGATCGGCGATGACCTCTTTGGGGGCCTGATAGCGTTCTTCGATATTCCGTGCCATCATCTTGACGATGATATCGTTGATGGCCTGGGGCAGCTGGGGATTGATGGCGATGGGAGGCGTGAGATTTCCTTCCACATGCTTGCGTGCCATCTCTTCGGCGCTTTCCTCGGGGTAGGGGAACTGGCCCGTGACGAACTGGTAAAAGGTGGCACCCAGACTGTAAATATCACTGCGGACGTCGGTAGGAACGCCGGTGAGCTGTTCGGGGCTGATGTACTGGGGTGTTCCCATGACCTCGTTTTCATCTTCATCGGGACCGGAATCGGTGTTGGCGCTGCGTGCAAGTCCCAAGTCGGCAAGTTTCGCAAAGCCGTTGCTGTCCAGCATGATATTGTCGGGTTTGATATCCTGGTGGACAAGTTTCTGTTCGTTCCATGCTGCGTGGAGTGCCTGACAGATGTCGCGGATGACTTTGACCGCCTGATCGGTCTCAAGGATGTTCTGTTTTTTCAGGATCTGTTTGAAAGTTTCGCCCCGGATGTACTCCATGGCGAAGTAGAAAATGCCGTTTTCCTCACCCACTGCGTATGCCTGAACGATGTTGGGATGAGTCAGTTTTGCCGCCGCCCGGGCTTCACGGAAAAGACCTTCGATATACTCCTGATTGTCGGCAAATTTGTTGTGGAGCACTTTCAGTGCCACAGGACGGTCAAGGGAGATCTGGCGGGCGAGGTAGACAACGCCCATACCGCCGCTGCTCAAGGCTTTTTCAAGAAGAAAATCATTGAGGACAGCGCCGGGGGAAAGAGGGGATTCGGGGACTTTGACACTGCCGGAACATGCGGGGCAGGGGACTTCCTGAGCATCGGCAGGTACTAAAGGTTCGATGACCTTTTTGCAGTTGGGACAATAGATCTTCATTTTTTCTTAACTCCTTCAGGCACAGGGAAAAAATATTCAATTACCGCTCTGTCACGCAAACGTTTGGCATAATCGGCAGAGCTTTGGTTGTAGATTTCATCTTCCATTTTCTTCCGGATCCCCTCAGCATGTTCCTTGAAGTGTGCCGGGCGGGGAGTCTGGAAATTGAGGACTTTTATAAAATACACACCGTCAGCAGTTTCCACTTCGTGATAGATATTGTTGACCTTGATATCTTTCATGGCAGCTGCGAATTCGCTCCGCAGTTTATCAAGTTCCACGCTGCCGATACTGCCGTCGGTGTCGGGGGAAATGGCAAAGGTGGAAACGAATTTTGACCATGAAGCGGGATCCTTTTTCAGGGAAACGCTTATGTTTTTGATGATTTCCCGATTCTCTTTGGGGAGTTTGAGCAGGGCAAGTTCCACGCTGCCTTTGAAGGCAAGATTTTTCTCTTCGGCTTTGAACCGCTTGTAGATCTCAGCAGGGGAGGGGGGGCCTGCAAGAAGGTATTCACGGCGGCGCATGACCTGAACGATCATACGGTCAAGGATCCGCTCCCGCATTTTTGCAAGGGTGCTGCCGGATTTTCTGACACGCTCTTCAAGCTCCCGGCGTGAGTGGCAGCCGATGTAAGTACCCCAGCGGTCCAGTTCGTTTTCCACATCCTGATCGGGGATGGTCAGCTGCTGGCTGTGGAAATCTGCCACGATCAATCTGCGGTCGATGAGTTCTTCAACCATCTTGTGCCGGAGCTTCAAAATCTCATCTTCCAGGGCTTTGCCGCTGTAAGCACTGCGGAGCTGGAACTCCCGGTCCCGGACCGTAGGCAGGATTTCCCCCAGAGTTATGGGGTCCCCGTTGACGGCAGCCAGAACGGAATCTGTTTCAGGCGGAGCTGCCATCAGTGCTGCAGCTCCGGCGAGGAACAGCAGAAAGATTACGATTTTTTTTCTCATGGGACTGAAATTGTATCTTATTTTTTTAAGGATCATTATCATATATGGAACGGTTTTTTTCTCCCCTTTGAGGGCGTTTGCCTGAAAGGGAAAAATACATCTCTTTAATATAGCATAAAGTACAGCATATTGCAAGCTGCGGGAAAGATAATGGACCATGAAAAAAGGGAGCTGTTGCAAAACATCAGTTACCGATAGTGTCTGGTCCACAGACCGGAACAACCGCTTACTCCATGTTCAACGCCTCGGGGCATATTATACCCTCGAGCCGGTTGAC
>JAZONY010000124.1:0-4957 GCA_045654705.1 Victivallaceae bacterium
CAGCTGCAGCTGGAGGAGAACATCCGTGAGACCATCCACGATGTGACAGAAATCTGCCGATTGCTGCGCCAAAGCGGCTTTGCGGTGGAGCGACACATCTTCTGCCCAAAGTGTTCCACCGAGGATAAGGCAGAAAATCAATACAGCTCTTTTCATTTCGTTCTTCACCTTCCTGCCAATACGAATATGGCGCTGCCCCGGGCGAAGTCGATCCCCGCAAGGCGCAGATAGATGTAGTCCCCCAGTTTGAAGCTGCTGCTGCTGTTTTTCTCGCCGTAGAGAGAGAATTTCCCCCGTCGGCGGTTTCCCGGCAACGCATCCACGGGAACAAATCCGTAAAGTCCCAACTCCTCAACAGCCACCTGCAAACCGGCGGTGATGACCTTGGCAATGACGCCCTCATAGATCTTGAGTTCGCCCCGTTCCAGTTCCTCTTCCAGGATCCTGAGTTTCATTCTGTCAGAAGCGGCGAAAGAAGCCTCATCCACCTGTTCCTCAAGTCTGGTACACTTTTCCGCCACTTTTTCAAGGGTTTCGATACGGCGTGTACGGGCTTTCCGGTCCATATTCCAGAGCTGCTGGTGGACCGTCAGATCGGCGTAACGCCGGATGGGACTTGTGAAGTGGGCATAGGCGGTCTTGCCCAAAGCGTAGTGCAAAAGGGGCTTTGCCGCATATTCAGCACGGGGGAAGGAACGCAGAAGCAGACTGAGGATCACCTCACGCTTCGGATTGTCGGGAAGAGAAAGGACAAAATCGTTGCACACCTTTCTGGAACTCAGATCTCCTGTGGCAAATCCGAACTGCTCCGCCATGGCGGAAAACTCACAGAGTTTTTCGATTTCAGGCTCTTTGTGGATACGGTAGACCCCGGAAACACCTTTGGCGACCAATTCCGCGCCGACAGCACTGTTTGCCGCCAGCATACACTCCTCCACCAGCTGTTCGGCAGGACGTGCGCTCCGGGATTCGATCCCCAGTATTTTATTTGTCTTTTCATCGCACCGCACCCGGACCTCACGGAGGGGCAGTTCGATAAACTTCTCATTTTCAGCCCGGTTCTGCCGCATGAGCTTTGTGATCTTGAGCAGATCTTTCACACATTTTTTCAGTTTCGGAGTCCAGTTTTCAGGGGCGTTCCCCGTGTCGGCGAAGTTCTGCACCGCATCGTAGTCCAGACGGCGGGCAATGGTCACGCAAGTGTGTTCCCGCCGGAATCCTGTGATCGCGCCGCTTTTTTTGTTGACAGTGAGAAAGACCGAGTGGGCGAGAGAAGCTCTGCCTTCCTGCATACTCACGGCGGCGGTCAGCCCCGGGGGGAGCATGGGCAGAGTTCTGCCGGGGAGATAACAGGTGAATCCCCGCCGTGCCGCCTGAAGATCGAAGCGGCTCTGGGGGGCGATGAAAGCTGCCACATCGGCAATATGCACACCCAGTTCAATATGTTCCTTATCCGGCCCCGGAGCAAGAGAGAGGGCATCGTCAAAATCCTTGGCATCGTCGGGGTCGATGGTGATGACGAAAAGTTTCGGATAACTTTTCCTTTCGATCTCACGGGGCTGAAGCTCCATGGCGAACACGTTCTCTTCTTTTGAATAGGCAGGGGGGATATCGTATTCCGCCATGACAGCATCCAGTTCCGCTTCAAGGACTCCGGCGTGACCGATGACGGCGGAAATGGTTCCCCGCCACTCCCCGCGGACCATTTCAGGGCCTCTGACTCTGACAAAGTCCCCTTTCACAGCCCCCTTGCGTCCCCCCAGCAGCTTGATACCGTCGGGGAGCCGGGTATTGAGGGGACGAACGACGCCTCCCGGCAGAAGTTCTGCGACAAAGGAGTCTCTTGAACGCTCAAGGACCTCAACGATCCTGCCGGTTGCGCCCCGGTTGGCGGTATCTTCTGAAAACTCACGCCGTCCGGGCAGAAGCTGAACCTTGACGGTATCACCATCCAATGCGCCGTTGATCTTGGGGATGGGGATGAAGATATCCTCCCCCTTTTCCGTCACTCTTTCGGCGGGATCGACCTCAACGAAGCCGAAACCGGAGTGGGTCATCTTGAGTTTTCCAACCACAAATTTCCCGGCTTTTTCAAGCTGCCGTTCATATTTGCGGTCGGCGATACGGAGCAGACGGTTCTTTTTCTGATGCTTGCGTTTGGACATATTCAGCTCCGTTTACTTTCCGGCAGGAGCTTTTTTCTCCTGTCCGTAACGCAGAAACTCAGCACGGATGACCCGTTTGTAATCTGAAATCCCCTCCGTTGTTTCCGCAGGACGGCTTTTGCCGATATTGCCGATGGTCACATCCACATCACGGTAAAGTTCGCCCCAGCTCCGGCTGCTGTCATCGTAGTCAAATGCGGTAAAGAAGCCCTTTTCACGGGAACTCCGGGCGATAACATGGCGGGGCAGGACCTGCTGTTCGACGATCAGCACGGCATCGGCACCGGCACTCCGGGCTTCGGAGCGGAGTTTTTCCACCATTCTGTCACGGGAAACGTGCTGATAGTTGCCTGAAACCACAGCCGTCCCCAGCACCTGATAGGGGGATTTGATCTTGGCGGAATCGGTAAAAACGGCAACGGCGTTTGAACTCCGGGCGCACTTTTCGCCAGTGTAGGAATAGGAAACGCACCCGGAACAGACGGCGAGTACGGCAACACACAAAAACATAAAAATCGACTTCATCATTTTCATCCTTGATAAACAGTTGAAATATCTCCGCTGTAAAGATACCACATCCCGCAGAAAAAAGCAAGAGAAAAAAGGCAGAATTTTCTGAATTTTTTATATTTTTTCCTCTTCCATTCTCTCCCCCGGAAACAGGGAAGAAGAAAAAGAAGATTTCTGACGGATAATACGCAGAAGCTCTCCGCATCAAAATTTTACATTTTTCTTCTTTTTGAATTGTATTTTCACTTGACAAATCAATATTTCTGTGGTAATTTTACTGCACATCAATTCCGACTTTATTCCGGGTCTCCCGAAAGGTCAAATGCGGTCAAATCAAAAAATAATATCTTGTGCATATATTTTAAGGAAAAAAGAAGATGCAGCTTCCCGCAAAAAAGTCTATCAGGTCGTTCTTCACCCTGATCGAACTCCTTGTCGTGATCGCCATCATTGCCATTCTTGCCGCCATGCTTCTGCCCGCTTTGCAGCAGGCAAGAGAGCGGGGACGCTCCGGAGCGTGCATCAGCAACATGAAACAGGTGGCGTACAGTTTCTCCGCCTATGCCGATGACAGTAAAAACTTCATTCCACCTTACAGGAACGGTGTGAATGAACAAGGCAAATCATCAGGCAAAACCTGGTTCAGCGCAAGGAAAGATTCAGGACTCCTTGCGCCCTATGTGGGGTTGGAAACCACAGGAGACTGTGCCTTTGCAGGTTACGGACGCCAAACCACACGGTCAGGCGGCGCACTCATCCGCCATAAACTAGCCTGTTCCTCCAAAGATGTCAGACGCGAATGGGTCGAAGGGGGCAACGGCATCCCCGGCATCGGTATCAATTCGGCACTGAACTGGTCTCTGACCGATATGGCAAAAGCACGTCCGATCCACAGAGCAAAATACCCTTCCAGAGGCGCAGTCACTCTGGAAAAATACAAAACAGGCTATATCGTCTCCTACACGCACAACATACTTACAGGGGCTTCAGCGACCAATGCCGTGGATTACCCCCACAACGACAGCACCACCGTTGTCTTTCTTGACTGGCATGTCCAGCAGATGAAACGCAGCAAGATCCCCGATCAGAAAATTGATTCCAAAGGCGAAAAAGAGGCTGCCTACACCACATTCTGGGCTCCTTTCAGAGCCACTGCTTCAAACTATTGGTAAGAGACCCGAAACTGAAGGGGGGCGAGATTTTATTTTCCCTCTCTTCATTTTATTAAGAGTTCCGTTTGACAAACCCTGCCCGATTCAGGTCAAGGTAAAAAATATATCACTGAAGAAAGAATTTCAAATGATCAACGCAGAAAAAAACCGCAACATCGCTTTGCAAATGCTCAACCCCAGTGCCAAAGACCTTGAACACGGTCTTGAACTTCATAAAAATTCCCTCGTTTTCGACGCCTACGGCTTCATGCCTCTCTGCGGCGGCATCTCATCACGGGAAAAAGAACTCGTCGAAAAGGGAGCTTCACGGGATGAGGTCAACTTTGCCAGTGAAATGCACCACATGGTTGAGGGATTCCATGACCCGCAGATCCGGAAAATCCTGCGTGACACATGGGAATACAGCGGCGTTGACTGCATCTTCCAGAACTGCGGCGAAGAGAGCAACGATGTGGAGCGGCTCATCAAACGCCTCGGCAACTACACCCGCACCATCGACTACTGTACCGAAGTTTACGAAAGATGCCCCTTCCCCGACCGTCTTGAGGGGATCCGGGCAAGAGGCAACAAGGCTCTTTACATCACCACCAACGGTGTCCCCATTTCCTCAAAGTTCATTTCCGCAGAGGAAAATCTGCATCTGGTGGAAACCTTCTTCAACCTGGGTGTCCGCATGATGCATCTGACCTACAACCGCCGCAATTTGATCGGCGACGGATGTGCTGAGATCGCCAACGGCGGATTGAGTGAGTTCGGCCGTATGACCATCGCCGAAATGAACCGTGTGGGCATCATCCCCGATGTCGCCCATTCCGGGCAGCAGACCAGTCTTGAAGCCGCTCAATGTTCCAGCCGCCCTGTGGTGGCAAGCCACACCACTGCCGGAAAATTTTCCACCCATTACCGTGCCAAATGCGATGAAGTCATCGAAGCCATCAAAAAGACCAACGGTTATGTGGGTATCTGCTGTTATCCCTGTTTCCTTCAGGGGAGCAAGAACATCAACGCCCTGCTTGACCACATCGACTATGTGGCAAAGACCTTCGGTGTCGATCACGTCGCCATCGGTTCCGACCGGGGGGCGACACTTTCGGAATACACCTGGCTCGA
>JAZONY010000125.1:0-14124 GCA_045654705.1 Victivallaceae bacterium
TCCGCTGCGCCGTGGCAAGACGATATACGCTTTTCTGAAAGGTGCTGTTTCTGCATAACACAATTGCAAAAATTTGCAATCGTATTGTGCGATTAAAAAACATTTATTTACGATAATGTCTGGTTCACAGACCGGAACGCCCCCTCTCCCTGTATTCAACGCCACAGGGGGCATATTACACCCTCGAGCCGGTTGGCAGTCTGCGGAGGTTATCGTTGTTTTGACACAGCCCACTTGTATTGACCAGTGGCAGAAGTGCCCGCTAGCTGAAACAAATATAAACTGTGGTCGAAGCAAGCCACCAGCGAAGGCGCATCGCGCCGAGCGCGCAAGGTTGGAGCGGAATAAGCCCCTGCGGTATTCCGCAGGGGTCGCCCCGAGTCATGTCGGGGCGAATGGAGTGAAACCTGAGCATCTAAGCCCCCCCCTGAGATCAGCCGCAGGCTGTCGACGGGGGGCGCTGTAATTGAGATGAAGCCTTGTACCACACTTGCCGAAGCCCCAAACCTTCCCAAAACCAGTACCACAGTTGCACCACAACAACACGCCCCACAGGCCGCAAAGAATGGGGGCTTGGGGGAAAGAAAGCGCTGGCGCTGTCTTTACCCCAACTCCGCAGACCAAAGTAAATCAATCACACCCAAAAGTATGACTGTCTCGCCCCGGACCTCACTAAATCAAGCACAACCTCAAGTATGACCAACATCCTCTCTCCGAAGTGCCGCCCCGATGTGGCAGGTCGATACATCAATGCATTTTTCGACAAATTTTAAAGGAAAAAAACTTGAAAAGTCCGGTCAATGAGTGTATATTAAGAGACCTTCAGGTGTCTCATGGGAGAGATGCCGGGAATTTTAACAAAAAGGCGACTTCATAACTCCGTCTGAAAACAAGGAAAAAACGGAAGTAAAGCGCCGCAAAAAAAGGAAGTTGTAAAATGGCTAAGATCACCATCAATGACTTGCTCGAAGCAGGTTGTCATTTCGGACACCAGACCCGCCGCTGGAACCCCCGCATGAAAGATTATGTCTACACTGTCAAAGGCGGAATTTCCATCATCGACCTCACCAAGACCATGCGCCAGATCGCTGATGCCTGCAACTTCCTGCAGCGCACCGTTGCCGAAGGCGGCGAAGTCCTCTTCGTGGGAACCAAACCCCAGCTCCGTGAAACCATCAAGGAACTTGCCGAACGCACCGGCATGTACTCCGTTTCCGAGCGCTGGCTCGGCGGTACTTTGACCAACAACGTCACCATCCGCAAGAGCATCGCCAAGATGAACGAGATCGACGCCATGCTCAGCAGCGACGCTGTCAACGGCATGAAGAAAAAAGAAGTCGCTTCCATGAGCCACCGCGCTGAGAAGCTCCATCGTGACCTCGACGGTATCGCCGAAATGAAAAAGCTCCCCAAAGTGATGGTGGTCGTTGACGTCAACAACGAAATGAACGCCGTCCGCGAAGCTATCCGTCTTCACATTCCGATCGTCGCTATCGTCGACACCAACGGCGACCCCACCCTGGTCGACTACCCCGTTGCCGCCAATGACGAAGCTGTGAGATCCGTCGGTATCATCACCAACATCTTTGCCGATGCCATCAAGGTCGCCAAAGAAATCTACAACAAGCGCGCCGCTGAAGAGCGTGAAGCTGCCGAAGTTGCCAAGCGCGTCGCCGAAGAACAGGCTGCCAACGCCGCCGAAGCCGAAGGCGCCAAAGAGGCAAAACCCCGCCGCACCCGCAAGGCTGCCGGTGAAGGCGAAGCCAAACCCCGCCGTCCCCGCAAGGCCGCCGAAGGCGAAGCTGCTCCCAAAGCCCCCAAGGCTCCCAAAGCTGATGCCGAATAATCTTTGAAACATCTGACAATATAATCTTTGAGGAAATCATTATGAATATCACTGCCAAGATGGTTGCCGATCTCCGTGAGAAGACCGGTGCAGGTATGATGGATTGCAAAAAAGCTCTCGTCGCCGCCAACGGTGACATGGAAGCTGCTATCGAAAATCTCCGCAAAAGCGGTATCGCCAAAGCCGAAAAGAAAAGCGGCCGTTCCACCAACCAGGGTAAAGTCTGGACCGGTGTCTGCGCCGAGTGCAAAAGTGCTGCTATCGTCGAAGTTCTCTGCGAAACCGACTTCGCCGCCAAAACCGACCGTTTCGGTCAGCTGGCAACTGATGTTGCCACCGCTGCTCTGAAAGCCGGCGGCGACGGATGCGTTACCGAAGCTGTCAACGAAGCTGCCAAAGAAACCCTGACCAACGCCATCGCCACCATCGGCGAAAACATGCAGATCCGTCGTGCCGTCCGTTTCCAGGGCGCCGATGACAGCACCTTCGCCACCTACCACCACATGGACGGACGCGTCAGCGTGCTGGTCGAGTTCGAAGGTGAAGTCGCCGAAGACCTCAAAAAGAATATCTGCATGCACATCGCTGCTTTCTCCCCCCGCTATACCTGCAGCTGCGAAGTTCCCGCTGAAGTTATCGCCAAGGAAAAAGAGATCGCCGCCGCCGCCGATCCCAAACTCGCCGGCAAGCCTGCTGAAATGCTGGAAAAGATCCTCGCCGGTAAGATCAACCGCTTCTTCTCCGAAGTCTGTCTGATGAACCAGCCTTGGATCCTCGATGACAAGACCTGCCTCGCCAAGATCGCTCCCAACCTCAAAGTCAAACGCTTTGTCCGTTGGATGGTCGGCGAAGAGCTCTGATCATCACACGATGAAAACCAAAAGCAACCCGAAGTGAAAACTTCAGGTTGCTTTTTTTGTGTCAGGAATTTGTTTAAGGAGTTTTTACTATGGAAGAAAAAATCACCATCATCACTCCTTCAAATGCAGAGGAGTTCGACAAACTGTGGCAGCTCAACTATGAGATCTTTGCCGCAGAATTGAAAATGCGCCCTGAATCCGACTCTCAGAGATTGGTCGACAAGTTCCACCATAAGAATATCTACCGTGCCGCCCGACTCCCCTCAGGGGAGCTTGCGGGCATGATTTCCGCCCACTGGCGCTCCCCCTACTCCGCCGCCGCCCACTTCGGCGACGCCATAGCCCGGGCTCCGGCGCAGGGCAAACTTGCGGAAATACGTCTTTTCGCCCTCAAACCCGAATACCGCAGCACCACACTCGCCGCACAGCTGGCGGTGCCCCTGCTTCTGGAACTCCATGAACAAGGCGTCAGTGAAGTCATCATCTCAGGCATTTCCAACCGCCGCCGCTTTTACGAACATCTGGGGTTCCAAGTCATCGGCGAAGGCATAACCGAGGGCGCAACCACCCTCTACCCCATGCGCGGGGAACTCCCCCTCATCCTCGACCGCTGCCGC
This sequence comes from Victivallaceae bacterium, assembly GCA_045654705.1. Lineage (GTDB taxonomy): Bacteria > Verrucomicrobiota > Lentisphaeria > Victivallales > Victivallaceae > UBA1784. Next base: position 3,324 of record JAZONY010000125.1, read on the forward strand.
AAAGCCCTGCTCCGCTACCGCTGAACACGCTTTTATACAGCAAAGCAGCAAATAAAAAGGAGGTGTTGCATTTTTGCAACACCTCCTGTCGTTTAAATCAGCTTTATTCGCCACGGGCGGCGGCGATGCGGGCGGCGACCTCGACTTCATAGGCGTCAAGATCGTCGATGGTGATCTGTGCCACGCCGCTTTTCATAGCGGCTTCAGCCACCTTGCGGGCGACGTGGGGAACGACACGGGGATCAAAGGGCTTGGGGATGACCATTTCGGCACGGAGTCCGGCAGGAGTGTCGAAAAGTCCTTTGGCCGCATCGGCGGGATAAGCCTTTTTGAGCATGGCCTTGACCTCTTCAGGGAACTCGGCACGGGCAAGTTCGGCAAGAGCTTCAGAGGCGGCAAGTTTCATTTCCTCATTGATATCTCTGGCGCGGACATCCAGTGCGCCGCGGAAGATACCGGGGAATCCCAAAACGTTGTTGATCTGGTTGGGGAAGTCGCTGCGTCCCGTACCGGCAAGGGCGGCACCGGCGGCGAGAGCGGCATCGGGGAAGATCTCAGGCGTGGGATTCGCCATGGCAAAGACGATGGCGTCCCGGTTCATGGACTTGATCATCTCAGGTGTGAAGCAGTTGGGGGCAGAGAATCCGAGGAGGATATCGGCACCTTTGACCACTTCGGCGAGGGTGCGCATATCGGTATCTTTGGCAAACATCTGCTGTTCTTCGCTCAAATCGGTACGGCCGGTGTGAAGCACGCCGTTGATATCAACGAGGGTCATATTTTCCAGCTTGGCACCGGCAGTGAGATAGAAGCGGCTGCAAGCCAATCCTGCGGCACCGGCACCGTTGACGACGAAACGGCAATCTTCGATTTTTTTGCCGACGAGGGCGAGTCCGTTGATGATGGCGGCAAGGGAGATGATGGCGGTACCGTGCTGGTCATCGTGGAAAACAGGGATGGAAAGCCGCTTTTTGAGTTCACGCTCCACCTTGAAGCAGGCGGGAGAAGCGATATCTTCCAGATTGAATCCGCCGAAGCTGGGTTCGAGACAGGCGGCGGCGGCGATGAGTTTGTCGGGATCGGTCTTGCCTTCGGCATTGGCGACCCGGTTGAGACAGATGGGCACGGAGTCGATAGCGGCAAAGTGTTTGAAAAGCACCGCCTTCCCCTCCATGACAGGGAGACCGGCTTCAGCGCCGATATTCCCCAGTCCGAGGACAGCGGTACCGTCGCTGATGACGGCAACGGTATTGCTCCGGGAGGTGTATCGCCACACATTTTCCTTGTTGGCTTTGATTTCGAGACAGGGCTGGGCGACACCGGGGGTGTAAGCCAGAGAAAGTTCTTCGGCGGTGTTGCAGGGTTTGGTTGAAACGACAGCGATCTTACCGGGTTTACCCTCACAGTGATAAGCGAGAGCCTTCTGTTTCAGTTCTTCAGGGGACATAAAAAAACTCCTTTATAAAAATAAGATTTCAGCATGTGTATAATATACCTTTTCCTGCGGAAAAAGTCAAACAGCAAACTTCAAAATCGACATTCCGGCAAAAGATTTTCAGAGCGGCAGTTTTTTTCCACGCCGCAGGAGAAATAAAAGACCCGGTGAACTCTTCACCTTCATGGCCGACAGGTTTGATCTTGAAGTCAGAACCACCGACGAACTCCGCAACTTCCGCAAAGATGGGGAAATTCTCATAGATCCACTGGTCACGGAGCCGGTTTGCCCGTTCCCGTGCCGCCCTGTCATTTTCCAGCACAGCCATACGGAAAAACACATCCGCATCCTCATCGGGGATCTCTATGCCCTTGCTTTTGAGATACTCCCGGTACTTTTGAGGCTCCATATCGATATTCCGTCCCACAAAGACCTGCAGCACCGCCACGATATCCTCCTGTTCGCTTTCAGAATACTCCTCCAGCGAAAACCGCAGCTCGTCCGACACGTCCGACAAGTCCGACTTGTCCGACAAATCCCCACTTGCATTTTCAGAATTTTGTGATATATTATCACCCAGATCGGTGATAATCCCGGATGAGACAGCATGAGCCCCGGTGTTTGACTTTCTGTCAGAGTAAAAATTTATCACCGATTTATTTTTGTCATGTTTTCCGTAAAAGTCAATAATGACTTTTAACATTGCCCCATCTTCTGCTTGTAATTCATATCGTCTGGAATCAGGATGTTCTTCGGTACCTTCTTCTGCAAGCTTGCCGCGCCTGATAACGTCCCCGATATTCAACACCTCTAATGCAGTAACGGGATTTCTCAAACCAGCGTAATGTACGGAAATGAGTTTTTTTACACCCTTTTTTCTTGTTCCCAAATTCACAAAAATATCTTCAAGTTCATTTAGATCATCAATGCGCAATCTAACTTTGTCTTTTTGCTGAATTACAACATCATAAATATCTCGCTGTTCCTGATTAAGTTCAACTCCTTCCAGATCTTTCTTAAACTGCGCAATGACGTCTTGCCACTTATCGAAATATTTTCCGTCTGCCAAAAAACTCTTCCCATCCTCATCAAAGATATAGATCTGGCTGTCCTCAGCCACATCTGCGGTATCAGCAAGAAGCGACTGCCGTTTTTCTTCTGCCGACATCCGGGATCTCCCGGTAGCATTTCTCGCTTCAACCTCTCCGGCAAGGTTACGATAATTTGCGTTTTCCCCGGAGCCCCCCCGTGCAAACCCCTCCAACTCCTGAATAGCATGTTGTATTTCATGAATCAGAGTATCACGGTATTTGATCAATTGAAAGTCCCTGATCTTATCAATCAACGCAAGATATTTGTTTCTGTTTTTTTCAGGATCAGTTTCTAACCCAAACTCCTCAAGAAATTTCAAATGTTCTTCAGAATATCCTTCATAAGACATCTCAATTTCTTTATCGGCTTCTTGAAGCCAGTTCTTTTCAACTTCCGTAACGTCAAAAAACTTTCTATTCAAAAAGATGTGATAATAATCATTGTCAGAAGAAAAACGACCGGCAACATTTTCCGGCAATTCTTCTGTTGTCATGACAAACAGAAGGCGCAACTTCGGATATGCTGCAAACAATTCCGGCGCATCGATCACATCTTCAAGAAAACCTGTCGGAAAAACAGGTGCAGCCCCCTGAGAATACAAATCTGTAAATTTCAGATCAGGTACTTCCATCCGCCACTTGCCGTCACCGCCCTTTTCCCAGCCGGTGGCAAGTTTGATGGTCTTGGCATTCTTGCCTGAGTTCAGCATCTCTCTGGCAACAGCCAGATTGGCAAGATTGTTCTGTTTCAGGTAATGGTCCAGATTGGCAGCCCCCTCTTCCCCAATGACAGAAAACCTCAATCCGCCTCCAGTTGTTAAGTTTTTCTTAGGAGTTCCCCCTTTTCTCACCTTCTTTGCCGCAAGAGCAAGTACGGTCTCGATCTGGGAGTCCAGCAAGACGGCATCCTCCGCCCACTTGAATTTCCCGAAAAACATGCGGATCTGCTGGAGGAACTGTTTCCACCATGAGGGTTTGGGGAAATCCTTCTGGGCGATGTGGGCGATGTATTCCTCAGCCGCCTCCCGCTGCTGAGCGGTATCATCGAGGGAAACGCCGAAATATTCCTCGCCGTTCTCATCGGTCAAACGCTGGATGGATTCAGGGAAATAGCGTGAAGCGATACGCTGAAACACTTCATCCTTGAAGTGTGCCTTATAGACATTGTCAAGCATCTGTTCCAGCTGCGCCTGCGGGACCACCGCCTGCAGTCCTTTGTGACCCACAGCCTCATGGAGCATAAGCTCAAGGACCTCATGGGGGCGGGCAGAGAGGGTGCATCGCAACATGGGGTTTAAATCCTGACAGAAAATGGCTTCTCACCGTCTGTTCAGGATTTTTTTTGTGCCGCCACCTTTCCCAGGCTCCCGGCAACAAATGCCGCAGGTGTCATGCCGGTATACTTTTTGAATTGGCGGCAAAAGAAACTTGCAGAGGCGAATCCGGAACTCAACGCTGCGCTCCGGACCGATGCTCCTCCCAACAGCAGAAGCTGCGCCTGACAAAGCCGGAGTTCGTTGAAATAATGCATGGGGGGAACGCCTGTCATCTGACGGAACAACGCACTGAAACGGCTTTCAGAAAGATCAACCAGGGCGGCAAAGTCAGGGACGCCCACGGATGACGCGATGTGCCGCTCCATAAACTCAAGAACCTTGAGAAAGTTTTCGGGGATCTCTCTCTGAACCGGCATCCGGGCAACAGCACTTTCAAGAGCCTCTGAAACCAACCGCAGAGAAAGTATGTTTTTCAAAGACAAAGGGAGCGCACTTCCCCCTTTACCGACTGACCTGAAACGCTCGGCGATAGCTGCTCCCGCCTCCCGGTCCCAACTTCCCTTCAAAAAAAAGTTGCGCCTGAAATTAAGGCTCCGGGCATATTCAACCAGCAGCGCCGGAGGAAAATGCCGGAAGAAGATCTGGATCGCCCTTGAACTTTCAGAATCGCTCCCGGCACTGTGGGGCAACGCAGGAGAAAAAAGGACCCATTCCCCGGGCGTGATGGTGATACGCTCCCCCTGAGTTTCAAAGTAAAACTCTCCTTTGAGTGAAAAGGTCAGCTGCCACGCCGGATGAGTGTGGAGCGCAGAACGGTAGGGCGCAAGATAATCATATTCCTCATACCATAAAAAGGGAGGGAGCAGTTCAAGGCGTGAAATTTTCATAAGCTTTTTTTTCATAATATTGACATTTTCTCTCTTTAATATAAGTTCAACTTCCTGAAAAAACAAGAGAAAAATGCAATAAAAGAGTTGTTTTCTGTCATTGTCCGTTTGAACATGATGAAGTATATTAAAACAAGCAACCCAATCCAAGGAGGAAAAGATGACTTTCAACAACAGAACAGCATTCATCACAGGTGCCGCAGGGCGTATCGGCAGGGCAGCGGCTTCCGAGTTTGCAAAGCATGGCGTAAAACTGATCCTTGCCGATATCGACATGGAAAAACTGGATTCCACAGTGACAGAACTCCGGAAAATCACACCTGAAGTCTACGGCATCTCAATGGATGTCAGCAATCAGATGAGTATGGAACAGGGATTCAAGGAGATCATAGAGCGGTTCGGGCATGTGGATATTCTTGTCAATAATGCAGGCTCATGGCCCAAAGGAAGTTCTCTCGAAACCTCCTTTGAAGAGTGGCAGAAAATCATCAACTTGAATTTGCACAGTGTTTTCTGCCTGTCAAAACTTTTCGGGCAGAAAATGAAAGAACAGCACTACGGCAGGATCATCAATCTGGGGTCGATCGCAGGAGTCGTGGGACTTCACAATTTTTGCGCCTATTCCGTCGCCAAGGCAGGCGTGATGATGCTGACTAAAACCATGGCAATGGAGCTTTCCAAGGATAATATCACCGTCAACAGCATCTCCCCCGGCATGATCTCAGATGAAAAGAAGCCCAGTAAGGGAACATGGCTGGGACGCAGCGGTACAGGAGACGAAGTTGCCAATGCCATCCTCTTTCTTGCCTCTGACGACTCCTCCTATATCACAGGAGCTGATATCCCCGTGGACGGCGGCCGTACCCTCGGTCCCCATACGGAAAAGTAACAAACTGCAAATTCAGAGCAGGGAAATCACTTCCGACATTTCTCTCAACACAAAAAAAGCGGCTGTCGTATGACAGCCGCCTTTTGTGTTGCAACGGAACTTATTTGTCCTTACCGGACATAGCACCATGCTCACGGAAGTTACGGGTGGGAGCAAACTCACCGAGTTTGTGTCCGACCATGTTTTCAGTAACGAAAACCTGAGCAAAAGTTTTGCCGTTGTGAACATTGAAGGTGTGACCAACAAAGTCCGGAATGATCAGAGAACGACGTGACCAGGTCTTGATGGCGGTCTTGTTCTTCTCGTTGTTCATCTTTTCGACTTTGTCGATAAGATACTGATCCACGAAGGGACCTTTCTTGATTGATCTGGCCATTACTTCTTCCTCCGCTCAACAATGAAGTTCTTGGAATTCTTACGCGGATTGCGGGTCCGTTTGCCCTTGGCAAGTTTGCCCCAGGGTGAAACAGGATGTCCACCGCCGGACTCACGTCCTTCACCACCACCCATGGGATGGTCGACAGGGTTCTGAGCCACACCACGGACGTGGGGGCGGAAACCTTTGTAACGTTTCTTACCGGCTTTACCGAGTTTGACGTTCATAAGATCGAGGTTGCCCACCTGACCGATCATGGCACGGCATTCCACATGGATCATGCGGACTTCGCCTGAGGGCAGCTTGATCTGAGCGTATTCTTCTTCCTTGCCGCGGAGGACAGCCATCTGACCGGCAGAACGGGCGATAGCAGCGCCGCGTCCGGGAGTCAGTTCGATGCAGCAGATATCGACACCAACGGGGATATCTTTGATCTTCATGCTGTTACCGGGCTTGAGTTCAGCCTTGGGACCGTTCATCACTTTGTCACCGGCCTGGAGACCGACGGGAGCGATGATGTAAGCCTTTTCGCCATCTTCATACTGGATGAGGGCGATGTTGGCGGTACGGTTGGGATCGTATTCGATGGAGATCACGGTGGCGGGCACGCCTTCCTTGAATCTCTTGAAATCGATGACCCGGTAGCGGCGCTTGTTGCCGGCACCACGGAAACGGGTGGTGATACGGCCCTGATTGTTACGGCCGCCGGTGGAGCTGATACCTTTGGTCAGGCTCTTCTCGGGACCTTTTTTGCTGAGACCGGACTTATCCAGAACCGTCATGTGACGGCGTGAGGGAGTCGTCGGATTGTAACTTTTAATTGCCATTTTACTTTACTCCCTATCAGATGATCTCGATTGAACCTTCAGCGAGGGTCACAACAGCGCGCTTCCAGTTGGCACGACGGCCAACAATACCGGAGCGGCCGGAGCGTCTGGTCTTGCCGAGATAGTTCATAACATTGACATCGGCGACTTTGACCTTGAAAAGCTCTTCGACAGCCTTGGCGATCTCGATTTTTCCAGCTTCAGGAGCAACACGGAAGGTGTACTTCTTTTCCTGGATCAGAGCATTGGTCTTTTCAGTCACCACCGGAGCGATAATCACTTCAAAAGCGTTTTTCATTCTTCAGTGTCTCCTTATGCCAGACGGGCGATGAAAGCGTCAAGAGCCTCTTTGGTGAAGAGGACTTTGTCGCAGCTCATGATGTCATAGACATCGATCACAGCGGAACGGACAATACCCATGGAGGAAATATTGCCGGTAGCGCAGACAACAGTGTTCTCGTACTCGGGAACGGTGAGCAGAGTCAGGCAGTTGTAGAGATCGAGCTTCTTGAGGATCGCCACAGCGTTTTTGGTCTTGTGATCGGGCAGTTCGAACTTGTCGACAACGACGATCGCATCTTCATTCAGCCTTTCGGAGAAAGCACGCTTCAGAGCGAGAGTGAAGACTTTCTTGTTGACCTTCTTGGCGAAGGAACGGGGCTGAGGTCCGAAGATGGTACCACCACCGGTCCAGACGGGTGAACGGCTGGAACCGGCACGGGCGCCGCCACGGCCTTTCTGACGGAAAGGTTTGGCACCGCCGCCACGGACGAGACCACGGGTCTTGGTGCAGGCAGTACCTGCACGACGTCCGGCACGGATGGCGATAACTGCATCGTGGAGAGCAGTTCCACCTTTTTTCAATTCAATGGCGCTATCGGGAATGGTGTATTCGCCGACATTTTCGCCCTGACAGTTGAGAATATTCAAAATTTTGGACATTTTCTGCTCTCCTTAATTATTTAGCACTCTTTTTGAGGGCGCTGCGGACCAGCAGAATACCACCATTGGCACCGGGGACAGCGCCCTTGACCATGAGGTAGTTCTCTTCCACATTGACACGGACGACCTTGAGGTTCTGGACCGTGCGACGGTCGCAGCCATAGTGTCCAGCCATTTTCTTACCTTTGGCAACACGTCCGGGGAATTCGCAGCATCCGATAGAACCGGGGCGGCGTTCCCAGGCACCACCGTGGCTGGCACGACCGCCGCCGAAGTTCCAGCGTTTCACAACGCCCTGGAAACCACGACCTTTGGTGGTACCGACAACATCGAGGAAGTCTCCGGCAGCGAAAACGCCGACGTTCAGGACAGCGCCGGGTTCGGCAGCTTCCATTCCGCGGAATTCACGCAGCACGGCGGGGAGCTTGCCTGCTTCATCAATTGCCACAGCTTTTGTCAAATGACCTTTTTCGGCGCGGCTCAGATTTTTGGCCTTACGGGCGCCGAAACCCAACTGCAGCGCGTCATAACCGTCGCGCTCGACCGTTTTGACAGCGGTCACAACGCAGGGACCGGCTTCGATCACCGTCACGGGGATCAGAGTGCCCTGCTCATCGTAGACCTGAGTCATACCGATCTTTTTACCGATTAATGCTTTCATTTGTTCTCCTTAAATTCAGGGTAACTTTCGATACATGCCCCCAATCGGCTTGGGACATTGGTATCTATCCGGGATTACCGGAATATGCGATGTTTCTGAAAAAACTTATCAGAAACCGGTCTTGATGGTGATATCAACACCAGCGGGCAGGTTGAGCTTCTTGAGCTCGTCCACGTCCTTGGCGCTGGGATTGACGATATCCAGCATACGCTTGTGGGTGCGGATCTCGAACTGCTCCATGGACTTTTTGTCAACATGGGGTGAGCGGTTCACAGACCAGCGCTCGATGCGGGTGGGAAGCGGAACGGGACCCTCAACGGTGGAACCGACGCGCTTTGCCGCCTCAAGGATTTCTTTGACGGACTGATCCAGAATACGGTGGTCGTAAGCCTGGAGCCGGATACGGATGCGTTGCGTTTTAGCAGCCATGATTTATTACCTCTTTTCAACAAGTTTATCTTGAATAGCTTTGGGAACCCGGTCGAAGTGGGCAGGCTCCATGGAGTAGGTAGCACGTCCACGGGAGAGAGAACGGATCGTGGTGGCGTAACCGAAAAGTTCAGCCAGAGGCACGTTGGCAGAGATCCGGGACTCATTGTTTCCGGTGGAGCTGATCTCCTGGATGGCACCGCGGCGGCTGGTGATATCGCCGATCAGGTCGCCCATGTGTTCTTCGGGAGTGGTGACTTCAACCTTCATGATAGGTTCAAGCATCTCAACACCGGCTTTGCGGGCGGCTTCTTTGAAAGCCATGGAGCCGGCGATCTTAAACGCCATTTCAGAGGAGTCAACGGGGTGGTAAGAACCGTCGATGATGACTGCCTTGAAGTCGATCACAGGGAATCCGGCAGCGACACCGGCAGCGGCGGCTTCACGGATACCGTTTTCAATAGGTTTGATGAATTCCTTGGGAATGTTACCGCCGGTAACCTGGCTTTCGACCTCGATACCGAATCCGCGTTCCTGAGGAATGATGTCGATGATACAGTGACCGTACTGACCGTGACCGCCGGACTGACGGACAAACTTGGTGTCGGCATGGCCGGTGGTGGAAAGAGCTTCACGGTAGGCAACCTGGGGAGCACCGGTGTTGGCTTCGACGTTGAACTCACGACGCAGACGGTCGATGATGATGTCAAGATGAAGCTCACCTATACCGGAGATAACGGTCTGTCCGGTTTCTTCGTCGCCGTGGACCTGGAAGGTGGGGTCTTCTTCGGCAAGAGCGATAAGACCTTTGTCCAGTTTGTCACGGTCGCCGGAGGATTTGGGCTCAACAGCGATGGAGATAACGGGTTCGGGGAAGCTCATGGATTCCAGAACGATGGGTTCCTCAGCAAGGCAGAGGGTATCACCGGTGGTGACGTTCTTCAGACCGCCCACAGCAGCGATATCGCCGGAGAACATCTCTTCGTGTTCGATCTGCTTGTTGGCGTGCATCTGAAGGATTCGGCCCAGACGCTCACGTTTACCGGTACGGGGGTTCAGCACAGACATACCCTGAGCTGCCACACCGGAGTAAATTCGGAAGTAGTACAGCTTACCGACAAAGGGATCGGTCATGATCTTGAAGACCAGAGCGGAGAAGGGCTGCATATCGCCGACGTGGCGGGTCATCTCTTCGCCGGTGGAAGGATCGGAACCGGTGATTTCCCAGGTATCGATGGGGCTGGGGAGGTAATCGACGATAACGTCGAGGATCATCTGAACACCGCAGCACTTGAAGGCGGAGGCGCAAGCAACAGGAACGACCTGAGCAGCAACGGTAGCCTTACGCAGAGCAGCGCGGAGAGCTTCGATATCGGGGGTCTTCTCTTCGAGGAAGAGTTCCATCATTTCATCGTCGCAGCCGGCAACAGCTTCGTAAAGTTCCATGAAGGCTTCTTCACGCTGTTCGGCAAGTTCGCCGGTGAGTTCTTCTTCGATGATGGTGACGCCTTTGTCCTTGGAGTCGAAGTAGAGAGCTTTGCCGCGGAGAACGTCGACCACACCCTTGAAGTCAGCTTCTTTGCCGATAGGCAGAGCGACACGGACGGGGACGGCACCCAGCTTGGTGCGGATCTCGTTGACAACGCCGTCAAAGTCAGCACCGGTACGGTCCATCTTGTTGACGAGAGCAACGATAGGCACATTGTATTTCTTAGCCTGACGCCACACAGTTTCGGACTGGGGCTGGACTTTACCGACAGCGCAGAAGACGGCGACAGCACCGTCCAGAACGCGCAGAGAACGCTCCACCTCAGCGGTAAGGTCCACGTGTCCGGGAGTATCGATGATGTTGATTTTGCGATTCTTCCAAGTACAGGTGGTCGCAGCGGAGGTAATGGTAATACCACGCTCACGCTCCTGTTCCATCCAGTCAGTGGTGGCGGTACCTTCGTGGGTATCACCGACTTTGTAGTTCACACCGGTATAG
>JAZONY010000126.1:0-24224 GCA_045654705.1 Victivallaceae bacterium
TATTCCGCAGGGGGCGCCCCGGGTCATGTCGGGGCGAATGGAGTGAAACCTGAGCATCTAAGCTCCCCTGAGATCAGCCGCAGGCTGTCGACGGGGGGCGCTGTAATTGAGATGAAGCCTTGTACCACACTGGTCGAAGCCCCAAACCTCCCCAAAAACAGTATCACCGTTGCACCACAACAACACGCCCCACAGGTCGGAAAAGATGGGGTTCGGGGAAGAAAACCGCTGGCGGTTGTCTTTCCCTGACTCCGCAGACCTTAAGTAAATCAAGCACAACCTCAAGTATGACCAAACAAAAAGGTTGTAATCAGACACTCAGCCTCTCAGTACTGGTAAACGCTCTGATTTTGCATGAGTTTCTGGTGCGGCGCTTTTTTGCGGACTTAAACGGACAAAAACAGACTTTTACGAACTCAGGCGGGGCGCCATGTGTGCCCAAAAAAGAGGGTGCTGCAAAACATTAGTTTTTGCAACAGCCCCTTTGTTATTGTCCTTTCAGGTCTGTAAAAAACGCCTCTGCGGAAAGTCCGACACTTATTTTCTTTTGCTTTCCATGACCTTTTTATACTGGGCAGCGAAGTAAGGCTGGCGCATTACACGGCTGATGACGAACATGTAACAGGGGATCAGCAATGCGGCAAGAAGTGCGGCGGCGACAAATACGCTGCTGACTCCGGAAAGCCAGATCACGCCGCCGGCAAAGACCGTGGAAAGCATGATCCCCGCACTGTTGGCAGTGGTGGAAAATCCGAAAACCTTTCCCCGCTTGCGCTTCGGGGTCGCTGCAGAAAGGAGCTTCTGCAAAACGGAATAGGCTCCGCCAGCTGCCAGATACATCAAAGTTCTGCTGATTCCGAAAACCCACAAATCTGTCGCAAACGCCTGAATGACCATGGTCACGACCGTAATGGTGAAAACAGGAACAAGGATGTAAAGCGGTTTCATCCGGTCTGAAAGATATCCGGTGATCATGCCTGAAAGCAACGCTCCCACCGCCACAAAGGCACTGATGATACCCGTCCAGTAGGCGGCAGCCTTATCCCCCACGATCAACTCGATCTGCATGGCAAGATAGGGGATCTCAATGTAGCGGACAAAACCTGTGAGACACATAAGTCCGAGCATCATCCAGACGGCAGTAGTGAATTCAGGCAATATGCCGCCAAAGTGTTTTTTCGTATGCTTGACCGCAGCTTTGACCACGGGCTTGAAATCTTCGTGGGCAAGAAGCACGATGAATCCCGCCAGAAAGTACATGACACCGCAGGCGATAAAGGTGAACTTGTATCCGTAATGATGGACCACGATGCCGCCGACCACATTCCCCAGCATGGTTCCGCCCCAAATGGCAGTACTCAGGACTCCCAAAGCGAATCCCTGTTTGTTTTCAGGCGTGTTTTTCACAAGCAGCGTTTGAGACGCCGCCGTCGTTCCGGCGCAGGCGGCAGAGAGAAAGCGCAGAAACACCAGCACCCAGCCGTTGGGGGAATACGCCATCAGCGGGAAGATCAGAGCGGTTCCGAAAGTTCCCCGCAGCAGCATGGGTTTCACCCCGAAACGGTCGGACAACGCCCCCCAGATAGGACAGAAAAGGGCGTAGCCGAAGGTTCCGAAAAAGTAAAATGCCGACATCCATATTCCCCGGGTCCTCTCATCCACATAGCCGAGAGAGTCCTTGAGAAACAGAGGCATGAAAGGCATCACGGCGGCGAACCCCGCCAGCACAAGAAGCTGGGAACTCCACATCAAAAACAGATTCCACTTCCAGTGTCTGTTGGTATCTTCGATAAGATTCATTTTTTTCCGGTTTCAGCAAAAATAATTTTCCATTGAGCATTCTCTGAACTCTGACAGCTCAAGTCGATCTGCCACAAACCGCCCCACAGGGCATCGATCTTGGAGTCGATCCCCTGCATCTTGCCCACATTGGCGATTTCGATCCCCTCGCAGCTCAAACGGAGCCCTTGCAAGAGCAGAGACTCCTTTGTGATTTCAGCAGGTTCAATGGGGGTGTAAAAAGAGATGGTCACCTTTTTACTGCCCTCAAAGGTGGCGGAGTCAGAAAGTTCAACCACTCCTGCGGCACGGTCAAAAGTGATTTTTCTCACACAGGAGCTGATACCGTTTTCTGCGGTATAGGCTTTGGTCAGGTCACAGATGACAGTGTCATTCTGGACTTCAAGGGTCGTTTCATACTCTCTGCCGATCCCCTGATTCATATCGTCAAAGCGGGGGGCGTTGTGTCCTGCGGAGTTCAGATTCCACAGAGTATAGCGGGCGCCAGAGAAACAGGTCCTGTTATAAACGCCTCTGCCCACATCCACAATGACAGGAGCGTTTTTGTAATAGAGTGAAACATGCCCCAGGTCGAGGTGGTTGTGACTTTGTTTGTTGTGACCAGCCTTGAGGCAGCAGACCATGCCCTCTTCGGGGCACTCCGGCTTTTGGCGTGCGATCCAGATTTGCAGATCGCGCCAGTAATCGACAGCGCTGGGCGTCACCGGGGGACGGGGCGAAAGGTCTTCGGTCAAATCCGCCAGTGCATCCACCATGTTGCCCACATTACGGTTTCCCAAAGCGGAGTGTTCCGTTTCGGATGTGGGCATATTGACGGCGAGGGAACACATAAGTTCGCTGTTGACCATTCTGCCGTATTTGGCAAAAAGCCCTCTGGGAAGCCGGGGATAAAAGGACTCCGAATCAGAAAATCCCATGATCCATTTTCCTCCCAGACTCATCCGGGGGATGAATTCAATCATTTTCTTGAGTTTTGAGTCATTGAGCCAGCTTTCAAAGCCGCCGATACGGCGGTGGAGAACATCGATGCCGTTCATCAGCATACCGACGGCGACCAGCCAGTAGCAAGGTCCTTCATTGCAGCCTCCGTCTTCGGGGTAGCGGTCCATGAAACTTTTCATGGGGACGACATGTTTGGCAAGAAAAGCGGCAAGTCTTTCGTGGTCATTCTGCCAGATTTCAATGGCGGCAGCATTGACGGAGTAGCAGCACCAGACGCCCCAGTTGTTCGTTCCTTCGTACCACCAGTAGGTCTCTTTTTCACACACTTCAAGGACCCTGCGGGTGACCTCATAGCGGATACGCTCCACAATGGGCAGACAGTGTTGTTCCAATTCGGGACCGAGAAGCTGCAGCACATCTGTCAGGATCTTTGCCGTTTCAGCGGCAAAGAGATCGACCACCCAATGTTCGGGTCCGGGCAGAGCATGTTCTGCCAGACGCTGATGAGCGGGCAGACACCAGACAGGTTCAGAAAGGATCTGCCAGAGAAGTTCAACGACACCGTCAAGAAAACGCCCGGAGTACTCCACACATTCCCCCAGCACAAGGGCGTTGAGCATGTGCCGCCTGCGGAAATAGGGGGTCTCATAATCGATACGGTTGCCCTCGCGGACAAATTTCATAAAATCGACAGCTTTGAGCATGGGGATTTCTGAATTCAGTTCTTTTTCAGCAGTATCGAGCAGTTCTTTTCTCTTTCCGGCAGGGATATTTTCCCAGAAAGGACGCTCTGCGGCACGGGGAAAATCGTAAACTCTTTTTATTTCATTCAAACGGCACAATATTTCCTGTGCAGACATAATTTCCGGCATGATTTCTGAACTCCTTTACAGCAGATAAAAATGACACAGACTTACTATACCATTAAAAAAAAATATTGCAACCATTTATTAAAAAAACATTAAAAAAACATCCCGCCTGAGAACGGGATGTTTCCTGTTTTCGCCCCTCACGGGAAGGGGCGTTGAATTTCTGACAGCGATGATCAGAATTTGTTGTGCCGTTTGCGCACCTTGGCAGCAGCATTCTTGATACCTTCGATGGTATCGGCGATGTTCTGCTCGGTGAGTCTGGGGTGCATAGGGATATTGAGTTCGCGCTTGTAGAAGAACTCGCTGGCCTTGGGACACTGATCGGGATCGTAGCCCATGCGTTTGAGACCGGTGAAGTGGAAGGTGGGCTGGTAGTGGAGAATACCCTGGACGCCTTCTTCTTCATAGAGGACACGCATGAATTCGTCACGGCTTCCGCCCAGTTTCTTCTCATCCACGCAGACGGTGTAGAGGTGGAAGCTGTGGTAGTAATCTTCGGGTTCGTAGACAGCCTCGATACCTTCGATATCCTGGATACCGGCGGTGATCTGGTGAGCGATATCACGACGTTTTTCGATGAGCATATCCAGTTTTTCCAGCTGGCAGCAGCCGACAGCGGCCTGGATTTCGTTCATGCGGTAGTTGCTGCCCCAGTGACCGTTCCAGGGAATCACGTCAAAGTGAGCAGGCAGCCAGTATTCGATAGGATCGGTCTTTTTGCAGGTGATCTTACCGAAGTTCCAGACGGGGTTGTTGATGTCAGCGAGCTGATCGTTCCAGCTCTGGGGCTGGTTGCTCATGCAGCGCAGGTTCTGGATACCTTTGGCATATTCGTCGTTGTTGGTGGTGATCATACCGCCTTCGCCGCAGGTGGTGATGTTCTTGAGGCTGTGGAAGCTGAAGGCACCGGCGTCACCGATGGAGCCGGCCATGCGGCCTTTGTAGGAAGAACCGGTGGCATGGGCGCAGTCTTCGAGAACCTTGAGACCGTATTTCTGAGCGATCTCCATGATGGGGTCCATATCGACCATAAGACCTGCGTAGTGGACAACGTAGATGGCTTTGGTCTTTTTGGTGATCTTGCGCTCGACATCTTCGGGGTCGAGGTTGAAGGTGCGGGGATCGATATCAGCGAAAACGGGGATACCGCCTTCCTTGAGGATCACCAGACTGGTGGCGACGAAGGTGTTGGGGGTGACGATGACTTCATCGCCGGGTTTGATGTCGAACAGCTGAGTGATGACATGCATACCGGTGGTGCAGTTGGAGCAGGCATAAGCATATTTGGTGCCGTGCTTCTGGGCGAATTTGTTCTGGAACTCCTGGGTTTTGGGACCCATGGTCAGAGTATCCTGCTTCATAGCGGCGATGGCGGCCTGATATTCGGCGTCATCATAGATACTGCCCATGAAGGAATAGGGAACTTTGAGTTTCACGCCGTCATCGGTGGCGTAGCTGCTGGTAATACCGCCTTCGGTATTTCCGCCGGTATAATGTTTCTTGTCGATAGCCATGATAAAACTCCTTATATGTTGGGTTAGGCTTCAAATAGCGTTGATTTTCATTTTCACATTGTCGGGCTGGACGATGCGTTTGCCGGTCTTGCGAGCTTCTTCAGCGGCAGCCAGAGCCTGTTTGATGGCGGGGACGGCATTGTCGAGGAACTCTTTTTCGATTTTGGCGCCGAAAGCGGCATTAGCCTTTTCGGGGAATCCCATGACACCGATCTTGACATCGGCACGCTGAGAGGTCTGGACGACCTCCTGCTTCATTTCGGTAAAGCTCTCACGGAGCTGGTAGCTGTCGGGATCCTCACGCAGACGCTCTGCCACTTCGGGTTCATCCATGACGGTCAGTTTATCCATGCGGACGACTTCGGGACACCAGTGGAGCAGCAGAGAGGTCTCAGCCCATGCGGCATGATAGTCATGCTGGGCAAAGAGTTCGGTCCAGGAGGGGGAGAAATCCCAGATCTGGCAGAGCAGGATCATGGTCTCTTTGAGGGCGGGGTTGAGCCACTTGAGGATGCGCAGGGACTCCTTGAGGTGGAGCAGACTTTCGCTGCCGCCGTGTCCGGGGACGATGATGAAGTTCTCAAAGCCCTGAAGCGCCAGAGATTCGATGATCTCGCCCACGAGGTTGGAAAAGGTGTTGGGCTTGACATTGATGGTTCCGGGGAGCATACCGCCGGAGAAGGTATAGTTCAAAGTGGGAGCCGTGATGCAGTTCAGTTTTTCAGCGAGCTTTGCAGAAACAAAGTTGCAGTTGCGGATATCCACATCCAGAGGCAAATGGGTGCCGTGCTGTTCGCTCAGGGCGTAGGGGATGATAATGGTTTTGTTGGTTTTGAGATATTCCTTCACCTCGGCGAAGGTCATATCCTGCATACGGTAACTCTTCATCTTGACAATTCCTTAAATTATAGAAGTTGCTCTTGTTATATTATAAAGCCGAATAAAAGAAAAAGCAATTTCAACCGCATAAAAAAACGGAAAAAACTCCTCACTTATGAAACGGAAGCGTTTTATAACCAGAAATCCTGATTGCAGTGATAAAGCTCCGTCAAAGGAGCCGCTTCGAGCCGGTCGCCTAAAATCTCTTTCAAACGGAACCCCGTGAGGGGCAGCCGGGGACCCAGAAACTTGAAGGCTTCGGCACTGCCGTTGGCAACGAGATTGCCCCAGTAAGCGGCTTTGGTGTGAAAATTCTGTTTCCACGCCGGAACAAAATTGGGAGCGGTGTTTTTAAAGCAATCGACACAGCGGTCAGCCATGGCAAAGGTCGTTTCATCGGTTTTGACCAGCAGATCCGGGATAAATCCGTAAGCCTGTGAAACGCCGGTCTGGTAGGCGTAAACTTCGACGGGGGATTTAAAATTCTTCACCTCACGGGAGGTGATATTCAGCGTGGGTCCCAACGCCTGACGGGAGACTTTCGCCACAAGGCGGTGGTCGGAGTGCGTATCCTTGGGCCAGTGGATGAAAACGATCTCAGGCATCAATTCAGCGATAAAATCCGCCATCCGGTCGATGAGTTCATCCTGATAGCGGTCGGTCTGCGCCACAGGATAGTCCCAGATCACCTTTTTGCAGCCCAATTCAGCAGCGGCGGCGGTGGCATCAGCGATGGTGCGTTCCCTGCCCCATCCGCCGAGGGAGCGGATAAAGGTCCAGTTCCACCCCCCCACGGGGTTGAGGATCGTCACATCGCACCCGGCAAGAGAAAGGGCGGCGGCAGTATTGGGACACTCGGCTTCGATCTCTTCATGATGAGCGCCGATAAAGAGGACTTTAGGTTTTTCGTTCATTTTCAGAAAGACTCCTTGAAATTTACCATACTTCTGTATTTAAGATAACGCCCAAGTCCGTTTTTTACAAGCTCCCGCACCGGAAAAAATGGCAGGAGTTTTGCAATTGCCTCAAAAAAAATCAAATTTTTTGCATTTAGGGGACTTGAAAAATTATTTTACGGTGCTATATTAAGGCAAAACGATGAAATCAAACAGGATTTTTTGATGAAGAAATTTTATTACAGCAGCTTTTATTTTACTGGTTTCGCTTTTAGCAAGCGGAGCTGGTTTCTTCGTGCTGTAAATTTTCATTAATAATGATGAATGACAGTTTTCAAGAATTCAGCTCCGCGCGAAACAAATCGCACGGAGCTTTTTTTATGACTCAAGGAGAAGGTAATCATGGTCATTATTCTCAAGCCCAATCCGGGGGCTACGCAGGTCGATTCCCTGCGAAAATTCCTGGAACAGCACGGTCTTCAGGCTCATTTGTCTGAAGGAAAAAATCAGACCGTCATCGGTCTGGTCGGCGACACCTCACGGGTGGATATGGAAATGCTCAAGGCCCTTGACATCATCGAAGATGTCAAACGTATCCAGGAACCCTACAAAGATGCCAACCGCAAATTTCATCCCGACGACACTGTCGTTTCTGTCGGCGGTGCCAAACTCGGCGGCGGCTTCTTTTCTGTCATCGCCGGTCCCTGTTCCGTCGAATCAGAAGAACAGATCATTACCGTTGCCAAAGCTGTCAAGGCTTCCGGCGCCACCATGCTCCGCGGCGGCGCATTCAAGCCCCGTACCAGTCCTTATGCCTTCCAGGGACTCCGGGGCGAAGGGATCCGCCTGCTTCTCGAAGCCAAAAAGGAAACCGGCCTTCCCATCGTTACCGAAATCATGGACCTTTCTCAGCTCGACCTTTTTGCCGAAGTGGATGTGATCCAGATCGGCGCACGCAATATGCAGAACTTTGAACTGCTCCGGCAGATCGGCAAAACGAAAAAGCCCATACTCCTGAAACGGGGACTTGCCAACACATATCAGGAGTGGCTTATGAGTGCCGAATACATCATGTCTTCCGGCAATGATCAGGTGATCCTCTGTGAGCGGGGCATCAGGACCTTTGAAACCCAGACCCGGAACACCCTTGATATTTCCGCTGTTCCCGTCATCAAGACCTTGAGCCATCTGCCCATTATCATCGATCCCAGCCACTCCATCGGCATTGCCCGGCATGTGCTGCCCCTTTCCATGGCGGCTGTGGCGGCAGGTGCGGACGGACTGATCATCGAAGTCCACAACAATCCCACCTGCGCTCTCTGCGACGGTGCCCAGTCCCTGACACCCGGAAGTTTCGACAATATGATGAAAAAAATCAATGCCTTACGGAGCGCACTCCAATGAATCTCGAAGAATGCCGTAAAAAAATCAATTTGATCGACGATCAACTCTGTGACCTTTTCGTCGAACGTATGAAAGTTTCTTCAGAGGTCGCCAAAGCAAAAATGGCTGCCGGAAAAGCTGTCACCGACAGCTCCAGAGAACGCGAGGAGCGTTTGCGGATGATCAAACGGGCAGGTGAAGATTTCGGCGACCGTGCTGCCGTGCTTTTCACCACCCTCTTTGACCTGAGCCGCTCCTATCAGCGTTACCTTATTTCAGGCAACGGCAAACTTGCCGCCGAACTTGAAAGCGCAGCAAAGGCGGATATGGATACCATTTTCCCCTCTCACGCCGTTGTCGCCTGTCAGGGCGTTGAAGGCGCTTACTCCCAGCAGGCGTGCGACCGTATTTTCAAACAGGCGGACATCGTCTATTTCCGCAACTTTGCCGGCGTCTTTCAGGCGGTGGAACAGGGGTTGTGCGAATATGGCATTCTGCCTATCGAAAACAGCACTTCAGGCAGTGTCAACGCCATTTATGACCTGATGCGCAGCAACAAGTTCTACATTGTCCGCAGTCTTTCGATGCCCATCCGCCACCACCTGCTCGCCAAGCCCGGTGTCAAACTTGAGAATGTGAAAGAGATCGTCTCTCACGAACAGGGCATCCTGCAGTGCCGTGAATTTCTCAACCGCCACCCCGGCATCAAGATCACCATTTTCGACAATACGGCAATGGCGGCAAAAATGGTGGCTGAATCCACCCGCAACGATATCGCCGCCATTGCATCGCTGGACTGCGCACGGGTCTACGGACTCTGCGACCTTGCGGGGGATATCCAGAACAGTGCCGCCAACCGGACACGCTTCATCTGTATTTCACGGAACATGCGTATCTTCCCCGGTGCCGACAGGATCAGCCTCATGCTTTCCACCGCCCACCGTCCGGGAGCCCTTTACAGCTTGATTTCAAAGTTCGCCACCATCGGCGTCAACCTGACAAAGCTGGAAAGCCGTCCCATTCCCGGCAGGGAGTTTGAATTCATGTTCTACTTTGACCTTGAAGCCTCACCCCGTTCACCTGAGGTCATCAGACTTCTTGACGGTCTGGCATCGGGTTCGGACACCTTTGTATTCCTGGGAGGATACAGGGAAATCGTTTAAATTTCACATGCGGAGCTTTTGGAAAAGCTCCGCTTTTTATCTTTTCAGGAGGAATAAAATGCAATTTTGTATCGAAAAACTTCAAGATATCCTTGACTCTGCCGTTGCTTCAGGTGAAGAGTGCGGGCTTCAGCTGGCGATTTACGACCACGGCGAACTTGCGGTAAATCTCTGTGCCGGATTCGCCGACCGGGAGCGCACGGTCAAAGTCACCTCATCCACCCTTTTTCCCATCTACTCCTGCGGCAAAGGGGTCATGACCGGCGCCTTTCACATGCTGGTCGAAAGAGGGCTGATCCGCTATGATGACCATGTGGCTGATTTCTGGCCCGAATACGCCTGCAACGGCAAGGAGGAGACCCGGGTCTGGCACGCTCTCACCCATCGTGCAGCAGTCAACACCCTGCCCGTTCTCGATTCCCATGACCAGATGGGGGATTGGGAACTTATGTGCAAAAAACTTGCTGCCGCCGTGCCTGCCAATGCGCCGGGGGGGAAGTGCGCCTATCACGGCATCACCTACGCCTGGCTCATCGGTGAACTTGCCTCACGGGCAAGCGGTATCTTTTTCGGAGATTTCATCAAAAAAGAGATCTTTGAAGTTCTGGGCATCGAAAATGATTTCTTTTTCGGAACCGATGAAAATATTGACAAACGCATGGTCCAGGTGGATGGAGCGCCTGACTGCTGGAACCGTGAATTTATTGAAAATGATGCCATCCGTCACAACTTTGTTCCCTCCGCAAACGGTGTCGCCAATGCGGCGGCTCTGGCAAAGTTCTACGCCGCCATCACCACCGGTGTCGACGGCAAAAAGCTGCTCAGGGATTCCACCATCGAAAATGCCGCCATCGTCCGCCGGGCGTGGGATGATCCCCTGACGCCCACCTGGTCCAAGTTCGGACTGGGGTGGGCGCTGCCCAATGCACCTGAAACTTCTGCCATATTCGGACACGGCGGCGCCCTCGGCGGCGAAGGCTTTGCCCACCGTGAACAGGGGATCGCCGTGGCATTCCTCAAGAATCATGTGACCGGGACTCACCCGGTGCATCCTGTGCGTGACCGCATCTCAGAAGCCCTCGGCTTGCCGATCCGCCACTGGTAAAATTTGAAAAGTTGCAGGATTACTGTATCCGATGCCGTTTGTCTGCTTGAAAAACAGATAAACGGCAATTATATTATCCTGTGTGATCTGAACATCAAAGCAAAGGACCCCTCGTATGCTTTTCAAAGAAATCCTTGAACGCAACGGCATTGAAACTGCCGGATGTGATTCTTCTTATCTGAGTACGCCTGTCCAACCCTTTTTTCTTGAAGAAGGATTTGTCCGCAAAACCTGTGCAACAGCAGAAATTCCGGCAGATCTGACGGAAGAAGTTGTCAGCTATGCCGCCAGTTTGCAGCAGGAGTTTCAGCTCAAAGCTCTGGCGTGGCATCTTTACAGACTTTTCTGCGTGCTGCCCAACTTCAAAGCCTTCCCCGACCATATCGACCTTACAGGTGAAAAAACGGGACTTCTCTATCTGCTTGTGATGCTCAGCCTTTACCCCCATTTGCAGCAGCGCATGGAGCTTGAGGGACTTCCTCAGGAACTGGCGGACCGT
The DNA here is from genome assembly GCA_045654705.1 of Victivallaceae bacterium. GTDB lineage: Bacteria > Verrucomicrobiota > Lentisphaeria > Victivallales > Victivallaceae > UBA1784. Next base: position 11,054 of record JAZONY010000126.1, read on the forward strand.
GCCATGACCCGCTGTACCTCCCTGCTGCCCAACCGGGGGATCAACTACCCCGGCGAAAAGGGACTTCAGGGGCGGGCATTGCCTTTTATGCTCATTTACAAGAACACACCAAGTTTCCGTATCGGCAGATTTGATTTTGTGCTGACCCCGGTTCCCGGAACCTATCCGGAGCTTTTCCGCCATCGCACAAACCGTTCCTATGTCGGGCTCTGCCGCAGTTCATGGCGTGTGGATGAAGCAGGTCATGTCCACGCCTGGGACGATGAAACAACGCCCTGCGTCGGTCTCAAAGAGGAAAACAACACCATAACCGGCAGAAAGATCGACCTTGTTTCCGGCGTTATCACCCCGGAGTTCGTTACCCTTGACCTTGCTGAATATGAAAGAGTTCTGCACAAAGACGCCAATGTTCTGCTCATCCACATTCCCGGCGGCGGCGGCATGACGCCTGAACTCTGCAAAGAAAGTTTCATTGAAGCAAAAGAGTTCTGCAAAAAATACTTTCCCCAAATGGAATTCGCCGTTTTCGGCTGTATTTCATGGGCGTTTTACAATGAATGGCGCACCTATCTGCCTGACGCCAATATGACAAAGGTTCAGAAAGGGTGTCTCTCATTCCCCGTTTACGCCGCCCCCCGCAGCGGACTTTACTTCGTTTTCGGACACGATGACGGCGATCCCGCCGCCTATCCCGGTGACAACTCCATGCGCCGTGCCATGATCAAACTCTGGAACGAAAAAGGCGCTCTCGGCTCAGGCGGCATTTTGCTGCCTCTGGATGAAACAGAAAATTTTCCATTAAACCAATAACCTGACAGGAGAAAAAAAATGGTTACACTTAAAACAAATTTCGGCGACATCAAAATCGAACTTTATTCTGAAGAAGCTCCCGTGAGCTGCAAAAACTTTCTGGAATATGTGAAGTCCGGCTTCTATAAAGATACCCTTTTCCACCGTGTCATCAACGGATTCATGATCCAGGGCGGCGGCATGGATAAGGATTTCAAGGATAAAAAGACCAATGCCCCCATCAAAAACGAAGCTGCCAACCAGCTGCCCAACGTCCGTGGCTCTGTGGCTTATGCCCGCACCCAGGTGGTGGATTCCGCCACCAGCCAGTTCTTCATCAATCTGGTGGACAACGACTTCCTGAACTTCCGCTCCCCCACCCCCCAGGGCTTCGGCTACTGCGTTTTCGGTAAGGTGGTCGAAGGTATGGATGTGGTCGATAAGATCGCCAAAGTCAAAACCACTTCCAGAGGATTCCACCAGGATGTTCCCGCAGACCCTGTGGTCATCCTTGATGCTGTTGAGGAGTAAAAAAAGTTATGAGTGAAACGCTCCCCCATGTTGTTGCTTTTGAAGCTGACAGCGAAAAGATGTTTCTTTATTTTCACGAGGGCGAAAAGTTCAGGTGTGAAACCCGTCCTTTCACCCCGTGGTTCGTTGCCGCTGAACAACTTGGGGAAGCCATAGAACTCAAAGGCTCACACCCCTTGCGGTACCGTGTTTCCGGAACCGATGTCCCAAAGGGGATCGCCGTCTGCAGCTTCAAAGAGAAGCGCAACGCTGCCATGATCGACTCCGGTATCCGTCTTTTCGGCGGCATGAGTTTTGATCAGCTGCGGCGTATGCAGTTTCAAGTTGAAAGCTGTGACGGTATCATCCGGAAGATCTGCTGTGCCGACGGCAAGGCGGGATTCCGGGAGTTCACCGGGGATGAGTCAACGGTCATCAACAGTTTTCTTGCGGCGGTCAATCAATACGATCCCGATGTCATCGAGGGATACGACTTCTTCCGCAACGACTGGGAGATATTGAAAAAAGCCGCCGCACGCAAGAAAATCAAACTGATCTGCGGCAGAGACGGCAGTGCCGTTACAAGTGCCAGAAGCAGCGTAGTCATCGGCGAAAGGCGTTTGAATTACACGAAATTCGAGTGTCACGGCCGCCATCTTATTGATGTTTTTCTCATGCTTCAGCTCCACGATGTCGCCCGCAGAGAGCTTGAAAGTTACGATTTGGAGTATGCGTCTGAGTTCTTTGACTTGAAGTCAGAGAAAAAAGTTCTTCAAATCGGTGAACTTTCTGCGCTCCTCACTCCGGCTTACTTTTACTGCACCAACTTTATTCCGGGAAGTTTTCAGGATATCGCCCTTCGGGGCAACGGCAGCAAGATCGATTTGCTCCTGACCGGAGCCTATCTTGAAGGTGGTCACACTCTCCCTCTGCCTGAAGCTCCGGTATTTTTCCCCGGTGCCACCAGCAAAGTTGAGCGCAGCGGCATTTTTTTCCCGGTGTGGCACTGTGATGTGCGTTCCCTTTATCCCTCCATCATCCTCGCGGAAAATCTGGTTCCGGCACGGGATGAATTGAAGCTTTTCCCCGCCCTGCTCAGGGAACTGCGCCGGAAACGCTTTGAAGCCAAAGACATGGCAAAAAAAGCCTCAGGCAGAGAAAAAGAACATTGGAACGCCATGCAAAGCGCACTCAAAATCGTCATCAACTCCTTTTACGGATATCTCGGCTTTGCCCAGGGCAGTTTCAACGACTTCGCCCTTGCGGCACAAGTCACAGCCAGAGGCAGGGAAATTCTGGCGAAGATGAGTGATTTTCTGACAGATTCCGGCGCTCAGATCATCGAAATGGACACCGACGGTATCTATTACACGCCTCCTGAAATCGCTGAACCGGATGCCCTTGAAGCTCAAATCCAGAACATTCTGCCGGAAGGCATCACCATTGAACTGGATGCGATTTTCCCCGCCATGTACTCCTACAAGGCAAAAAATTATGCCCTTCTGACCTCTGACGGGGAAATCAAACTTACAGGAGCGGCCTTGAAGTCAAGAGGCATGGAACGTTATTTCAGACAGGTGGTCAAAGAGATCATCCGTCTCAAACTGACCCGGCAGGAGGAACTTATCGCCCCCTATCATCAAAAGTGCCGTGAAGCAATCGCCGCCCATGAAATCCCTCTGGCGGACCTCTGCAAAAATGAAACTCTCAACGACACCCCCGCCAACTACAAAAAGAAACTGGACTCCAATACCACACGGCGCAGTGCCGTTTATGAACTGCTTCTCAAGGGGAACCTCCCCGGCAGAGTGGGGGATAAGGTCGAATTCTACATTACAGGCACAAAAACCAAACCTGCCGTGGTGGATAACTCCAAACTTCTCTCGGATAATCAGGGGGAGCGGGACGAAAACACCGCCTTTTATCTTGCAAAACTGGATGAGCTTTTCTCAACTTTCGGAAGTTGAAAAGCCCCAAAAAAAATACAGCAAAGCATCTTTTGAAAACGCTTTGCTGTATATCGAAGTACAAAGAAAAATCCGTCAGAACTTCACGATCTCGCAAGTTTCAGCAGATTCGATCATGCCCAGACAGAATGTCATGGCATCAATTGCGGCATCAGCTCCTGCAAGGGGGGCTTTTTTGTTGATGACACAATCCACAAGATACGCCATTTCCTGAGCGTACATATTGCCGGAGATCTCCTCCTGCAAATGTCCTTTGATACCCTCATCGATTTCGATTTTGGTCTCGGCGCCGCCGATGTCATAGAATGAAACACCGTCTTTGTCAGAGAATTTCAGCGCGCCTTTTTCGCCGTGGATCGTCATAAAGGTATCACTGGTTCCGCCACGGAGCCATGAACACTCAAGGTTGCAGATCACGCCCCCTTCATAAACGGCAGTGGCACTCACATAATCACGGGGTTTTTCCAGATCTTTGGGCATCTTGAACGCCTGGGCATAAACGCTGACAGGCTTGCCCAGAAAGAGGTTCTGCAAGTCGCAGTGGTGGGCGAGCATATCCAGCATGACGCCGCCGGATTTATCGTAATCGGCGAACCAGTCGCCCCATTCACGCTTGAAGCCGCCGAAGAGGCAGCAGACAGAGGAGCAGATAGGTTTGCCGATCTTGCCCTCTTCAAGAAGTTTCTGCATGGTCAGAACCGCAGCGGAGTAGCGGCGGACGAAACCGATGGCAAAGAGATTTTTGTACTCTTTGACCAGGGGTGCAAGCTCTTTGAAATCCTCTTTGGAGCGGCAGAGGGGCTTTTCGCAGAAAATGGGTTTGCCCGTTGCCATGGCGGCAAGGAGACCTTCTTTGTGGCAGTAGGTGGGTGAAGCGATGACGATGAGTTCCACTTCAGGATCGTTGACCAGTGCCTCGGGGGAGTCCTTGATCTCCATGGTGGGATACATCTCTTTCATGGCGGCGGACTGGGCGGGGGCGATATCATAAACGGCAGTCAGTTTCACAGATTGCAGTTTCGCCAGATTCCCGGCATGGGCTTTGCCCATACGTCCGGCACCGATAATACCGACTTTCAACATTTTATTTATCTCCTTTAACAATGGATTTGATAAGAGCAACAGCCTCTTTGATATCCTTTTCCTGTTCGGGACCGGGGGGGAGTTCACGCTCGATGATGAGGGGACCGTTGAAACCGCCGTCAATAAGGCGTTTCAGCAGAACGGCAAAGTTGGTGGAACCCTCTCCCAGAACGGTCTCTCTGCCCCGGACTGCATCTGCGGCGGGGGGATTGGCATCTTTGCAATGGATGACTTTGATTTTTTCCGCCAGACGGTCAACCAGTTCTGCGGGGTCGCCGTTGTTGTAGATCAACAGATTGGCAGGGTCGAAGTTCACGCCCACGTTGGGTTCATTGATATCAGCGATGGTCTGCTGAAGTTCAGCGGCAGTTTCGGTTCCGGTTTCAAAGAGAAACTGCTGCCCCAGAGAAGCGGCAAAGCGTGCCAGATGCTGCATATCGAGGATGAAACGCTCATAGACCTCATTGTGTTCCTCAGGAAGAAATCCCACATGGCAGGTGATCAAGTCGATGCCGTATCTTTTGCACCACTCCATCAGGCGGCATGAGATCAGCATTCTTTCGCTGCGGGTGCGCAGGGGGACGATGCCGATACCCTCTTTGGGGTTCTTCCAATCCTGATTGGGGTAGGAAAGGAACATGGAAGGAACAGTGATATCGTATTTTCCGAAAAGTTCAAACAGACCATCAGATTTCTTCCGTGCCTCATCCGTAGGCGCAAGATGTTCTTCAAAGACACCTGCGATCTGGATGCAGTTGATTCCGATTTCCTGAAAAAACGCGATACGCCGTTCCTCGACATGGGCGCATCTCAACAAGGTTCCGATCTGCATAAGAAAAATTTCCTTAAATTTGATTCCCGTCAGCAAACATCGGGAGTTGCTCCGGGATGATTGGGACAAAATATACGGGGAGACGCTCCGGTCAACTTTCATTCTCCCGGAAAAGTTCCAGAAGTTTGGAACATCCCTCAAAGACATCCCGCCATGTGCTTTCAAAGTCGCCGCTGTACCAGGGGTCAGCCACCTCGCCGGGACGGTCGGTGTAATCAAGAAGCATGTGCAGCTTGTTTTCCGGATCCCCGTTCCAGAAGCGTTTCATGTTGCGCATATTGGCGTTATCCATACCGATAATGAGGTCATAATATCTGTAATCCGCAGCGGTGATCTGCCGGGCATATTTCCCGGAGCAGTCGATGCCCTTGCTGTTGAGCAGCCGTCTGGCGGGGGGATAGACACTGTTCCCCAGCTCTTCGGTACTTGTGGCGGCGGAAGCGATCTCAAACGCCCCTGCCCTGCCGGAGTCCGCAAGGAGCTTTTTCATACAGAATTCAGCCATGGGACTGCGGCAGATATTGCCGTGACATACAAAAAGGATCCTGATCATCATCATTCCATAAAATTGATTCATACCGGGATTAAGATATCACCCGTCACTGTTTTTCAACTTTTTCAGAACAGCCGCACTTTCTGCAGCCGCCTTACCCCCTGTGAGCCAACACCCTTTTTTCGTATTCACGGATGGAGTTCATCACCTGGAAATCATCGGGCATGTCACATCTGGCAAGGAATTCCTCCCAGACGGCGCCCCAGGGAAGGGATTTGGCGGCTTCCTGGGCGGCGAGGCGTCCGGTGTAGTCGAACTGCTTTTCAGCGGCGGCGGCACTGCGGGGTTCCAGAAGTGCGATCAGCAGAGCTTTGCGGAAGTTCCGGGTACCGATGATCCATGCGGCAGTACGGTTGATACTGGCGTCAAAGTAGTCAAGAGAGACGTGGATCTTTTCCAGATAATCATAGGCGGCACACTCTCTGGCGATTGCAAGAAGATCGTCATTGAGGGTCAGCACATGGTCACTGTCCCAGCGGACCCCGCGGCTCACATGGAGCAGCGCCTCATCCATCATGCAGAAATAGGCTGAGAGTTTGTCAGAAATAACCTCGGTCGGATGAAAATGTCCGGAGTCAAAGCAGAGCATCTTGCCCCGTGTGGCACCGTAGAGCATGTAGAACTCATGGGAACCCACCGTACAGCTTTCGCAGCCGATGCCGAAAAGTTTGGCTTCGACGGCATCACGTTCATACTGTTCAGAAATGGGTTCTTCAAAGCACTCATCCAGGGCATCCATAAGTCGTTTGCGGGCGGAGTAGCGGTCGGCGGGGGTATCCTTGTAACCGTCGGGCGCCCAGAAGTTGCAGACACTGGGACTGCCCAGTTCTCTGCCGAAGACCTCGCCGATGCGGCGGCAGGCGATACCGTGATCGATCCAGAATTTGGAAATTTCACGGTCGGGGTGCGAAAGAGAAAGATTGTGGACAAGTTTCTCATGTCCGTAAAAGGCAGGTGCGATATCAAGGTGAAGTTTCTTTTCCTTTGCCCATGCCAGCCAGTTGGAAAAGTTTTCGATGGTGAATTCGTTTCTGTCCACTCCGGGGAACATCTTGTCCACCTGATGCCCCTGCAGTCCGATGCGGTGGGCGCCGGGGAGAAGTTCGAGAGTGAAGTCAAGATCCTGTCTGAGTTCATCGGCAGAGCGGGCGCGGCCGGGATAGTTTCCCGTGACCTGACATCCGCCGGTGAGAGAAAAGCTGTCGCTTTCAAACCCCATGACATCGTCCCCCTGCCAGGCGTGGAGACCGATTTCCACGGCGGCGGCTTTGGAGATGGCAGACTCGACATCGACACCCTGAGCAGCGTAGATCTCACAGGCGTTCTTAAAAAAATTACCGGTTTTCATTACTTTATTTCCTCCCATGAATTGACGGGGTATTCAGGATATTCCTGCGGTATGACACGGCACTGGGGGGGCGCCCCGACGCGGACTGCCAGGCCGCCGTTTGCTTCTTTGCGCCACTCGACACGGATCCTGCCGTGAGGCGTGGGGACCTCACCTGCGGCATGAGTCAGATTGCCGGGGGCGATTTTTACTGTAAAGGCGCCGAAACCGGGTTCCACGGGGCGGATACCCAGCAGGTAACGGCCGGAATAGGCGACAGGGATGGCACTCCAGGCGTGACAGAGGCTGCCGGAGCCGCCCATATCGGCAGGTCCGCCGCCGGTTTCCCAGGTGGTGGTGGCGCCGAAATCAAGCATTGGCTTGAATTTTCTGAAAAGATTTTCGTTATACTGCTTTCTGGATTCAGGGGTGCAGTTCATCAGAGCTTCCATCTCAAAAAGCTGATTCTGGGTCGAAACATCAATAAGCCGCCCTGAGTTGAGGGATTTCCACAGCAAAGGCATCCTCTCTTCGGGAACCAGACCGAGCGTGATCATCAGACACTGGGTCAGGGCGTAAGCATAACGGTTTTTGCCGGGGAGTTCAACACCGTAAAATTCGGGTTCACGGAATGTTTCTTCCACGGTTTTACCCAGTTTTTCAGCGATACCGGCAAGTTTCTCTGCCCGTTCAGCGTTGCCCATGGCATCGTGGAGATAAGCGGCAGCTTTCAGAGCTTCAAAGAGATACAAGTTCCAGAGGGACTGGGGATATCTTCTCATATCGTTGATTTCGCCCACCCATTCAAAGAAGTGCCAGAAGCGGGGATTTTCGGGGAGATAATAAAGTCCGTTTTCCTCATACTGCAAAGCGTTGTCAAGGATCCCGTCAACAGTCGGCAGATGGTCCTTGAGTCCCCCCCAGAAATCACCGAAAAGCAGACGGTCTCGCAGGGCGACAATGTAGGCAAGTGAGAACATGGGGATCGTCCGCAAAGTGCCGTCGCCGGGCTCGGTCAGAGCGAGAAATCCGTCAACATAGGATTTCCGCATCAGCTCAAGAGAAGCTGCGGCAAAGTCGTAGTTGCCCCACACATAGTAGCCCAGCATCATCTGGATCCGGGCATCGAAGTTCCAGAGAGCCTGTTCACGCCAGGGACAATCCTCGTAATGTTCGTGCATACACAAGGTCATGGTATGGCGGGAAATCTCATTCAAACGGAGCAGTTCCCCATCTTCGCATGAAAACTCCGCCGCAGGGGGCAAGGGAAGCCGGAGCGGGATCAATCCTGCAGAACAGAGGGCAGTTTCACCTGTTATGGAAGTAATATGAAGTTCGATATAACGCCCCCCGATACGGCGGTGGGCAAAGACAAAATCGTTGATCCCCTCTTTACAGATGTAACGGTCGGCAAAGTTGTATCTGTCTTGATGGCTCAGGACTCTGCCGTAGACAAGGTGTTCGCCGTGAGCGATATCCACAATGGTTCCTGCGGCAGCTTTCAAACGCAGATGAAGATAGCCGCACTCCTCTTTTTTCAGATCCAGCAGCAGCATGACACCGTTTTCGCCGTTTTCGTTCACGACGGGCCGGATGGTATAAAAGCGGTCATTGGCGCCGTCAAAAGACAAGCCCTTGCGGGAAAGGATGGAGTCAAATATGATATCTTCCATATCAAAGAGTTCGCGCCGTCTCACGGGGCGCAGAAGATCTTCAAAACACATCCGGGCGGGCGTTTTTTCAGAATCTTCTTTGCGGACGATCCAGCCGCCGAACTCCAGCATGGCGGTCAGCTCCTCTTTTTCATCGACCTGGGGCACAGGACGGGGGGAAAGGGTCAGGGGAGACTCTTCCTCACTGTAAACGCCTGCATTTTCCCATGAAGAATCGTCAAAACCGACCTGCTTCCAGGGAAGTTCCCGGCGGGCATCGTATTCAAAGATGAATCCCGCCTGAAAGGTCATCTGCCGGGCGCTGTATGAAAGAAATCCCGGTTCATCGGCGCATTTCCAGCTCTCATCAGTGCCGCAGATGATCTCTCTGCCTGAAAAGACAACGGCTCTCAATGAAGCGATACCGGGGAGATAAACATGGAACTTTGTCCCGATATAGTGGACAGATACAGCAATGACATTGGTTCCTTTTTGGAGATAGGGGGTGATTTCCAAAGTGCTGTAACTGCGCTCGCGGGGATAATCCGAAAACTGCCCGCCCGGCACACGGACTCCGTTGACATAAAGCACAAATGTCGAGTCCGCAGCGATCTGTACAGCCGCCGTTCCGGGTATCTCGTCAAGTTCAAAACTTTTCCGGAACGCTTTGTAGGAATCGATCCTGCCGCATTTGGCAGCATCCCATATCCATTTGACTGCCGGATCAAATATCGCTTCAGCCATAAAAACAATCTCCATGTTGTGTCGGTCACTGATTACATGGAGATAATTTAACGCACAAAAACAAAAAAACAAATCAAAAGTGTAAAAAAGAGTGATTTATTCCACACTTTTTTTCTTTTCAGCTTTTCCGGAGTGATTTCCGGGGGCTGAGTTCGGGAAAATAAGGTTTTCGCTTTCATATCCCAGAGCCGTCACCCACTGCACAAGTTTGACCAGCAGCTCATCACTGATCTGCGGCGTCCGGGCGAGGATCCACAAATAAGAATAGTCACTGCCTGTCACCACCGCAACGGAGTACTCTCTGTCAAGATAGATGATCTTGTACACGCCTGAAAAGGGAAAGAAAAACTGCACTCTCAACATGCCCACATCACGCCGGACCGTGAACCATGCTTTCCCGGTGACGGTTTTAAGTTTCCCCCCGCGGAATCCGGAGTTAACCACCTTCAATGTCCCGTCAGGATTGAGGGTGTAACATGCCCTGACACCGGTCATACCCCTTTCAAACCAGTTGGGGAGCCGGGCGATCTCGTACCAGATCCCGGCATAAGATGCGGCATCGAAATACTCGACAGCAGGGATCCCCGCTGTGGTTGCAGTACATCCGCAGCAGCAGAGCAGAAAAAGGGCTCCGCCCGCAATAAAGAAAGCTTTTTTCATAGTTTGTGACTCCTTTTTTTTTCAGGTTCTCACAAATCCATTATAAGCTGTTTTCTTCTCTTTTCAAATCAATTTTTCTGCCGCTAAAGAAAAAGGCTATTGTTCCCGGCATGGGTAGATTTGTGTTTTCTTAAACTTTTATACGGGGGCTGTTGCAAAAACCGATGTTTTGCTGCACCCTCTTTTTTTTGCGTCTGCGGCGCACCCATAAAGTCCGACTTGTCCGACATGTCCGAAATGTCCGACAAAGCGCCGCACCAAACACTCATGCAAACCGGGGGCGTTTACCAGTACTGAGAGGTTTTGTTATCGGTCATACCTTTGGTTGCGAGTGATTCCACCGCAAACTTACGATAGGGCGATAACCCGGCGCTCGCTTTGCCATGGGTAACTGGTTATAGGTCTTATAAGTCTTATAAGTCTTATAGGCATTGGCTGGTGATGACCTTGACTTCCGTGGCGTCTGTCCGGCGTGGTTGGCTGACGGCGCACCTGCCAAACCTCTCTTTGCGACCCTCGCAGCTAGAAGCAGCTGCGAGTTACTTCGGTGTCGACGTTCGACCGCGCTCGGTGCGAAGCACCTTCGCCGGTGGCTTGCTTCGACCACTGTGGTTAGCTGTTTCAGCTAGCGGGCACTTCTGCCACTGGTCAATACAAGTGGGCTGTGTCAAAACAACGAAAACGCCCGCAGACTGCCAACCGGCTCGAGGGTGTAATATGCCCCCGTGGCGTTGAACACGGGGGTAACGGTTGTTCCGGTCTGTGGACCAGACATTATCGGTAACTGATGTTTTGCAACAGCGCCAAAGAAAAAGGGGAGCGTTCCGGAATTTCACGCTCCCCTCTCTTTCAAATCCTGATTTCAATAAGGTTTGCACCCATTGGCAAAATCAGCTTCGACAGATTCTCTGAATTCCTCATCAGCTAAAAAGCGGCAGGCAATAGAGCCCTGGGCGGCGGCGGCGCGCATGGCGCTTTCAAATCCGGCATCCTTTCCGGCGGCTTCGGCAAACTCCACGGTGTGCGCCGCAGGTTTGGAGTTGTCGGAAATGGCAAAGTAAGCATGGATCCCGGGGATCATCTGGGAAAAGTTGCCGAAATCAGACGATCCTCTGCCGGGCTTTTCAGGAATATTGACAGGAGTGCCCTGTGCGCTCATGTATTCGATATAAGCGTGATTCATGGTGCGATTGGGCTTTCTCGACCGGTAAGCCGGACGGAAAGGCGCGATCTCAGCGGTGGTCCCGGTCATCAGCTCGGCGCCTTTGACGATATCACGGAAACGCTTTTCGAGCCGGGGGACCCACTCCTCATCGCCGGAGCGCAGATAGAAGCGGCAGCGGGCACGGTCGGGGATCACATTGGGAACAAATCCCCCCTCAAGGATCACGCCGTGCATACGGGCATGTTCAGGGATATACTGCCGGTAGGTGTTGACGCCGGTAAAAAGAAGATTGACCGCATCAAGGGCGTTGATACCTTTTTCGGGATGAGCTGCGGCGTGAGAGCTTTTGCCGTGAAAGATCACTTCAAGTCCGATGTTGGCAGTGGAGCCCATATCGGGAGTCGTTTCCCCGGAGGGGTGGACCATCATCACAGCATCGACACCGTCGAGGCATCCTCTTTCAGACATGAAGACCTTGCCGCCGCCTCCCTCTTCGGCGGGGGTTCCCAGAAGAATCAGTTTACCGGCAAGATTTTTCTCTTTCATGACCGCAGCAGCAGCGGTGAAAGCCGCGATACCTGCGGTGCAGATCAGATTGTGACCGCAGCCGTGACCGATCTCAGGGAGGGCATCAAATTCGGAACAAATAGCGAAGACAGGTCCGGGACCGTTGTCAAATTCGCAGCGGAACGCCGTTTCGATATCGTAACAGCCCCGGGTCACAGAAAATCCCCGTTCTTCAAGAAAACGGGCGGCTTCGGCAGAAGCAAACTTTTCTTTGTAAGCGGTTTCCGGATTGTTCCAGAGGGCATCAGCAAAACGGCGCAGAGCTGTTTTTTCAGCATTGATCGAATCAACGACACGGGTAAGCATTATGATTTCTCCTGAGTTTTTTATGGATTGAAGTTTGTAACAATATAGCCTCATTTTCTTTTTTTTCAACCTTCCAATATCCGTTCCTGTCAAATCATAAGGAGATTTCCTGAAATTTTTCAATAAAAGTTCTTGAATTATGGGAAACAGGTGTTATATTATGTTTGTAAGGCTGCTTAACAAAGCACATTCTTTGTTCTGCCGGCAGAAATCACCTGAAAACACTGCCAATTCGAGGAGTTGACATGGCGGGAAAAACACAACAGTCGGGCAAGCGCAGAGTCTTCAATCTTCTGCGCACAGAGGGAGTCATTTCCCGTGCGGCGCTTTCGCAGCGTTGCGGATTGACCCGTCCCGCCGTTTCCGCCATTGTGGAAGAGCTGGTCCGTGAAGGTCTCGTGCTTGAAGCAGGCCGGGGTGATTCCACCGGCGGCAAGCCGCCGATCCTGCTCCGCATCGCTCCCGGGGGAAGATGTGCCATCGGCATCGACCTGGGGGACGACTACCTCATCCGGGGCGTCCTCTGCGATTGTGCCTGCAATGTGCTGAATTCAGCTCAATTGGAATACACCAACGATTTTGAAAATATCCTCACCGTCACCTCGCAGCTTGTGACGCTCCTTGCCGCCAATGCTCCCGCAGGAAGCCTCGTGGGAGTCGGTGTTGCCGTCTCAGGTGTGGTGGACTCCGTCAACAACGAAGTGACGGGGGCAACGACCCTTGATATCGCAGATGCCGGTCTTGCCATACAGCTTGAGAAACGCTGCGGACTCCCAGTCACCCTTGAACGCCGCCCCAATGCCGCCGCCCTTGCCGAAGCTCTTTTCGGCGCAGGAAAAAATTACGAAAGTATCGTCTATCTCACCTCCGGACGGGGCGTGGGCGCAGGTATCTACCTCAACGGCGAAATCTACCGCGGCCGTTACGGGACCGCCGGTGAAATCGGCTTGCTCCGGCTTCCCGGAGGGGGCAGAGTCGAGGAAAACGCCCGTCCCAGTGCCCTGACTGCAGAGTTT
>JAZONY010000127.1:0-8286 GCA_045654705.1 Victivallaceae bacterium
GTCGAACGTCGACACCGAAGTAACTCGCAGCTGCGACGAGCTGCGAGGGTCGCAAAGTGAGGTTTGTCAGGGGCGCCATCAGCCAACCACGCCGGGCAGACGCCACGGATGTCAGGTAATCACCAGCCAATGCCTATAAGACTTATAAGACTTATAAGACCTATAACCAGTTACCCATGGCAAAGCGAGCGCAAAGTTATCGCCACAAACGCTTGTTTGCGGTGTAATCACTCACACCCCAAGGTATGACCGATAACCAGACCCCTCAGTACTGGTAAGCGCCCCCGGTGTGCATGAGTTTGCGGTGCGGCGCTTTTTGCGGACTTAAACCGACAAAAACGGACTTTTACGGACTCTGGCGGTCGCCGCCTCGCAAATCTGCGTTGGCAGTAGACAAACGCTTATTTGCGGTTCTCGCAGCTAGAAGCAGCTGCGAGTTACTCCGGAGCCGACGTTCGGCGGGCGGTGGCGGAGGCGGCGGCAGTCGGGACACATGAAGCCGGTCAGTCCGGTGATGAGGGCTTTTTCCTGGGAAAGATAGAGGCGGACCGGTTCTTTTTCGGGGAGTTCGATCACGGGGGAGTTATCTGCGATGAGCAGACCGGGGCCCCGCAGGATCTCCACATCGATCACGGCGTTTTCGGGGAGGACCAGGTGGCTGATTTCGACGGTGGCGTTGCTGAAAGCAAGTCCGATACCGGTCCGGAAAACGCTCCGGGTGATGCTCCTGTAATAAGCTGTGCTGCCGTGGACCGTTGAAAGTCCCACGCCGTCGCCCATGACTTCGTTGGCATAAGGCTCTCCGTCGATGGCGACTTTGAAGCGCAAAGCACCGCAGCAAACCTTGTTATGCAGAAAAATATCGTTGATCCCGTAAATGGTTTTTCCCCGGAAAACGCCGGCAAGTTTGGGGAGTTCCGTGGTATCCAGCTCTCCTGCGACGAACTTTTCGAGGCGGCTTTCGAGCTGGTGTCTGAGGCAGGTGGGAGCTGTGGCAAAGTCTCTGATGGGGAACTTGGGAACTCCGGGGAACTCCCGTTCCGCCCCCAGCAGGGCACCGTCGCCGCCGTGACAGATGATGAACTCATATCCTGTTTCGCACTCTTCCAGTCCGTAGCGGGGGAGGAGTGAACGTATTTCCTCAAGATTTTTTCCAGTCAGTTTGACTTTCATATCAGAATCTGCCTTATTTTTTGCGGGCATCGGCTGCGAACATGATCGCAGATGCCGCATTGCTGACGTTGATGGAAGCCTTTGCGCCGTTCATGGGGAGCGAGACCAGACCGTCCACCATTTTCAGGGCTTCGGGATGAACTCCCAGAGCTTCGTTGCCGAAAATCACTGCCAGCGGGTATTTGTATTCTCTGTTCCATGCAAGGGAGCTTTCACCGCCCCCCGGTTCAGCGGCGAGGATCATGGCACACCCCTCCTGCCGCAGCATCCGGATGGCATCCGCCACCTCGGGAACTGTGCGGAACGGCACACTTTTATCGGTTCCCATGGCGGTCCGCTCCAGCTTGGGATGGGGGGGCATGGGGGTTGCTCCGCAGCCGATGATCTCTGCGCCCAGTGCTTCGGCAAGGCGGAAGATGTTGCCCACATTGTGGGCGCTGCGGAGCCGGTCCAGAACGATGACAAGAGAGGAAGCCATCATACACCTGTCAACGGTTCGTCACCTTGAAGTCATAGAAACGGTTCCTGCCTTCGCAGCCCACGATGCCGATGCGGTATTCCCCGGCGGGCATCTGAGGGGCGTAGCATCCGATGACCCTGCCGCCGCAGGCGATTTCCACCTGAGGACCTCTTGAGGTGTAGCGGACATTGACTTTGACCTCATATTTTGTCTTGGGCTTGTAGAACTTTTTATCATCGAGATAACAGGCTTTGCGCCACTTCTGTTCCACGCCGGTTTTGATGACTCTGGGGTCCTTGCTGTTGGGGGAACCCTTTTCAAAGTAGTGGTGCCAGAGATTGAGACCGTCGTCGTAGAGGATGACTTCAAAGTGTTCCCGGAGTTCCAGTTTGTCTTTGCCGTGTTTCACAGGCTCGTAAGAGAGGATGATGCCGGGAGCCATGCGGTAGTCGAACTCCATGGTGCAGGTGATGGAGGTGTTGCCTTTGAACTTCTGTTTGAGGAGCATGATGGCGTATCCGGCATTGCCTTTTTTGCCCTGCAGCTCCTCATCGGTCAGCCCTTCGGGGACACGGTTCTGGATGCAGTTGGGCATCTGGAGAAAGGCGGCATCGTGGTCAAACCGCCAGCTGCGGACCATTTCCCAGTCGGCGGGGTTCCACTTGCCCTTGACGAACTGAGCTTCGTAGTAGGTCTTGACCACATTTCTGCGGGGAGCGCGCTTTTTGACCGCAGCGGTCTTGGCGGGAGCTTTGGCGGGGGCGGCGTAACAGCCGCAGACAAGGAGAAATGCGGAAAAGAGTGCAAATAAAGTTTTCATAATGTTTTATCCTTAAATTAAAAAAGTGTTGACAGATAAAGAAATCCGGTAATGGTCGCAGGAGAAATGAGCGTCGAAAGCAGCAGCTGCTGTCCGGAGTAATCCACGTCGCCGCCGTATTTTCCGACGATGATCACCGAAGCGCACGAGGTGGGCATGAGGGCGATGACCAGCGCCACGTTATAGACCATGGGGGGCATGGGGATAAGTTTCAGCACCGCCACCGTCAGCGCAGGTATGATGAGCAGACGGCAGACCACCCCCCATGCGGCATCCCTGCCTTCACGGAAGAGCGCCGCCCCCGAAAGGGCAAGTGAAGCGCCCGTCAGCACCAGCATCAGGGGCGTTCCGATGATGCCGATACCGTTGGCGATGCGTATAACATCATGTGGCACAGGGACTTTGCAGCAGACCAGCAGCACGGCGATCATCACCGCCACCAGATTGGAGGTGATGAGGTTTTTGAAGGTTTCTTTGTTGAATCCGAACTTGGACATGACCCAGATGCCCACGCTCCAGAATCCCACGGCGGAACCCACCGAAAAGAGCATGAGACAGGCACTGCCCTGACTGCCGTAAAGGCTTTCCACGATAATGAGGGGCAGAAAGAGGTAGTTGTTGATCGCCGCCATCTGCCTGAAAGCCTTCATGCGGCTTTCGGAACGGTTTTTCAAGCCGTATTGCAGTCCCAGTCCGATGATGCCGTTGAACGCCATGATGCCGAACCCCAATACGGGGGGCATCCAGACCGCCATGGGGTCGGCGCCCTGCATCCCCTGAAAAACGCTGGCAAAGCAGCAGAAGGGGAAAATGATATCCATGGTGAAGTTCCCTAATCTGGAAACATCCCTTGAATCCAGATATTTGCACTTCACCGCAGCGGCGCCCACGGCGAAAAATACGAAAGTCTGTGCAATGGCAAGCACGACTTTGAGCAGCATTTCTCCGTTCATATTCTTATTTCAAGGCTCAATCTCTGAAAAGTTCTTCAATAAAGACGGTGCGGTTTTCACGGCGTGAAAGCTCCGCCGCTTCGCCGACAGCCGTTGACATCATGCCGTGTTCCGTGGTGGAAGTGTTGGCAAGAGTTCCGGTGATGACCTTGATGAAGGTGTCCAGCAGATTGGGGTCTGCGCCGCCGTGACCGCCCTCTTCGTCGGGGATCTGGTAGGTGACGATCTCTTTACTCCAGCGGGGGCGGAGCGTGACGATACGGTCGGTGAGGCTGGCTTCGATCTGCCCCAGTTCGCCGACGATGGTGTAGCGGCGGTCGGAAATGGGGGTGACGAAACACTCCATGTGGCTGGCACGGGCGCCGTTGTCATATTCGACCATGGCGATACCGTTGTCGTGGACACTCTTGTCGGAAGTATAGATACAGAGGTCCTTTTTGTAGCCGTCCAGCTTGGCGGCTTCATCGCCCCAGCTGTCCAGTTCCCCTGAGATATCGTAGATATCGGGGCAGATCTTCTTGTAGGGACACTCATGGCAGGTGGGACCTGTGGGGAGACCGGGCGTCAATTCAAAGGGGATGTGGTCGGGGTTCAGGATGTTGATCCCGGCAAAGGAGCTGACCTTCACCGGCTTGGGGAAATCCAGAAGCCACTGGAAGACGTCGAAGTCGTGGCTCCCCTTGTGGATCCACAATCCGCCGCAGAATTCATAACTGCGGTTCCAGCGTGACATATAGGTCCTGCCCCCGTCGTAGAACTCACGGTTCTCAATGAGGAACACCTTGCCGATGGTGTTTTCTGAAATCAGCTTTTTCACCTTTTTCAGCACCGCATTGTGGCGCAGATTGAAGCCCAGCATAACGGTTTTGCCCGCCTTTTCAGCGGCGGCAATGATGTTGCGGCACCCTTTGACACTGGTGGCAAGAGGCTTGTCGATGAGGACGTTGACACCATTTTCAAGGGCTTCGACGGCGCACTGTTCGTGGTAGAAGTCGGGGGTGGTGATGACCACGGCATCGAGGGTCTCATTTTTCACCATTTCGGTAATGGTGGCGTAGAAGTTGGGATTGATGTTGAGTTTTTTGGCGGCGTTTTTCATCCGCAGGGGATTGGTGTCGCAAAAGGCGGCGACCTCAGCATCGTTGCGCTGACAAATCATGGTGCTGAAGGCGTGGAGTCCACGGGAACCTACGCCCACAACGCCGAATCTGACTTTCTTTTCCATAATATAAACTCCTTGAATAACAATATCTTACCAACCTGTACTCAATTTCTGATTTTCCAGGTGTGAAATCTCGTTCCATGTAACGATCTGCCACTTGCAGCTCTCGTGAAAATAACGGATGACGCAGATGCAGGTGTTGTCGGTCCGGATATGTTTTGCCGTCCCATCCCCCATGATCGCACGGAAAATGCTCCTGATGACGCCCCCGTGTGAGACACACAGCAGCTCTTTGCCGGGAAAAGTTTCCGTAAGCCATTGCAAAATCTTTTCGGCACGGGCATTGAACTCCCTGCGGCTTTCGCCCCCGGAAATCTTTCCGTCAGGGTCCCCTGAACGGAACGCTTCATACTCATCGGGAAACTTGATTGCGATCTCATCCATGGTCAAGCCGACCCATTCCCCCAGATCCCACTCCCGCAGAATGGGGAATGTTTCGACAGTACGGCTTCCTGCAATGGTCTTTGCGGTGACGGCCGCCCGTGAAAGGTCGCTTGAAAGGATGCGATCGAAGTGTTTATATTTCACTCTTTCAGCCACAAGGCGCGCCTGTTCCAAGCCCTTTTCATTGAGGGGGACGTCGCTTTGCCCCTGAAGTGTTCCGGTCACGTTGGCGGTGGTTTCGCCGTGGCGGACCAGATAAATGGTGGTTGTTTCTTCCATATCCGATTCTTTCTCCTGAAATAACACGCTTTGTCAATATACCTTACAAAGCCTGTAAAATCAAATGAAACTGCAAAAAAATCAAATCATTTCCTTTTCGATACCGTTGAGGGCATCCTTTGCGGCGGCGAAACGGAACCATTTGCGGTAGACGCACTCCTGAGAATTGTTTTCGCATTTGCCGTCGTGGCGCACACCGCCGCAGGGTCCCAGGGTGTTGTGTTTGGGACACGCCCCGGCGGTGGGAACACCCTGCCGCCTTTTGGAAAAAGCATCACGCCGGGCGAAAAGAACGCTGAGTTTTTCCCAGAACGAAAGCTCCGGGTCGGGGAGTTCGGCGCGGCGGGGGGGCTCATCAAAGGGATAGGGGCGTTTCAGCACCCGGTCAAACATCTGGAACCTCAGATGAAAGGAGTTCACTTCCGATTCCGCAAGATCCGACCTGTAACACTCAAGGAACTCATCAAAGTTCCTGAAAGCGTTGATCCCCTTGACCACCGCCTTTGCCGCTTCGACGGCGACGGCGGGGTTGTCTGCGCCCGCAAGCTGGATGCCGCTGAAGCCCAGAACTTTACAGGCGGCGGCCTGTCTTTCGAGGCGGTGGAACTGCGCCACGTCAAAGAGTTTCCGGGAAAGGGTGAGTTCGTATTCCATGGTCTTGCGCAGCTCTTTGCCGATGATGATGCCGGGCGTTTCCTCTTCGAGGAGCTTTTTCATCCGTTCCGGGGTGAGGAAAAGGAGCCGGACAAAGCCGGGGGCGTAAAGATCACTGGAAAGCAGATACCAGATGAGGGACTGGAGCTTCAAGGTGTCCCATCCCATCTGGGTCACGAAAAAGCCTCCGTTGCTGAGGATCCTGGCAGAAAGTTTGCTGTACTGGGCAAGAAGCGCCCAGGGGTCGTACTGGTAGGGGTTGACCGTGACACCGGTGAAGAAGGATTGCGCCATGAGCTGCTTGAAAATCTTTCCGGAATCGGTGCGCTGGGGGATATTCTGCCCCAGATCCCCCGACACGGCGACGATATTGGCGGCGTTGGCATTGGCGGCAATGGCGAGCTGGCGGTCGATTTCGGCGGCATCACGGTTGGCTCCCGAAAGATAGACCACATGGCGGTCACGGTGGGCATCGGACATCTGGGCGGCAAATTCCACGGCACTCCAGTTGCCGGGGTTGTTCTGACCGTCAAGAAGTGCCATGCCGCAGGGGATATTGTCGATTCGGACGCAAGTTTCCTCAAGGGTGCAGAGCTGTTTCAGCACCTCTTTGACGGGGAGTTTGGGGTCCGGTACGCCGCTTTCGACGAGCAAAGAGAATGTGCCGCTTTCGACGGTGGTGCGGAACCGGTTCTGTCTTTCGGAAAAGTTCATTTCCAACTGGATGTCACTGCTGCTCATTTTTTCCTTCCTGTTTGCATCTGCCGGGATCAAAGATAAAGAATATGCCGCCTGCCAGATTCATCGCCAGCATCAGCGCCGTGGCAAGAAGCTGGGCGGTCTTGGCATCGCCGGGGGCGACGGCATTGGCACTGAGGATCGTCACTGTCACAAGATCACGGATCCCGATACCTCCCGGAAAAAGAGGGATCAAACCCGCTATATTGCCGATATTCACCGCAAGGATGAGGGCGAAAAGAGAAAACTCCACCCCGAGCCCCTTGAGGAGCAAATAAAAGGGGATCACACACCAGAGGTGGACGAAAAAGGTGGTGAAAAAGGTGAGAACGCCGAGAGTTTTCCAGTGTTTCCGGTAAATATCCGCAGCTCCGGTCATCCGTGAGACGGTGCCGTTTGTCAGGGAATCCGCCTTTTTCAGGAGAAAACCTATCCCCGGGATCCGGTAGAGGGTGCGGTGAAAGAAGATCACACAGCTTGCCCCCAATCCTGCGAGGCAGAGAAGCACAAGCCCACCGATGAGCAGCATATTGAAAGAGGTGTCGCAGGGCAGCTCCCCGAAGTGGATCCCCAGCAGACGGCGGCTTCCCGGGATCAGCAGCAGCAGTGTCAATGTGAAAAGTGAGATCATCCCCACGATGCGGTCCATCAGCACGGTGAACGCCCCTTCCATGCGGCTTCCTGAACGGGAACGGCGGCTGATGACCGCCATCTTGATCACATCGCCCCCGATGGCACCTCCGGGGATCACCAGAGAGAAAAAGTTCCCCTGCATGGTCAGCGAAAGAGCTTCGGCAAAGCCCAGACGGATCTTCAAAATCTCCGCAAGGATCTGCCAGCGGCGGGCGCTGAAAAGGTGCTGGAAAAACTGCACAAAGAAAGCCGGGATGAGATAGCGGTAGTCAAAGCTCCGGAAACATTTGAGGATCTCCTGCTGCCCCCGGCTGAAAAGGATCCAGACCACCGTTGCGGCAAGAGCGATCTTGCACACGAAAAAAAGCGTTGATTTGATTTTTCCTCTTTCAGCCATGGATGCCTCTTTATCCTTTTAAATATATTGCCATGGGATAATATACACCCGCAAAAGCCAATTGGCAAGAGAAAAACACAAACCTTTGCCCCGGACATGGCAGATTTTTCACCTGCGGCGCCCCCAAAGAGTCCGCCCTCCCCGGCATAGTTGGCTGACAGCGTTTGTTTGCGAGGCGGCGGTCGAACGTCGACACCGAAGTAACTCGCAGCTGCTTCTAGCTGCGAGGGTCGCAAATAAGCGTTTGTCAACTGCTGACGCAGATTTAAGGGGGCGGCGACCGCCTGAGTCCGTAAAAGTCCGTTTTTGTCGGTTTAAGTCCGTAAAAAGCGCCGCACCCAACACTCATGCACAAACAGAGCGTTTACCAGTACTGAGGGGTTTGGTTATCGGTCATACTTGAGGTTGTGCTTGCGTTAAAGAGGTCTGCGGAGTTGGGGTAAAGACAGCGCCAGCGCTTTCTTTCCCCCAAGCCCCCATTCTTTCCGACCTGTGGGGCGTGTTGTTGTGGTGCAATGGTGATACTGTTTTTGGGGAGGTTTGGGGCTTCGACCAGTGTGGTACAAGGCTTCA
>JAZONY010000128.1:0-13498 GCA_045654705.1 Victivallaceae bacterium
GCGCTGGCGCTGTCTTTACCCCAACTCCGCAGACCAAAGTAAATCTCTCACAACCTCAAGTATGACCAAACAAAAAGGTTCACTCACACACTCAGCCCCGCAGTACTGGTAAACGCTCTGATTTTGCATGAGTGTCTGGTGCGGCACTTTGTCGGACATGTCGGACATGTCGGACAAGTCGGACTTTATTGGTGTGCCGCAGGTGCAAAAAAAAGAGGGGGCGGCAAAACATCGGGTTTTGCCCCCCCTTTTTTTGTAACACTCAATCCAGTTCTTTTTCAAGTTCAAGAAGTTTCTCAACGATGAAAGATGAGATATCAGGCTTGAATTTGGCTCTGAGCTGGCCGGGGCCGAACCAGACTTCGTAAAATCCGAATGCCCCGAAATCGTCGCTGTCGTAGACCGACGGATAACGGGCAAACATCTCTTTATCAGGGAAATAACCGCTGTCGCCGTTGGCAACCGACAGAGCAAGAGGAAACTTGACACGGGCCTTTTCCATCAGCTCCTCGCCGATGACCAGAAAGGCCTCACCGGGAATGGCAAAGATCTCAAGTTCACCCATGCGGATGATCTGCAAATCCCGGATGACCCTGAAATCATGCCCACGCTCTGCCATGACCGCCATTTCGATCATACGGTCGTGGATGAAGTTCAGCAGCTTCACATCCCCCAGACCCTTTTCAGCCTTTTCAGCCAGAACTGCGGCAACCTCACGATATTCAGCGGGGTCCACCTTTTCCGTGGGGAACTCCACGCTTTTAAGAACGCTTTTCACCTTGAAAAGGGGAATTTCCTCACAATCGTTGAGGGCTGCTTCCAGATCATTGGTGTAACTTTCGCTGATCCACTCAAGATTCTGGTCCCGTTCCTCTCTTTTGTGGGTCCAGATGACGTTCACATCTCCGGCAGTTCCATAAAGGAAGAGGGGCATTTCCGCAAGTTTGCGTTCCTTGATTTTACGGTTCACATCCCCCATCCAATCCGCCGAAACATAGAGCTGGGGACCGAAAACCACGCCGTGCATGGCGTGATTATGGAGCAGAACTTTGACAGAACCATCTTCACGGCAGAACTTCACAAAACGGCTGTGTGGATCGGTGTGTTTGTCGCTCCCCATAGTCCGGCGGCTTCCCAGCTGCTTTCTGATAGGCGCCCTGCCTGCAAATGCCCTGACCGGCTCTTCATTGGCGATGGCATCACGGAGATTGGCTTTGACCGCCGCGCTCCAGTTGGCGGCGAATTCCGCATTGGGTTCGCCGTAGCCCACATCGCAGGAAGCAAGACAGGGCCCGGAGTGGGTATGGGTCCCGGCAAACATGATGGCATCAGGATAAAGAGAAAACTCCTCGGCAAGTTCCATGCGCAGCATACGGCAGTGGAGCTGGCTTGAAGCGATCATATCAGTAATGACCAGCACATTGCGCCTTTCGCCGTCATTGACGGTAAGGACACGGCAATAGAGGGGATCTCTGACACCGATGTTGCGCCTGCCCCGGAATGGACCGTAGCCCCCCAATTCTGCGAAAAGGGGAACTTCCACCACTCTTTCAGCGGCTCCGACTGCAAGAAAACTGCTCATTTGCTGTACTCCGTCATGACCTTGCGGAAGGCTTCCACAAGTTTTTCGCAAAGTGAACGCTCACCGTTGAGCCAGCGGATATCTGCCAGCATGATTTTGTTCTGAATGATATCTTCCACTGTTTCAAAGGATTCCACACGGTATCTTTCAGGAGAAACGTTCCAGAGACGCTGTTTATAGGTCACAGCCCCCCAACCGGCAAAGACTTCAACGGCGCCTTCGGCATTGAGAGCTGCGAGAACGTCGGCTTTGGTCTTGCCCTCTTTGAGGAACTCAGGATCGACGGTAATGCCGTAAACATAGTAACTCTGCATGGTGGCGCAGCGTCCGGAGGCCTGAGTTCTGATGCCGGGGATTTTGTTGAGTTCAGCGTGGAGATAGTCAGCATTGGCTTTGCGCCGTGCGGAGTCCGCTTCAAGGCGTTCAAGCTGGTCCTGCAGGATCACCGCCTGAAACTCGGTGCAGCGGTAGTTACGGCTGTCAAGATCCTGCGGCGGAGGTCCGGCAGGTTTGCCCTGTTTGCTGCCCAGAGAGTAACCGATGTGAGAAAATCTGCCGATACGGTCAAAGAGTTCAGGATCTGAAGTGGTGCAAAGCCCCCCCTCCCCTGCGGTCATGATCTTGGACTGCTGGAAGCTGAAACTGCCCACATCGCCGAAACTTCCAACGCCTTTGCCGTTCCATTTTCCGCCGTGAGCGTGGGCGCAGTCTTCGATGACCTTGATGCCGTGTTTGGCGGCGATGGCGCAGATTTTTTCCACATCAGCCATGGAGCCGAAAAGATGAACGGGGATCACCGCCTTTGTGCGGGGTGTGATAGCAGCTTCAAAAGCCGCAGGGTCCATACAGAAGGTATCTTTTTCGCCGTCCACAAAGACGGGGGTCGCCCCCACATACAAAGGAGCCATACCCGTCGCCATCCATGTCCAGCTGGGGACGATGACCTCATCGCCGGGACCGACTCCCAACGCCTTGAGTGCGGATTCAAGGGTTGTGGTGCCGTTGACCATGAAAGTTCCGAACTGAGCATCGTGGTAAGCGGCAAAATCCGCTGCGAACTTCATTTCGTGAGCGCCGTAGAAACTCCACTTGCCGCTCATATAGACCTGAGCGAGTTTTTCAGCCACTTCGGGATACACGGGGGGCCAGGTTTTGAAATTCACATCTTCAGCAAAGACTTTGCTGCCGCCGTCGATTGCAAGTTTGCTCATAATTAAAAAATCCTTTCGGGTGATAATGATTGTACTGGTGAAAATATATCATTGCACGGTTATTTTTTCAATATATCAGATTGCAAAAAAATATATAAATAATGACATTCATATTTGCAGCAGAGTTTTTACGGTGCTATATTATGAAAAATATTAAAAAAACTTCAGGGAAAAACCTCATGCCGTTAGATGAAAAATTTCCGGAATTCACCGATTGTCTGGATGAAAATTCCTTTGAAAACGATAAAGATACCACGCCCCTCCAACCTCAGGAATCCCATCCGGAGCGGGAAATACTGCTGATCCTTGCAGGTGAAAGCCGTTTTACTTTTAATGGCAAATCGGTCAAATGTTCCCCCGGAAATGCGTTTTTCATCAACAGCAACATTCCCCATCAGCTGGGCTACCGGAATATCAATAGTGACGTCACTCACATCTGGGTCCATCTGCATCCCAAACGGTTTTTCGCCATGCTTTACCGCATCAGCGGTCAGACGCCGTTCCGCAGCTGCGGCAGCTGGGAGTTTTCACTTTCCATGCTTGAATTTATCAACGCAAGGTGGGATCTTGCCCTGAACTCCCCGGAAAAAGTGCGCTTGCAAATTTACCGCAGCATTGCCCGTATCATTGCGGAAGAGATCGAATTCCACCCTGAAAGCTCCCTTTCCCCCCTCACGGCGCAGTACGATATCGTCAACTGGATGAAAAAACACATCTCCCTCAACTGCGGCTGCAACTCATCCATGGAGGAGCTGGAAAAACTCACCGGTTACAACCGCTGCTATCTCATGCGGAAATTCAAAAACAGCTGCGGCATGACCGTCGGCGAATATATCAACACCGTGCGCCGCGCTTTCATTTCAAGCGCAGCAGGGCGTATGAGTCAGAAAGAGATCGCCGCCCGTCTCGGCTTCAAATCTGCCGCTGCTTTCTGGCTCTGGCACTCCCGGGACCGGAAAAAGAACTCCTGAATTTTTCTGCTCCGGAGACAAAAAAACGCCGTGCAGTTTATCTGCACGGCGTGGGGGATAACAACGGTATCAGGCAAGCTGGAGCGTGAAGCTGTAGCTGTTGTCGGTGCCTTTGCTCTTGTTCATGTCCGCGTCGGAAACATTGACTGCGACAGCATATTTTCCGCCGATTTCCAGTTCGCTGACCCATCCGGATGCACTCTGGAGTGCGCCCAGTTTGTTCCAGTTGCCGTCTTTGTATTCGTAAAGATCGACAATGCAGTTATCGGAAGCGTTGCCGGGAAGAGTGATTTCATTGTTCTCTTCGCCTGTAACTTCAAAGGTGAAAAGATCCCACTCGTTGCCGTAGGTGCTTCCGCTGAGAGTTGCGACACCTTCGGCATCGGTGGTGAGTCCGCCCCTCATATCATAGAGAGTTGCGTTCTTCCATGAACCTTTGACATCATCCAGAGCGATATCTGCGACGCCGGTGAAACGGAGTTCTGTTTCTTTGCCGACATTGAGCGTTTCAACACCGGAAAGACTTTCAAGGATGACTTTTGAGTTTTTACCGATGGTCATGGTATCCTTTCCGTCACCGAAATCAACTGCACCCAAATTGGCAGTAACATTGTCGCCGAGTTTGAAGGTGTCGTTTCCGGCAGCAAACGCCATGGCGGTATTGCCGGAAATACGGCTGTTATGACCGATGCTGAAAGTGTCGTTTTTCTCCGTGCCGTTGAGAGCGGTCAGCATGATGCTGCTTTTCTTTCCGGCGGTGAACTTCTGCACACCTTCAAGTCCGGATTTCATAACGGTCAGAGTTGCCTCATTGCCGAGTGTGTAGTTCCTGACGTTGCGGACGGCGTTGGCGACAAGGCTTGCACCGTTGCCGAGCTTGACACTGTTCTGACCGCCGCACAGATCGAGGGCGTTGACCTGGGCGCCGGCACCGGTACCGAAACTTACGGTATTGTTCTTTTCAGTGCCGTACACGTTTTCGGCGAAAAATCTGCCGTAGTTGGTCAATCCGGCAACGCTGACAACATTTCCGTCAACATCAAGGGTCGCGCCTTTGCCGATCTTGATGGTGGAACCGATGGCAGAGGCGTATTTGAATTCACCTGTGGTACTGTCATAATTATCGCCGCTGGAGTTGATGATGTCGCCAGTGACCGTCATCCGGGCTTTGTCGGCAAGGGTAATGGAGTTGTTGGCTTCCTCAACAGTGTAATCGCCGTAGATGGTGACTTTTGCGTTTTTACCGATGGAAAAGGCGGCTTTGCCCCCGGCAAGATTCAGAGCCTTGCTCGTAAATTCAGAGTCACTGCCGATCTTGATGGAGTGGGAAGCAGAGGTTCCGGAAGTTTCTTCGCCGATCGACAAAGAGGCATGGTGGCCGACGGTGATATTGCCCAGACGGGCGACAGAACCGAGGATGTCCATATTGGCGTAGTTGCCGACGGAGATATGGTTGACTCCGCCGTCAGCGCTTTTTTCAATGCCGCCGACGGTGATCTCCATATCTTTTTTGGAGTTTCCGCTTGCGACTTTGATGGTGGTATTGCCCGCCTGGGTGGAGAAAATGATATCGGAGTAATCATCGGCGTTTTTGAAACTGATGGTCTTGCCGCTGAGAAGAACATCAGTTTCATCCGTTTCGGTTTTGGAAATGTCGATGCCGCCTGCAACTTTGTCGAGGCGATAAGTTTCAACACCGGAGTCAGTCGCAACGCTGTAAAGATAAAGTCCGTTGACATTATTGACAACATTGCCGTTGATCTCTTTGATCGCACCGAGGGCGATATCGGCATTGAGTTCGATGCCGTCGGTCACATCTTCCACCGTGAGGTAAAGAGCTGCATTGCTGATCTTGTTGCCGTTGAAAGATGTGGCAGCTGCCGTGATCGCGGCGTTGGAGCTTGCTCCTTTGATGGTGATATCACCGAAATCGGCTTCCGAATAATCCCCCCTGGCAAGAAGCAGCACAGCTTTTGAACTGTTTTCGGCAATCTCAAGAGTATTGGTATCGGCAGCTTTCAGAGTTCCTTTGAGAACGGCACCGGAGAAAGCGGCATACGCAGCCAGAGAAGCGGTTCCCTTGATCGTGATCGCAGGAGCCGTAAGCGTTCCGCTCAGGAGCGTTCCATTGGCAAGGTTGACTGCACCTGCCGCAGTTCCGTAATCTGCGACTGTAAGATCAACGGTGGATTTGCCGCTGATATTGACGATACCGCCATAGTTTCTGAGTTCTTTTTCAACGGTCAATGTGGATTGAGCAATATTGATCACACTGTCGAGGTTGAGGAAAAGATCTTTGCCGACAGTGACCAGAGCACCGTTTTTGATGTTGAGAGTACTCTTGTAGTCATTTTTGTTACTGTCGTTTTTTGCAGGATCCCACTGGTAAATGTAATCGTAACCGACGCTCAATTCATCGGCGATGTTGAGTTCGGCATTGCTTCCGGTGACAGTAACAGCAGCCTCCTTTAAGGCCGCGCTGTCCTGCTCCGTTCCGAAGGTGTTGAACTTCCCTTTGATAGTGACATCGGCAAAGGTAAAACGGATATGAGACTGCCCTGAAACTTCAGTGACATTGACAGTCAGGTCCTTTTCGATCAGGAATTTGCCGACGGCGGAGTAATAATCACTTCCGGCGGGCCAGCGGCCCTCAAAAATGACAGAAGTGTTGATATTGATGGTTCCGGCACCGTTCAGAATGGTGGTGACTTTTCCTTTTTCATCGCCTACCATTGAAAAACGGTAACTGCCGTCTTTACCGTAGAGAATTTTGCCTTCTTCGGCGATACTCCAGATACCATTGACGGTGATGGTATGTCCGGCGGCATTGATATTGTCAAAGTTGTCAAAGTGGATCTTGTCATTGGCAGTTTCGCCGATGGTAAGTTTGCCGAGATTTCTGACTCCCGTTGCGCCGCCGATGGATGAGCCGTCTTTGATAACCGTTCCGTCAGCCAGACGCAGGGCAAAGTTACCTGAAACTTTGTCGATATTGACTTTGCTTTTTCCACCGATGACAGCGTAACCGGGAGAGGTTTCGCTGCCGTTGACAAAAGAGGTGATATCAAGAACAACATCATTGAAATTCGCTTGAGTGCCGTAGTGATAAAAGTTTTCAACGATCAGATTGGCACCGGAAACTGTGACGGAGCCGTAGTTGTTGAAGACGGTTGCTTCAAGAGTCGCATTACGGGTGATGTTGACAAAACTGTTTTCCTTAACGTCGAAATGAGCTTTGCCGTATTCAGGATTGGCTTCAGTGACAATGACTTTTGCGCCGTCGGTAATGTTGAAAACAGCTTTTTCGGCACTGACCAGAGTATATCCGGGATCGGGGGTATCCGTTGCAACAGTGACCTGTTTGGCAACGAGAGTACCTTTGACATCAGCTGTTCCCCTGAGAACCAGCTTGTTAAGAGTCAGTTTTCCATTTTTTTCAATATTCAGACGGCCGGAGTAAGCTGTTTTTTCGGCTTTGCCATCCTTATCTTTCACCGTAACGGCGCCGCTGACATTGAGTCCGCTGTTGATCTGGTTGTCGATGGTGATGTCGGCACCGGATTTGATGGTAAGAGTTGCATTGCCCCTTTTGCCGACACGGACCCAGGAACCCACAGTACCGCCGCCGATATCGTTTTCTTTGATGACGCCGGTTCCGGCAAAGCTGATGCTTTTGCCGTCGATATAAGCCCATTTCTTTTCTTCAAGAATGGCGTTGCCGTCAAATTGGACGGTTCCATTATTCTTGACTGCGGCGACAGCATCGGCGATATCGGTGAAGGCATTGACGCCGAAATATTTTCCTGCGGCGACTTCGGTTCCCTCTTCAGCGTCCCAGTTGCTTACATATACTTTCTTAGTGTCGGCGTTGATACTTTTTTTGCCGGTGTCACTTGATGAACTCATCTTTTACCTCCCTTAAACTTCGGAATGAATCTGAATATACCGTTTTTACAACATTTGTATCACGGTTTGAATTGTTGATTAATTCAGTCTGTTTTTTTACAGTTTACTGTTATTTATTTGTATTTTGTTTTACATTTCAAATATTTCTTAATGATATAAAGTCATTATATTATACTACTTGAAATATGTTTTTTCAAGTATACTTTTTCAAAAAAATTGAATTATGGTCATTGGGGGCGGATTTTATATCAAGCTGTTTCTTTATCCGGAACGTTCAGGGGGGATCAACTGCGGCTTTTGACTTTGAGAGGTGTCCTTGCACAGCAGAGGACTTTGACCGAGGCGGCTCCGTTTTTGAGGAGAACTTTTGCCGCTGTGCTGAGAGTGGCTCCCGTGGTGAGAACATCGTCAAGGAGCAGAACCTTTTTCCCGGCAAATGAACCGTCCCTGACGGCAAAGGTGTTTTTCAGAAACTTTTGCCGCTTGCTCTTTTTGAGCCGGGACTGGTGGGGCGTGGCTTTGATTTTTTTCAATCCGTGTATGAGGGGTTTCCCCGTCGCCGAACTGATGAGAGAAGCGATCAGTTCAGTCTGATTGTAGGAGCGGTAAAGCAGACGGCTCCAGTGAAGGGGAATGGGAACGATCACGTCAAACGCCATGCCGCTTTCGAGGAGTTTTTCGACCGCCAACCGGGCGAGGGGGCGTGCCAGCTCCGGACGGTTCCGGAACTTCATCTGACGGATGAGAGTCCGGCCCGCACCGGAGTACTCCATGACTGCCACTGCATCTTCATAGGGGCGGCGGGGGAACTCCATGCACCCGGAGCAGACCGCCATGATGGACTCATTTTTTCCGCCGCATCCCTTGCAGCGGTTTTGGACCGGAAGAAATTCAAACTGTTTGAGACACTCCGGACAAATATCGTTCCTGCCGTTGCCGCCCCTTTCATTGCAGACGGGACAACGGAAAAATCCGCACCAGGCGGCAAAACGTCTCAGAAGTTCTTTCATGGGCAGGGGAAAAGGTTGAGAGTGTGGCGGAGTTCAAGAATACGCCGGGGACGGCGGCGGTCCACTGTGACCTCTATAAGATCAAAGCGGCAGGGCATTTCAGGGATCCCGAAAAGATGGAGATAATGTTTGCCCGCATGAGAATTCCGCCGCATCTGGGTCAGAGAAAGGTTCCATGCCGGGGTGACACCGGGGAAGATACGGCGGGTTTTGACTTCGACAAAAACGATGGTCAGACCGTCAAGGGCAACGATGTCCAGCTCTCCGCTTTTGAGCCGGAAGTTCCGGGCGAGGATGTGATATCCTTTTATTTCCAGCAATCTGACGGCTGTATCTTCGCCGAATTGCCCCAGAGCAAGGTGGGCTTTACGCTTTCCCGGTGTCAGGTGCATGGTTCAACGCTCCCGGTGGAGCAGAACGAACCGTTCTTTCCCCTCAAGGTCCCTGACCGTCGTGCCGGAAAATCCCCGGGATTCCCCGAAAGAGCGGATATAGTGATTCTGCTGCGGCGAAAGCTCAAAAATCGCCCAGCCTCCGGGGGCGAGGTGTGGGTGAAGTTCAGAAATCATTTTTTCCATGAGTTCCAATCCCTCATGGGGGGCGGTCAGAGCCATGACAGGCTCAAAAAATATTTCGGGGTCGCATTGAGCGTACTCACTTTCTGAAACATAGGGCAGATTGGCTGTGACAAGATCGAAAACTCTGCCCTCAAGCGCGCTCCACAAGTCGGAAAGGAGGAACTCAATTTCTGTGCGGCAGCGTTCCGCATTGAGCCGGGCGATCTGCAAAGCCTTTTCGCTCAGATCGACGGCGGTGAGCTGCAAATCAGGGCGTTCGGACTTCAAGGCAACAGGAATTGCACCTGAACCGGTTCCCATGTCGAGGACTTTGGCATTGCGGGGGGCGCGTTCCAGTGCAAGGGAGACCAGTTCCTCCGTTTCGGGACGGGGGATGAGTACCGCCGGGGAAACCGCAAGTTCAAGATCACGGAAGGGAGCCGTTCCGATGATGTATTGGGCGGGTTCCCGTTCAGCCCTGCGGCGGAACGCTTCCAGCAGTTGGGCGCTTTCAGCTTCACTGACACAGCGCGACGGGTCGAGCCTGAGTTCAAGAAGCGGCACATTGAGAATGCCGCTCAAAAGATAGTCACATTCATGCTGAGGGGCTTCAAGGTGAGCTGCCTGCAAAAGTTCCATGCCCTGTTGGCGGAGTTCGCCGACTCTCATCGCTCCGATGCCTCACGCATCATGTCCCGGAACTCTTCCGGTGAAAGCTCTTTCAGGTGTTTGCCTTTCCGGGCGAGTTTCTCATTGAACTTGATCGCCGTTTCCGTCATACGGTCGTGAGTTTCCTCCGAACCGCCGACCAGACAGAAATTGTCACCTTTGGTCATGCGTTTGTGACCATCTTCATTATCCAGTCCCATGCCGAGGAGCATGGCATCATTTTCTTTACGGTTGTTGATCATAGGTCTTATTTCCTTTCGGTGTATAATATAACCCGTTTTTTTCAAAATTCCAATTTGGAAAAGTGCCAAAGCTGTGATATTTTATATGAAAGGCAATTTCTGAATCCTGTGAAAGAGGTATATCGTGGCAGATTATCTGATTGAAAAACTTACCCTGAGTGTCCGCAAGGCTCCCCGCGACATCGACGGAAAACTGCTCCCCGTCATCGCAGACAAGCTGGGGATAGCTTCTGAAAATATGAGCTACCGTATTCTGGGCAAAAGCATCGACTCCCGCCGCAGTGAGGCGGTTTTTGTCTACCGTCTCGCCCTTTCCGCACCGCAGAAACTGGATTTGCCCCAATTGACACCTGAACAGCTCGCCGCTTTGGGGAAAGCGGAACTTCCGCTCCCTGAGAAGTGTACTTTGCGCCATCCCCTTGTGGTGGGGACAGGTCCCGCCGGGATCTTCGGCGCTCTGGCACTGGCTATGGCGGGTGCTGAACCGGTCGTTATCGACCGTGGATTTCCTGTTGACTACCGGCGCCGGGAGTGGGAAAAGTTTTTGCAGACAAGGGTTCTGGATACAGAAAACAATCTCCTCATAGGGGAGGGGGGCGCCGGAGCCTTTTCTGACGGCAAACTTTATACCGGGACCCGGGATGTCAACCGCCGTTTCATCCTGCAGGAAATGATCGAAGCGGGCGCCCCTGCCGAAATCGCCTATCTGAGCCGTCCTCATGTGGGGTCGGATAAACTGCCCCTTATTTCCATCAATCTGCGCCGCAAGATCGAAGCTCTGGGGGGGCGTTTCCTTTTCGGCAAAGAGGTGACGGATATCGCCGTCGAAAAGGGGCGCTGCTGCGGTGTTTTCTGCGGCAGCGAAATGATTTCCGCTCCCGCAGTTCTCCTTGCACCGGGGCTGGGGGGCAGGGAACTTGTCAGAAAGATCCTGCCCAAAGTGAAACACGCACTGAAACCTTTTCAGATGGGATGCCGCATCGAGCATCCCCAGAGTCTCATTGACCGCTGCCAGTACCACACCGCCAACCGTCCGGCGGCACTGGGGGCGGCGGAGTATCATCTGGTTTCCCGTCCGGGGGATGCTTTGAGTGTCAGTTCGTTCTGCATGTGTCCCGGAGGGACCGTGGTCAACGCCACCGCCTGGGAAAAGCACTCCATTTCCAACGGCATGAGCAACTACGCCCGGAGCGGAGAGTTTGCCAACAGCTGTCTGATTGCCACACTGGGAGCGGATTATTTCTCTTCCCCCGATCAGGCTTACGGCCTTATTGAACGTATCGAAAAATCCCTTTTTGAGGCGGGGGGAGGGGACTACACCATGATCGCTCAGGATGCTTCCGCCTTTCTCGCCGGAAGAATGGGATTGCAGAACAAACGCACCTCATGCGAAGTGGGCATCACCCCCGGCAGGGTGGATCATCTGCTGATCACTGAACTGCAAAGTGCCTTGCGTGCCGCATTGAAATTCTTTGACAGAAAGTGTCCCAACTTTATCCGTGACGGAAAATTTATCGGCGTGGAAAGCTGTGTTTCATCCCCCGTCCGCATCGAAAGAAACGAAAATTTTGAATCCTCTCTTCCCGGTCTTTTTCCTGCGGGGGAGGGCGTCGGTGCCGCAGGCGGCATCCTCTCGGGCGCAGCCGACGGACTCCGCTGCGCCCTTGCCATGGTCAACAGCTGACTTGGGGTTTCACTGCACAAAAAAACGGGCAGGAACGGTTTTGCACCGCTTCTGCCCGTATGTGTTTACGGAACTCTTTTTCAGGGCTCTCTGTCGTAGCTTTCTCTTGCCTGACGCATGGCGGCAGAACGGGAACGGACACCCGTTGCGGAAACATTCAGGGTCTTTTTGCTGACAAAGGGGAAAAGTACGCAACCTTCGACCATCACCATATTCTGATTGATCAAACGGGTGGCGCCTTTGCTTTTGGCTTCTTTGGTCAGGAGCCAGACGGCGTTGTCAGTGGTCTGGGTGTAGGTGAAAAAGGTGAATTTGCCGTCAGCAAGATCCCCCGTCACAATGGGGAGTCCGAAAAAGTAGTAGCCGGGGATCTGGATCAGGATCTGGCAGGTGGCTTTTTCAGTGGGGGTGCCGCAGGCAAGACCGTTGAAGTTCTGAGTGGATTCGACCGAGGTGCAACCGGCAAGCAGAAGTGTTGCGGCGGCGAGGGAAAGAATGGTTTTTTTCATTTTAAGACTCCTTGTTATCGTTATGTGAAACTGCGTTGATAATATAATACAAATTCTCTCCTACTGCAAGGGAAAAAAATAAAAAATCCGGAAATTTTATGAATTCAGTTCAAGGAGGCTTGAAAAGCGGACTCTGGCGTGTTATAATAAACAGATTGTTATAAAAATAGGAGTTTCCAATGAAAAACAGAATAAAAATCTTTACGCTGATTGAACTGCTTGTTGTGATCGCCATTATCGCCATTCTTGCTGCCATGCTTCTGCCTGCTTTGCAGCAGGCGCGGGACAGAGGGAAAGCCGCCTCCTGCATCAACAATATGAAACAGCTGGGGCTGGGGGTGCAGAGTTATCTTGACGGCAACAGAGAATATTTTTTCGGAAACGATACAGCCGCTGCCGGATCATCCTCCAGTCCTCCGGGGGGGTGGGAAAAATATATGATATCCCAGGGATACCTCTCTCTTGCCGGGTTCCGCTGTGCCGGGAACAGCGGCAAGGCGCCCTATCTTGAAAATGAACTGCCGAAGCTGGTCCATTACGGTTACAATCATTTTCACCTGGGCAGTTCTGTCCGCAACGGGGGGAGCAGTGATATTTCCGCAAAATTCACCCAGTTGACCAAACCCTCTTCCACGCTCTGTATGGCGGACAACCGTGTGCTTGGCGGGAGCGCAGACTTCTCGCTCCGCTCCCTCAACGACAGTTACACTGTGGGGACCTCTTTCGGACTCATTTACCCCTGGCACTCCGGTGCCGCCAATATCCTCTGGAGCGACGGGCATGTGACAGCTGTCCGCTGCAATACCGCCGAAAATGCTTACAATCCCGGCGTCATCGGGAAAAAGACCAATAATCTTTCTTTGTGGAAAAGGATCCAGTAAAATGAAACACCTCATTGCCGTTTTTATATTTTCCGTGCTGTGCTTTGCCCTGAAGGCTGCGGAGCTGAAATTCTGGGACAAACAAGGGAATTTCTCTGAGATCCTGATGCCGGCGAAGCCTGACCCACGGGAAAAAGAGGCCGCCATGCTGCTGGAAAAAAGTTTTCTTGCCATGGGAAGCGGGGCTTTTCAGAAAAAACTTGCCGCACCCAAAGTTTCCATCCACATCGGGAACACGGAGCAGGGGAAAAAATTGATCGCATCTGCCGGTAAGAT
>JAZONY010000129.1:0-9233 GCA_045654705.1 Victivallaceae bacterium
TTCCGCTCTTTCTATCATTAAATTAAAATAATCTGCAACATGTTTCACGGACTCCGGCAAGGGGGTGTTGGAAAGGATCGCCGCAAAGGAGTGTTCATCTTCGGGAGCAAATCCGTGCATCCCGTTCAGCGCCTTGCCGCCCATATCGGAGGGGGCGATCTGAACACCGGGATCGAGCAAAAATATCCCCTCACCGAAAGCACGGTCGGTGCGGTATATGCCATAATTTTTCTCTTCATCTGCGCTCAAAAAGTGTCCGGGGAACTCTTTCATGATCTCCGTGATCACACTTTTGGCAGAGTCATTCAGGTAATGAAATCTCGCCATGGTCGAATCGTAACATGCGCCGTAATCCCTGCCGAAAACCAATCCGCTTTTTCCGATGCGGCTCATAACATCCACCGTTTGGGTCAAGGGGGTCATGCCGTGGTCTGAAATCACCGTAAAATGCACATTTTCCCCATATTCACAACCTTTGGCGTACAAATGCTCAATAAGAGCCTTGATTTCGTCAAGTTTATGCTGCACGGCGTCAAAGTCACCGACTTTATCGTGCAAAAGTCCATCCAGACTTGCGGTATAGACAAAGAGGAACTTTTTGCCGTTTTCAAGAGCCTTTTCTGCGGCGGCATAATTTTCCCTGTCGCTCAAGTGCCAGTCGGAAATGTGGAACGCCACGCCTTTTGCGCTCAAGGTATCGTATAAATTGGGGATATTGCCCATACCGTTGGCGATAAAGAGGTCCTGCTTTTCGCAGTAATCCACGAACTTCAATTTCCAAATCGGCATACGGTACAGCTGGAAATACCCGGTAAAGCCGTAGAGCTTCTTCAGGATTTTTGAGAGATGATGCCGTACCCGCCCCCGGTTCCAGAAACTTTCCGGCTTGAAAAGCCACGCCAGACGGGATAATCCTTTGAAAGGAGAGGACTCCGGCGCAAACCGGAACAATCCCAAGTGTCCGTGTGAAGCCGGCGTTTCCCCTGAAAGGATGGAGGGGATGGCACTGCTGGAATAGCCGAACTGCATATTGATTTTTTTGCGGCAGGGCAAAAGCTCCGGCAGAAAATCGTGATCGTTGACGATCTTCCAACCCAGGGCATCTATAAATAAAAATATTTCAATGGTTTTGTGTTTCATATCCACCTCATGGCAAAGCCTTATATCCGGGAAGTTTACGAAAATCCCCGGCAGGGAGTCTGTTTTTCAACGCTTCAGTTGGTAAAAGAGGTTTTTCGATGAGATAACCGGTTGTAACTGCTGCCGGAGCAATGGTTTCCCAAACGGTATATTCACTTGCCGGAACGCTCAGAAATTCCAAATTCACATAACGCCGGAATATGGGAAGTCTGTCGGCGTTTTTCCCGTACACCATTTTCACGGCGTTGCGGTCCATGCCGAAAGTGTTGCCGTAGGGGGTGATCCCCGGTACAAATTCACCGATACCATCGGCGTAACTCACCAGATCGAGAAAGGCTGCGGGGAAGATTTTTCCCAGACCGGAAGTCATTGTCCGCCCCAGAGGGTTGGCGCCATTGTGGAAGTCGTTGGCAAGATATGCGCCTTGCAGGAAATGGTCTTCCCCGGTCAGTTTATGGGCTGCGATCAATGTCATCGCCCGCCGCAGGGGGTGATAAGTACCCCACGCCATAGCGTGGACCCAACCGGCATTGTGTGCGTGCCACAAGGTGCGGTAAGGATAGGCATTTTCCTGATCTTCAAGCATTTTTCCGGCATCGCGCAATATGACTTTGCGGTATTCCTGCCGGAACGCTTCCAGCTCTTTTACGGGGAACAATTCAAGTATCATCAAACTCAGAGGGGACCATTTCCAGAAATCTTTGTTGAACGCCGCGTTGATACGGGAAGAGTTTTCCAATATGGGTTCAAGATATTTTTTATCGCCGGTGAGCAGATAAAGATTGATACCGCATCTCAACAGCTCCCCGCCGTAAAGTTCCGCCTTTTCTTTACAGGAGATCATCTTCCCTTTCAGACGCATCCAGGCGACCAGTCTGTTTTTCGGATCGACGGCAAACGCCCATGCTTTTGCTGCCGAAGAGGTATATTTTTCACTTTCGGCAGCAACGCCCGCTTTTTTCATTGCCAGCGCCAGAGTTGAAACAGCGGAAGCGTATTCCAAAGAGCCGTTCCGGGAGGGGGCTGAAACATAATAAAAGCGTTTTTCTTTATGGGGCAGTCCCTCGCCGGGGCCGGGGTGTTCAGTGGTTTCAAACCACGTTCCCACGCCGCCGTTTTCCTGTTGGACGGCAAGGAGATGCTTCACGCCCCATGCGGCTTCATCGAGAATATCCGGGATTCCGTTGCCGCTTTCGGGGAGATTGAGTTGTCCGTCGATAAAATTCTCAGGCTTCATCAGGAAAACCGTTGCCAGATCGTTGACGATGCGCAAGTGATAGGGACGGCGGTCATAATCGGCGGCATCGTGCCATCCGCCGGGAGCGGTAACAACCTCTTTCACATAAGGGGGATTCTGTTTGATGATTTCAAAATGTCTGAGTTCCATGCGGTTGCCTTTGCGGTCAAAGAATCCGAACTCTTTTTCCCCCTTTCCTTTGCGGTAAAGTTCAGCATTTCCGGGGAACCGCCCCCGGATAACACTCTGATGGCACGCCGGACTCTCCCACGCTGTAAAGGGGCGTTTTTTGGCAATGCCGCACCGCTTGTGATACAAGCCCCGGGCGTGGATGTAAAACGCCTCACTCAGAGTTTCGCTGCCGATGGTAAAGTTCATGCTTCTGCCGATACCGTCAACATAAAAGTAATATTTGCCGGGGGTGTTGAACCCGGAATAATCAAGTTCCAGCACCTCCTCACCGGTAAAGGGGATCCCCCCACGGAAAACGGGGTCCTCCCGCCGGAGTTTCAAAAGATTTTTATAGACACATTTGCCGTCGGAACTTTGTCTGATCTCAAACGCCTTTCCCGCAAGATGTTTAAGAGGCAATGCCGTGCCGCGGTCCCCCAGCCATGCCCCCATGTAAGCATATTTTTTCTTTTGTGAGATGCCGTTGCCCAGCTGGTTGAGTTTGAAAATATTACTGGGAAGCTGAGCTTGATAAGTGACAGAAACATTGCCGACAACAGTTTTTTCCCGGTCCCGGAGCGGTTTGTCAAGGAGAAAATACTGGAAGTATGTTGTGTCAGCTTCTCTGAGGATCCTGCCGTTTTTATGACGGCGGAGCGCATTTTCTTTCAACCAGACACCCCGGTATTGCGTAGAGATCACACCGGCAGGATTGGGCGTATTCCCTTTGATGACCACCACACGGGGGGAGAGGAACTCATACTCAACTTCTTCTGCGGAAATGTTTTCACCGCATCCGGTCACTGCAAACAGAAGAAACGCGATCAGCATTTGCATTAAATTTTTCATGCCGCCACCTCGATCTGATTTGCTGCAAACTTCTTGCAATATTTGAAAAGTATGCCCAGCACGGCAAAAAGCATCATCATCTGGATAAAGTTCACCTGCTGTTTCATGACCCATTCAAGGGTGGACTGCATATAGATCGCACTTAATCCGCCGACGATCCCCGCAGGGATATAAAACAGTTCCGTCCGCCGCAATTGTATGACCATCCGGAATGCGGCGATATAGTAATATCCGAGCCATGCCAGGAACGCTCCCAGAGCTAAAAATCCGCACTCCGCCCCTACGAGAAGATAGCTTGTTTCCACGATACCCTCTTTGAAGTCCGGGGCATAACCTTTGTTCCCGTAACGGTATTCACAGTAGGGATAAGGGGGATTGATCTTGATCCCCCAGTTGTTCAGACCGACTCCGACAAAGGGTTTGTCGCACATCATGTTCCATGCGGAAGCGGCAAGATACTGCCGGGTCATCAAAGATTCTTTGGGGGCATTCTCAAAACGCTTGATGATGTTGGGCAGCAGGAGCAAGGCGCCGAAGAAACAGATCAGAAAGATGGGCAGCAGGATCTGGACCTTTCTCATGTGGAACTGATAACGCAGAGAGAGCAGCGTTGTGATCGCACAACCGAAAGGCAGACAGACCATGGCGCCCCGGGAATAAGTACGCATACATGCCGCCGAAGCCATAAGGAAAAAGGCGGCAAACAAAAAGCGTTTCCATCCTTTGTTCCTGTTGAAGTAATAGGCAAAAAAGACAGGGGCGATCAAACTCATATACATCCCCATACTGTTCTGATGGGGGAAAAATCCGTTTGCCTGATGGATCCCCCGGATATGCTGGAACACCACTGATAGAAAGGTCACTGTTGCAACCAGTCCGAATCCGATCATAACGGTATTGAAATCCCGTGTGTAATACAGATAGTAGTAGCTGCAGAGAAAGACAACGTACATCATCACCATTTTCCACAATTCAAACCAGCTGAAAAGGGTGTTGTCCGCATTGATCAGCGAGGGGATGGAAAGGAGAAAATAGGCAAGATAGATCTTGCTTCCCGTGTCGGGAAACAGAGGCTTCCACCGGTGGAGGATCAACATGCCGAGCAGCATCGCCATGGCGATCAGATAGACCAGAGAGACCTCCATACCCCGTGAAGTTCCCCGGTAGGTTTCATGGGAAAAGAAGTTGATCGACACCTGATTGAACATCATCACCGGCAGAAGTACTGCAAAAAAGGCATAGCGCATATACTTACGGTTCAGCGTAAGTATATACCCCAGGGGCAGCACTCCCATAAAAGCGATGAGAAAAACCAGGTATTTCATCCGTGCCTCACATCATAAAGTTCAGCGCGGGGAATGTGAATGTACTCAGGAACTGAGCCGTGGGCAGGATCTTGCGGACAAACACATTGTATTCAGAAATATTATCATGGGGAATATAGACCACATCCCCCGGCTGCAGCCTGACATTGGCGCAGCGTCCCTGCATGATGCCGTCGATATCAAAGCGGTAAAAGCGGGGATTGTCGATGCCGCCCCGGATGATGACACCATATTGCCAATACTGTTCTTTCAGCCCCAATCCGGAGGAAATGAGTTCCAATATACCCAGATTCTGGTCCCACAGCCTTTTATGGGGACGGTTGATGCTGCCGATGATGCTGCACATGGCTTCAGAACGGACGGCGATATAGATGTAGTCCCCTTTTTTGAGCTTGACATTGTGCCAGCGGTCCCCTTTTTCGATAGCGAGGGAAAAGTTCACCGGCAGGATCTCGCCGTTGCGGACGATGATACTGTTCTGATAATCCGCCGCATCCAGCATCTGGTCGTCGAAGTCACGCACAGCGGAACCGCCCGCCTTGGCGAAAAGATCCGCAAGACGCATACCGTTGGAAATGACGAACATCCCCGGATTGTTCACAGCTCCGGCAATGGTGGCAGTCTGACTTCTGACATCAATGGCGAAGACACCCAGCTCCGGATTTTTGATATATTGGGCATAGACCTTTTTGATTTTTTCGCTGGCTTCTTCCAAAGTGAGCCCTGCGACCTGGACCTGTCCTGCGAACATGACACCGATGGCACCGTCGGGAGTTACCAGGGATTCCATGATCAAATCGGGGTGGCTGTAAACTCTTATACTGATTTTATCGCCCGCATTGATACGGTAGACCGGTTCTTTCTGGGCATCCAGCTGTTTAAGGTACTCCAGCTGGCGGCGTTTATCTTCATCGGTCAAGCCTGCCTGATCGACAACGCCGTCGGGCAGATTGTTGATATCAGGGAAATGGTCAAAGTTCCCGGTATAACGGTTATAGCATCCGGTCAAGACAGTGAACGCTGCAAGAAAAAGGGCAAGTAAAAGAACTCTTTTCATTGTATGTAGTCTCCTGAAATGATTTTTTCCACATTGGTAACTCCGGTCAGCACGGCATATATTTTATGATCTTCATCGTGGAGTTTCAACACCCGGCGCAAAACGCTGCGCGGAGTTTTGTATTTGCCGATATAAAGGAGTGTGGCATCACATATATCGTGGAGCTGGCGCACGATAAAGCATGAAGCGTCAAAGGGTTTTTCCCGTGAAATACGGATGAGCTGATAGTGCTTTTTCAGTTCATTGATAACATTATAGAGCCTACTGACCTCATCCGGCTCCAATCCGGAAATGTTCCGCACGGGGAAAAAGGCAAAACCGTAACCATACCCGTAACCTTTGCCGTCACCGGAAGAAAAACCATGGAGATATTCAATATGATTCTGCACTGATTTTTCCTCAAAGTTCACACCGGTATTGCCGTTGTCGGAGTAGTAGAAGTCGCCGATTTTCTGCATATTCACACATCTTTTTTCAACCTCGGTTTCCGGGATCAGGCGCACAAGGATCGTGTTGCGTTTTGCTTTGGTGAACTGTTCGTCAAAAAGCACCGAACTCAAAAACGAACCGTCCAGCGAACAGGAGAAAAGTGTGCGTGTATCTTTCAGGCGCAGGATGAAGCGGTAAAACATCTCATTATTGATGATTTTACGCTGCTCCGCTGAAAACGCAGCTTCCTCATGGGGAATGACACCGACAGTATCAAAGAAATCCTTATGGAACGAGGCTTCCTCAATGCCGCTGAATTTACCTTTGAGAAGATCCCATGTCACAGCACCTGTCATGTAGATACCGCTGACAAAAATACCGCCGATCAGGAGGACTGCCAATATCTTGACCGGAAACATGGGAAAGGCCTTGACACCGGTCACGCGCTCATTGACAATGATATCGTTGGGGACATGGGCGATATTGCTTCGCACCCGTGTCAACTCCTCCACCAGAAGGGTGATATTTTTACCGGTGGTCGCTATCAGCTGTTCCACAGAGTCATGTTCCGGGATCATGTGCTGAAGTTTCTTCTCTTTTTCTTTGACGATAGCGATCTCAGCCTGAAGAGATTTCATACTGAGTTCCACCTGACTGAGGGCGACCTCGGCTTCCTGATAGCGGTTGATGATCCCATCAATGCCCAGAAGCATATTTTCCTCAAACACATTGATATTGTTCTTTGTTTTGAAGGTTTCAAACTCTTTTTGAATTACTTCATAAGCCGTTTTAGCTTCCACAAAGCGGGGGTTGCGTTCAGCAAACATCAGTTTGGCTTTTTCATATTCTCTGGAAACCTTACGCATATCGCTGATAAATTCCCGCAGTTTTCCGCGATGTTTTATCACATTGGGGGGGAGCGCCTTATAATCTTTTTCCGCAACGCCGAAACGTTGGCGGGCGTCAGCGAGCTTCACATTCAGCTCTGCCAGTGTCGCATTCTGTTCGCCCTGGATCTTTTTCACATTATCCATTTCCTCCTTGGGGTGGATAATACCGTATTTCCGGTGCAGTGCGTGGAGTCTTTCGATCAAAGATTGCTGATAGGTCTGAATTTCTCTCATCCTCTGATCACGGGCATTCAGAAAATTCCGCAGTTCAGCTGTGCGGTACTCTTCATAGTTACGTATACCGAGGTTGACAAAGGTATTCACAAGCTGTTTGACATACTCTTCGCTGTTTCCTATACCGGTAATGTCAAACATATCATTCTGATCCCGCTTCAACTTCACTTCGATACTCTGTTTGAGAACGCTTCTTTGCTTTTCAGTCAAATGCATTTCTTCAACGAGCTGATGAAATATCTGCTGACGGGAAAACACGCCAAGCACATGGTTGATACTCAGGGGTTTCACCTCTTCACTGGCGCGGGGTGTGTAAAAGAGCGTTACACTTCCCTCGAACTTGTGGTGTGAGCGTTTGAACTGCACATAACGTGCGCAGACACCGGCGATGACCGTCA
Organism: Victivallaceae bacterium; assembly: GCA_045654705.1. Classification (GTDB taxonomy): domain Bacteria; phylum Verrucomicrobiota; class Lentisphaeria; order Victivallales; family Victivallaceae; genus UBA1784. The sequence continues at coordinate 7,731 of JAZONY010000129.1, forward strand.
GTACGAAAATAATGAGTATGCTCATTTTGAATTTCAACACAGTAAAAATGACCAGTTTCTGATACATCTGCAATTTCTGCATCTGTCTGGCTTCTGCTTGAGAATTCAATTCATTATCCAGATTCTCCATGATGTTCCTCTTTAATTAAAAATCAGCCACTGCTGATAAAATTTACTTTCTGAAACAGTTCGCCTTGGCATATTTGCCAATGCCTCATCCAATTCCGGAATCAATGCAGTTACGGCAGGCATGGTATAAAATTGCCAATTCCTGACGGGGAAACTCCGGGATTTAATACAATACTTCATCCAATTTTTCAAGGATATTTCGCCTGAATTTCTGCAATGCGAAGCAAGTTCTCCGCAATTTTCGCCGCAAATTTCCGTAATACATCTTCTGAACATATCACGCACATCGCGCCAGATCTTTTCCACATCACAGGGCATTTCCCGGCTGGGAGATTTTTTGAACCCGACAGCTCCGGCGTAATACTCTTTGAAGCTCTCAGGCAAATCCAGTACAGCCACACTTTTCAGCCGTTCATCGATCTGCCATTTATAATTTTTCCGGGCGATCAGCAAAGCATCGCAGCAGCCCAGGATGGCTTTATTGATATTCCGCAGGATAAAGTCACTTTCCCCGGAGTTGCCGTAAATTTTTTCCCCTGCCAGCAGCAGTCCCATGCCCCGGTTGAGCAAAAGGCGGCATGCCTCTGAAAAAGGTATCTGTTCAGGGGGGAACTCCGGCAGATGCTTCTCAAGCAGATCTTCGCCGCACACCAGACGATATCCGCGCCGGAGTTCCTGCATCATCAACCGCGGTGCATTATTTTTTATACCTCTCACGCTCATAACAGCACTGAAATCCACATCGACTTTCAGTTCTTTTTCATATTTCACGGCGACATCATGGAACAGTTTCCCCGCTCCGGAGGATTTTTTATTGCCGAAAACAAAGAAATCCAGATCATTATAGAGGATGCCGTTTTCCTTATCCACTCTTACTCCGCCGTCGCCTCTGCCGTAACTGCCGCCCAAAACGACACAAAGTCCCGTACCGCTGAGAGTTTCCCCTATTTCAGAAAGGACTCTTCTCAGCAGCATTTCAGCTTCTTTATCGCCTGAAGCGGTAAAATTTTTATGAGCGTTTGCGTTCAACATAGGTTGCAAATCCTCTTTTGCCCAAGCTGCGCAACACGACCTGCAAGACAAGAAAGCATGAGCAGTGATAGTGATAATAATAGTCATAAATACGGCGTTGTTCCGGCGTATTCTGAAGTCCGTAGATCTCCCCCATCTGAAAGACGAAATGTTCGTTGGCAGGATGACTCTTGACCAACTCTTTGCGGAAAAACAGCACAGCCCAATATCCGGGATAACGATCCATGGAAAGTTTCCAGCACCAGTGGGATTTTTTGTGTGTCAGATAAAAGGGCAGCAGCAGCAGATAAGGTATCAGAAGAACAACTGCCAGCACCAGGGCGATCACATGTTCGCACATAC
>JAZONY010000130.1:0-35518 GCA_045654705.1 Victivallaceae bacterium
GGGGCGCTGTAATTGAGATGAAGCCTTGTACCACAGTGGTCGAAGCCCCAAACCTCCCCAAAACCAGTATCACCATTGCACCACAACAACACGCCCCACAGGTCGGAAAAGATGGGGTTCGGGGAAGAAAACCGCTGGCGGGTGTCTTTCCCCGACTCCGCAGACCTTAAGTAAATCAAGCTCAACCTCAAGTATGACCAAACAAAAAGGGGGCGCCATGTGTGCAAAAAAAAAGAGGGTGCGGCAAAACATCGGGTTTTGCAACAACCTCTTTTGGGGGGTGAACTCTTATTCGACCACTTTGACGCCCAGAGCGAACTCGGAGCCGTCGGCGGTGGCGAGAGCCGCCGCAGAGGTGACGGGGTTGGAAAATTCAGCGAAAATACCGCCGTCGATGACGTAGTTGACACAGCACTCTTCGCAGGCGGCATCAAATTCGGTGGTCATCTGTTCGTCAGCGGGCTTGTTGCATTCGTAGGTGGAAATGTAACGCAGTTCGCCGGGTTTGAGTTCAAATTCACGGACGAGGACCGCATCCTTGCGGATGATTCCCAGATAACCCACGGGACGCAGACGGCTCACCGCTGCCACGATACGGGGGGTGTCGAGGGAATCTTTTTCATAGTCCAACGCCAGCAGTCCCAGGGTGAAAGCATCGCGGACAGGCATTCCGGCAGCGATCTTTTCGGCGATGGGGTCGGTCTGGGAACCGTTGGAAACAACAGCCCACTCACCGGCGATACGGACGCAGTTGTAGCTGATGTAGGGGTTCTTCGCCAGATCGCCCTCAAATCCGGGGCGGGGCAGGATCGCCACCTTGTCTCCCTGAAGCACAGCCATCCGGTTGGGGAAGGAACGGGAGGAAACACGGTAAAAAGCTCCTGCACGACCTGACTTGGTCATTCCGATAGCGACAATACGTCCGAGATACATAATCTAAACTCCATTTAATATTGGTTGGGTGATCGACATAACATAAAATACACCCGCAAAAGGAAAAAGGCAAGGAAAAGTTGAAAAAAAGAGTTCAAAACCTTGTTTCTGCGTTCTTTTCAGGGTTGCAATTTCATGGAATATATGCTATTTTAACACATCTATGTGTATTTTATGGAGTTTCGACGTGAATAAGGGTGAACTTAAAAAACTTGCAGCTTCTCTTATTGAAGCGCATGCTGAAGATATTTTTCAAAGCGGAGAAGCCTTGCTCCGGATGCCTGAACTTGCTTATAAAGAGGAAAAAACTTCCGCCTTTGCCGCCGCCCACCTTGAGAAACTGGGGCTGAAGGTGAGACGGAATATCGCCATAACAGGGTTCCGTGCCGATGTGGACACCCGCCGCCCCGGTCCCCGCCTTGCCATTCTGGGGGAACTGGATGGTCTCATCGTTCCCAATCATGCCTTTGCCGATCCTGTGACCGGTGCCGCCCACGCCTGCGGACATTATGCGGCGCTCAATGCCATGCTTTATGCCGCTTCGATCCTGACGATGCCTGAGATATTGGCTCATCTCTCAGGAAGCCTTTCCTTTATGGGGACTCCCTCCGAAGAGTGTCAGGATCAGCCCTTTATCGCTTCCCTTGTGAAAGAGGGAAAACTTGAATTTTTCGGCGGAAAATCCCAGATGATCGCCGAAGGTGTGTTTGACGATGTGGATCTCGCCATGATGCTTCACGCAGGTTCTGAAAACTTCACCCCCTCAGGCTTCAACGGTTTCGTGATGAAAAACCTTATTTTCAAGGGGAAAAGCGCCCACGCCGGAGCTTATCCGGAACGGGGCGTCAACGCCATTACCATGATGCGCAGCGCCATGTCGATGATCGATGCCCAGCGTGATACTTTCAGGGATGAAGATCATGTCCGGATCCACGGCTATATCCCCGACGGCGGCGAGGCGGTGAACGTGGTTCCCGACAGGTGTGTTTTCACCCTCCAGGTTCGTGGGGGCTCCGCAGAAGCGATCCGGGATGCCTCTGAAAAGGTGGATCGCTGTGTCCGTGCCGCCGCCATCGCTTTCGGGGGGGAGACGGAAGTGCAGAATATTTTCGGATTCATGCCCCTTGTGCCTTACGATGCGTTTGACGAACTCCACAAAGCCAACGCCGCTCTCATCGCTCCGGAACACCCCTTTACCAAAGGGATCTACCGCCCTTCATCGACGGATATGGGGGATGTGAGCATGATCATTCCGTCGCTCCACGCCTATTTCAGAGGTTTCGCCGGGAGCGCCCATACGGACGGCTTCGTCGCCGCCGACAGGAAAGCTGTTACGGTCGATGGAGTGAAGTTCCTTGTTTTCAACGCTATAGATCTGCTTTACGGTGATGCCGGGACGGGAAAATACATTGCGGAACTCCCTGTCCCCATGACCAAAGAGGAATATATTGAAGCCATGCGCAGTTTTTCGTCATCAAAAAAATTTGACAATCAATAAAATGGAGGAGTAAATGAAAAAACTGTTGACACTGTGTGCCTTGTCCGCTCTGATTTCCCTGTGGGGGATCCGGATCTCCGATTACGGCGCAGGTCCCATGCTCAAACCCAACCGGACTTTTTATGTTTCCACAAAAGGTAATGATAAAAATGACGGAAAAACCCTCAAAACCGCATTCCGCACCATTATAAAGGGTGTCTCGCAGCTGCAAGCCGGTGATACGCTTTTGATCGCAGGCGGCGAATATTTTGAGGGCAATGAGATCCAGATCAATGTGAAAGACGGTGTCCCCAACTACAATGTTCAGTGCGGCAAACCCGGTTCACCCATCCGCATTATGGGTATGAAAGGGGAAAATGCTGTCATCGTCGGCGGCTGGAAGATCTTCAACGGCAAAAAAGATGGGGATATCTACGTTTTCCCCTGTGACCGCACGCCTCTCAACAATATCATCCACGAATTGCCCTCAGGTATCGAATTGCAGCGTGTGCCGAGTGTCGATGTGGTCCGTGAACTGCCCGGAACCTATTATCTCGATGCGAAAGCGAAAAAGGTCTATGTCCATTACGCCGCTGTGGGGCAGAATGGTATTTCCGTCCTCAGACGGCGTGTGGTGCTGCGTATCCACGGCAGCTATGTCCACGTTGAAAATCTGACCTTCAAATATGCGGGCGAACCTGTTTATGTCCGCATGAACCGTCCCTATGACAAAAACAAGGCAAGCCATGTCACCGTCACCAACTGCCAGTTTTACAACAACAGCTCCTGCGGTGTCATCTATGACGGCGCTTCATGGAGTCTCATCAAAAACAACCGTGCCGCCCGCAATATTTACCGGGGCAACTTCCTGACCCTTTCCAACGCCCATGACAACCTCATCATCGGCAACTGGTGCGGCCCCACATTCCAGACTTTGCGCCAGCGCAGACCTCAGGAGCTGAACTTCGGCATCAACCACTACGGAAAAATGAGTCCCCGCAACCATGTGATTGCCAACTTTGTGGAGTCCACCCCCTCTTTCCGCTGGAAGGCCGGATGCCCCGGGGGCGTGGTGAGAGACAATATTTTCCACGGCACTTTTGAAGCTCAGTCCGCTCCCTGTGACTCCACCATCACCAACAACCTTATCAAAGGCAGAGTCAGCTGGGCAGGCATCGGCGGCTACAACACCTGGGAAGAGGGGTTCAAAGGCTCCCCTGTGAAGTTCTACGGCAATGTCCGCAAAGAGTCTGAATTCAAATGCAGCAACCCCGAACTTGCCAAAGCCAAATCCCTCAAGATCACTCTGCCCGAACCCAAATTCCCCCCTGTGGTTTTCAAAGACCTCAAGGCGCAGTTCATTTCAAATGACGGCGCTGTCATCACCTGGCAGAATCCCGGGCGTGACGGCTGGGGCGGGATCCAGGTGTGGAAGAAAGGAACGAAAAAGATCCTTTACAACAGCTCCAATGTTCAAGGCTCCCGCCACTATGTGGGCATTGCCAAACTTGAACCTGACACTGAATACTGCTATCTGGCAACATTCCGCTGCCGCAGAGATAACAAACAGACCCGTTCCGCCGTCCAATCTTTCAGAACTGCCGCCAAACCCCGTGCCGCAAAGGTCTGGGAGGTGGGCAAAGGTAAACTCACCCTCACCGAAGCCTCATGCGCCGTGCTGCCCGGCGACACTGTGAAACTGCTCCCCGGAGTCCACACCGGACAGTTCCTGCCTCTGCGGGCGGGTACTCCTGACAAGCCTATCACGATCACCGGCGGCAAAAAGGCGCTCATCGATGCTCAGGGATTTTATTCACCCTCAATCGGTCTTTACAGAAAAGGCAACTTCATCATCGACGGTATTTCCTTTATCAACGGGGATAAAACTGCGAGAAAAGGTATCATCTTCCTTTCCCATGCGCCCAATGTGACGGTGCGCAACTGTTACTCCGAAGCTCACTGGCTTTCAGGCGGATTCATCACCGCCGGAAAATGTGAAAATCTTGTGGCTGTCAACAATATCCTTGTGGATGGCGACTATCCCTTCGATATCGACGGCGGCAGTATCAAGATCATCAACAACACCATCGTCGATGCGGTCATGGTTTCAGTGCTGATCTGGAATCCTGCCAATGTGGAGATCAGAAACAACATCTTCTACCGTCCCTGTGTCGACAGCAAAAAGAATCCGGCTCTCCTCTTCCACGATGTGAAGGGCAAGATCGTTTCTGACGGAAACGTTTTCTTCTCACCTTTCAAACATCACCCCGTCGGCGGCTGGATCAGAGACGGCAAAGCCAAAACTCTGAAAAGATCCACCACCCTCAAAGAGTGGCAGACACTCTCCGGAATGGATAAAAACAGTATCCACGCCGACCCCATGTTTGTCGATTATGCCAAAAAGGATTTCCGTCTGAAACCCGGTTCTCCCGCCAAAGGCAAGGGGGCAACGCTGTGAGAAAATTCATTCTTTGTGCTGCGTTCCTGAGCAGTTTTTGCCTCGGGGCGGTCAATATCGCTGATTACGGGGCAGGTCCCATGCTGAAACCTGCCCGGACCTTTTATGTTTCCACAAAAGGGAACGATAAAAACGACGGTCTGACTCTTGAAAAGGCGTTTCGCACCATCAATAAAGGAGTGAGTCTGCTCCGTGCCGGGGATACGCTTCTGATCGGGGAGGGCAGATACTTTGAGCCTGAGATCAAGGTCAATGTGAAAGACGGCGTCCCCCATTACAATCTCCAGAGCGGCAAACCCGGTTCCCCCATCCGCATTATGGGGATGAAGGGCCACAAGGTCATCCTGACGGGGGGCGAGATCGTCAAGCCCCTGAAACGGCAGGGGCAGATCGCGGAGTTTGCCTGTGCCGCCGTTCCCAATTACAGAACGGTCCAGGAACTGCCCTCGGGTATCGAATTGCAGATGCTTGAAAGTGAAGAGCTTGTGCGCCGCTACCCCGGAACTTTTTTCTTTGACAGTAAGAAGAAAAGGATCATCGTCCACTTTGCCGCCGCAAAGCAGAACGAAGTCAGTATCGCCCGGCATCGTGTGGGATTGCGTATCCACGGCAGTTATATCCACGTCGAAAATCTGGAGTTCCGCCATTTTTACGAGGGCATCTATGCCCGTATGAACAGCCCCTATGATAAGAATGTGGCAAGCCATATCACCATCACCAACTGCAATTTCTTCTGGAACTACCAGTGCGGCGTTGTCCTTGACGGCTCTTCATGGTCGCTCCTGAAACACAACCGGGGAGCTTTCAACACCACCCGTGGCAACTTCATGAACCTTGAAAAAGCCCATGACAACCTTTATCTGGGGAACTGGAGCGGTCCGACATGGCAGACCAAACGGCATCTGAGAAAGAACAATTACAACTACGGTATCAACAGTTACGGCGGCAATCCCCCCCGCAACCATGTCATCGGCAACTTTGTGGAGTCGGAGTTTTCGCTCCGCTGGAAAGGGGGCGGTCCCGGGTCCGTTGTCCGTGACAATATCTTTCTGGGGACATGGCACTCCGAAAGCAAGCAGATCCCTGCGGTGGTCAACAACAATGTCTTTGCAGCTCCCATCAGCTATTTTTCTCTGGGACACAACATCTGGGAAAAAGAGTTTGCTCCTTCCCCTATCAAATTTTACGGTAATGTGCGTAAAGTCGCCGACTTCAAAGCCCTCGGCAAAGAGATCCTTGAAGCGCAGAAACTCAAGATCGATTTTTCCGCTCCTGAGTTCCCCGAAGTCGTTTTCAGGGATCTGAAAGTGGAACACATCACAGGCGACAGTGCTGTTATTTCGTGGAACACCCCCGATTGTGACGGCGTGGGCGCTCTGGAGATCCGTGAGAAAGGTGCAAAGAGATCCCGCTGGGTTTCCGGTTCCGGTTTGCAGGGGGTGGATCACATGGTGGCGGTCAATAAACTCGCCCCCGGAAAAGAGTATCTCTTCCGTGCCTTTTTCAAAAGCCGCCGGGGCGGGAACTGGAAAAGTTCTGAACGGAAAACTTTTACCACTGCCAAAGAGTCCCCCGCCCCCCGCGTCCTCGAAGTGGGCCCCGGCAAACTCTCTCTGGCTGAAGCCGGTGCCGTCGCCCGTGCCGGTGATACCGTCAAACTGCTCCCCGGAGTCCATGTGGGGCAGCTCATACTCCTCAACAGCGGCACAAAAGAGAAACCCATCACTGTGACCGGCGGCAAAAAAGCCGTCATTGACGGTGCGAAGTTTTACGCTCCCCTCATCGGTACAAACTGGCAATCCCATATCGTCATCGACGGTATCACCTTTTCAGATCCCGATCCCCAGGCGGGGAAACACATCATGGATTTTATCGGCGGCAGCCATATCACCGTGAAAAATTGCCGGAGTACCCTTTTCCCCTACACGGCAGGAGCTTTCATCCGGGGCATGAACGTTCCCGGACTGGTCATCGAAAACAACATCATTTACGGGGGGGATTACCCCATCAATCTGAGTTCCGCCCGGGCGAAGATCATCAACAATACCATTGTGGATGCCACCATGCTTTCGCTCCTGCTCTGGAGTCCTGAGGATGTGGAGATCCGCAATAATATCTTCTACCGCCCCTGTGTTCAGAGCAAGTACAGTCCCGCAATGCTTCTGCAGAATATCAAAGGCAGAGTGGTCTCTGACGGAAACATTTTCTGGTCGCCTTACAAACATCATCCGGCAGGCGGCAGGATCCGTGACCACCGGGCGCAGGTCCTTTTCTCATCCCTGACCCTCGAAGAGTGGCAGAAAAAGACCGGATGGGACAAAACAAGCCGTCATATCGACCCGCAATTTGCGGATTATAAAAATGGGGACTTCCGCCTTAAACCCGGTTCCCCCGCCAAAGGTAAAGGTGCAGCATGGTAAAAAAAGCATTTCTTCTGATTTTCGGACTTCTGTTGTTGAGCGCAGAAGCCGTTACTCTTGATTACTCCAAATACGGCGCGGGCCCCATGCTCAAGCCCAACCGGACTTATTATGTTTCCCCCAAAGGAAACGACAAAAATGACGGAAGCACTCTTGAAAAGGCTTTCAAATCCCTCTGGAAAGGAGTTTCTGTACTCAAAGCCGGCGATACGCTGCTGCTGGATGAGGGGAATTATTTCCAGGCCGAAGTCCAGATCAATGTCAAACCCGACACCGTCGGATTTTCCGGTCAGTGCGGCCGCCCCGGCGCCCCTATCCGCATTATGGGCATGAAAGGAAAAAATGCCGTCCTCATTGGCGGCAGACAGCTCAAGCCCCTGAAACGCAAGGGGCAGTTCGCAGAGTTTTCCTACAACAGAAAAATCAATTACGACATGATCCAGGAGCTGCCCTCAGGCATCGAATTGCAGCGTGTTGCAGACAGAAAGATCGTGGAAGATACCCCCGGAACATTTTTCTACGATGAGAAAAACAAATATATCTGCGTCCACTTTGCCGCTCTGGAGCAGACCGGTATCAGTGTCGCCACACATCGTGTCGGTCTGAGGATCCACGGCAGTTACATCCATGTCGAAAACCTTGAGTTCCGCTACTTTTACGAGGGTATCTACGCCCGTATGAACACCCCCTACGATAAGAATGAGGCAAGCCATATCACTATTCAGAACTGCCGGTTCTTCTACAACTACAAAAGCGGTATCGTCCTTGACGGGACCCGCTGGAGTCTTGTCAAAAACAATCAGGGGGCTTTCAACACCATCCGCGGACACTTTATGAACCTGAAACGGGCGGAAGACAATCTTTATCTGGGGAACTGGTGCGGCTCAACTGCCAATACCCTGCGGCAGAAAAAAGAAAACAAGATCAACTACGGTATCAACAGTTACGGGGGCAATCCCCCACGGAACCATGTGGTCGCCAACTGGATCGAAAGCGCTCTTTCCTACCGCTGGAAAGGGGGCGGCGCCGGAAATATCGTCAAAGACAATATGTTTGCCGGTACATGGCACGCCGAAAGCAAACCCATCCCCGTGGTGATGACCGGAAACCTTTTCAAAAGCCGTGTCAGCTGGCCCGGTATCTGCGGCTACAACGGCTGGGAAAAGGATTTTAAGAATACCCCCGTCAAATTTTACGGCAATTTCCGCAAGGAAGAGGATTTCAAATGCAGCAATCCCGAACTCCTCAAAGCCAAATCACTCCGTGTGAAATTTCCTGAACCCAAGTTCCCTGCCGTGACCTTCAAAGGACTCAGAGCCGACTTCATCGGCAAAGACAGCGCCGCTGTTGTCTGGGAAACTCCCGACTGTGACGGCTGGGCGGAAGTCGTTGTCAACAAAAAAGGGGCGCGTCAGAGAAAATATTTCACCTCTCCCGTTCAGGGCTCAAAGCATGTTGTGGGTATCACCGGACTTGAACCTGGTACAGAATATGAGTTCCGGGCAGGTTTTAAAAACCGCCGGGGTTGGAAAAAGAGTTTTTCAAAGAAGTTTTCTTTCAAGACCACTCAGACCGACAGAGCCCCCCGTGTCCTTGAAGTGGGCAAAGGCAAACTTACCCTTGCCGAAGCAAGTGTCGCCGCCATTGCCGGTGATACGGTGAAACTGCTCCCCGGAGTCCACCACGGCAGATTCATTCCCATCCGCAACGGCGAGCCGGGCAAACCCATCACCCTCTCAGGCGGGGGCAAGGCGCTCATTGACGGCATGAAGTTCTATGCGCCCATGGTATATCTTGATCACAGACACCACATCGTCATCGACGGCGTGAATTTTATCAATGGCGACTTCACTTCCGGCGCCCATGTGATCGTGCTTTACCGGGGCAGCAATGTGACCGTTAAAAACTGCCGGATGATCGATCTGGATTGGCGGGCAGGAAACTTCATTCAGGTCAGCGGCACGCCGGAAACCCTCATTCAGAACAACATGATCCACGGCGGTGCTTATCCTGTTTCCGTTTCGGGGAAAAAGGTGAAGATCATCAACAATACCATTGTGGACGCCACCATGCTTTCCCTCAGTTTGTGGGGTGTCGATGAAATTGAGATCCGCAACAATATCTTTTACCGCCCCTGTATCCAGGACAAGCGGAATCCCGCCATCTTGCTGACCGATGCAGGCAAAAAGATCATTTCCGATGGCAATGTTTTCTGGTCGCCTCTCAAGGAACATCCCGTGGGCGGCAGGATCAGAGATGCCAAAATCAAGGTCATTGTCAATGCCAAAACCCTCAAAGAGTGGCAGACCCTTTCAGGACTTGATAAAACAAGTGTCCATACCGATCCCCGTTTTGTCAACTACGCCAAGGGGGACTTCCGCCTCAGGAATGATTCACCTGTTAAAGGAAAAGGAGCTAACTTATAATGGATTTTATCTGCGAATATCATGAGAAGGCATGGAAAAGTGCCCTTGATATTTTGAAACCCACACCCGCCCAGCTGGATCACGGTCTGGAACTGCACCGTGACCTCTTTTGCATGGATCACTTCGGTTTTCTGCCTCACGCCTGCTGGAACCACACCATCGTGACCAAGTGGGATGAGTTCAAAGCAAGGAATGTCGGGCAGCGGACTGTGGCAAAGCGTATCGAATATATGATGTATGACCAGTGCTGCAAAGATCCTGAGAGTTCCGCAAGATTCCGGAGCGTCATGAAGGCTTCCGGACTGAAATGTATGGTCCAGACCGTGGCAGAGGGCAAGTCCCGTGAAGAGGATTTCCGGCGCATGTCCTGCAATATGGAGCTGCTCCGCACTTTTTCGGATGTCATCGCTCAGGCAGGCTCTCCCGAAGAGATCGAAAGAGTCAACAAAGAGGGCAAAACCGCCGTCATCTGGAGCGTCAACGGTCCCCCCATCGTGGGCGAATTGCAGGATCTTGAACAGGAACTTGAGACCGTCTATGACTGGTACCGTGCCGGGGTCCGCCTGATGCATCTCTCCTACAATCGCCGCAACCTCATCGCCGACGGATGCTCCGAAGAAGCCGATGCCGGTATCAGCGATCTGGGCAAAGAACTTATCAAACGCATGAATGAAGTGGGCATCATCGTGGATGTGCCTCATACCGGCAGACAAAGCTCCATTGATGCGGCGAAATTTTCTTCAAAGCCCATTATGGCATCCCACACGGCGGCACGGGCACTCTTTGACTATCCCCGCTGCAAAGATGACGAAACATTGCGCGCCATCGCCGCTTCCGGCGGTATGGTGGGCGTCTATGCTTACAGCGGTATGCTGGGCGGCTCAGGGGATCTTGCCATGATGCTCAACCACATCGACCATATCGTCAAGACCATCGGCATCGACCACGTGGGTATCGGGACCGATCTCAACTATCAGCGCAAATGGCCCGATGAAGTCTATGCCATGAGACCCTATCCCAACGCCGAATACAGCGGCCGCTGGTGGGGCAATTGGCAAAACACCCCCAAAACAAATCCCAAGGAGGGTGAAAACGCCTACGGCAGTCTCGCCTGGATCAACTGGCCGCTCTTCACCGTCGGTTTGGTCACAAGAGGCTATACCGATGACCAGATCGCCAAGATCCAGGGAGAGAACTTCCTGCGGGTCCTCGCTGCAAACCAGCCCGACAAATAAATCCCGCCGGAAACAAAAAGCCGTTGACAGCTTGAAAAACTGCCAACGGCTTTTTTGATGAAGTTGTTTTCAGAATTGGACTTCGGGGTGGAGTGAGCGCATGATGCCCAGTTCAAGACCGCGGAGTGCGGCGAGACCTCTCATGCGGCCCAGACCGCCGTATCCGGGGTTGGGATTGGGTTGTTTGAGCAGGTCGTCCATGATATCGGCACCGTGGTCGGGACGGAAAGGAATACGCCAATCTTCTCTACCCTCTTTCTGACGGCGGAGCTGTTCGGCGCAGATGGCTTTGACCAGTTCATACATATCGACTCTGCCCTCCAGGTGGGGTGCTTCAAAGAAGTCGCCGTTGGGGAGGACCTGGGTGCTGCGCAGGTGGAGAAAGCCCACATGGTCGGCACAGGCTTTGAACATTTCAACCACATCGTTGTCCGCTCTGGCGCTGAAACTTCCGGCGCAGAAGCAGATGCCGTTGGCAGGACTTGAGGAGATGGAAAGCAGGGATTTGATATCCTCAAGATTGCTGAAAATACGGGGAAGTCCCAGAATGGAACGGGGAGGATCGTCAGGGTGGATCACCAGGCGGCAGCCCCACTCTTCGGCAACGGGAACGACTTCAGAGAGGAACGCCGCAAGATTTTCCCGGAGATGGTCCGAGGTGAAATTTTCATATTTCGCAAGCATGGCGCGGACATCTTCCAGCGTGACCCCTTTGAAGCCGGGGAAGTTGTCGATGATGGAGCGTCTCAGCACAAAACGCTGATGCTCATCCATGGACTTGTAGAGTTCCTCCGCCTTGGCGATGATCTCAGGCGTATAATCCGCTTCGGCGCCTTTGCGCTGGAGGATGAAAAGTTCAAAGACCGCAAACTCGACCTGATTGAAGTAGAGGACTTTTGAGCCGTCGGGCAGAGCATGATAGAGGTCCGTTCTCACCCAGTCAAGGACAGGCATGAAGTTATAGGTGATGGTCTTGACACCGCACTCACCCAGATTGCGGATGGACTGTTTGTAAATGTCGATGTAACGCTTGCAGGAGCCGCTTGCGTTTTTGATATCTTCGTGAACAGGAAGACTTTCCACGACGCTCCAGGTCATTCCGGCATTTTCGATCATCTTTTTGCGCTCAAGGATCGCCTCCTGGGTCCACAGAACGCCATAGGGAATGTAGTGCAGAGAGGTGACGACACCGGTCGCTCCTGCCTGGGGAATAAAGTTCAACGCAACGGGATCTTCAGGACCGTACCAGCGGAAAGTAGGCTCCATAAACACGGGAAATCAGGCTCCTTAATATTGAGGGTTTAACACGGTACTAAATATAGCACCGAAACGCAGAATTGCAAGGGAGAAAAGTAAAAAAATATCTATATTTTTATAACGAGGAATCCGATGACTTCAGCCGGCGTTCCGGTCGTTCTGACTCTTTCAGCGGGTGTAGGCGCGGTGGGCGCGGCGGCGGGAGCTGACGCTTTCTTCGGAAGTGCCCGCACTGATGAGTTCATAGAGGATGGCACGGGGCTTGCCGGGGGCGGCTCTGAGGACTCTGCCGAGACGCTGGACGTGTTCACGAACACTGGCCGTACCGGCAAGAATAATACCCACGGCGGCGGCGGGGACATCCACCCCTTCGTTGAGGACACGGTTGGTAATGAGGATCTTGTAAGTGCCGTTACGGAATTTTTCAAGAAATTCCTTTCTTTCGGCGGCTTTGGTCAGATGAGTCATAACAGGCAGACAGAAACGCCTGCCAAGTTCATAGGCGGCGGTGTTGTCGGCGGTGAAAATGATGATGCGCTCCCCGGCGTGGCGTCTGAGAAGCTCCCACAACGCCCTGATTTTGGCTTCGCCGCCCCGGGCGAGCCGCCGCTGGTCGAGAAATGCCCTGAAAGCCAGACGCCCTTCGGCGCTGCGCCCTGCAAGTCCCAGAAAACGGCTCCAGCCCGACTCCTGACGGAAGTCGATGGCGTTGCGGCGGACGAAATCAAGATAACAGCTGCGTGCGCTCAGATAGAGTTCATATTCTTCGGGATCGAGGGGGATCTCATAATGTTTGACTTCGTAAGGCGAGAGGACTTTGCCTTCCAGTTCGTCGATATTGACCTGACAGACGATCTCCCCCAGGAGATCCTCCATGATTTTCATGCGTTCTTCGGGGAGTTCCGGGGTGGCGGAAAGCCCCAGACGGTAGGGGGCGATGCACATGGAAGCCCCCAGCCGGGTCTCCGGGGCGGGCAGGTGGTGGCACTCGTCGGCGATGAGAAGTCCGAAACGGTTGCCGATGAACTCCATGTTGAGGACGGCGGAGTCATAGGTACTGACGGTAATGGGTTCGATCTGCCTTGATCCGCCCCCCAGCATCCCCACGGGAATGGAAAAAAAGGAGCTTAAAACAGTACTCCACTGGGCGAGAAGGTCGATGGTGGGGACAAGGATGATGGTCCTGCGTTTGATCTGCGCCATCGCCAGAACCGCAAGGATCGTTTTTCCGCTGCCTGTGGGCAAGGCGGCGATGCCTCTGGAACCGGCAGCCTGCCACGCTTCAAGAGCGGTGCGCTGGTGGGGACGGGGGCAGAGTTCCTTTTTCAGCTGCCAATCCCCCTCAAAGGCGTATGCGGCAACCTGATCTTCAAAGGGGATCCCATTGAGGCGCAGTTCCATGACAGCTGTGGCATAGTCGCACCCTCTGGCACGGAAATTCCCCGTGCGGGGGTCGGGTTTGAAAATGCGGGCAAGGCACACGGGGAGCGTTTCCCCCTTTGCCGGGGTCAGCTCCAGTGTGCCTGATGAAAATTCAAGGATCATTTGCCTGAAGGACGGAATGCGGCGATACCGCCTGCGATAATGGCGGCGATGAAAGCTGTTGCCGCAGCCATGGAGATCTGTTCTCCGGTCGTCAGACTCCGGAAGAAACTTGCAAAGACGGTCCCGACGATCCCGGCTGCGATCAACGCCGCAAAACCGCAGCCGAGTCCCCGTTTGACATTGGGGATCTCAGGAGCTGCGGAACGGGCGGCTTCAAGCAGTTTGAGCTTGACTTGAGGGTCAAGTTCTTCCTTCATGGGCATTACGCTTCGGCGAAAAGTTTTCTGGCGTTGTCAAGGCTGACCTTACATGCCCAGAGGCAATCTTCCTTGCCCTCGAACTCAACGGAAATATAACCGTCGTAGCCGGAGTCCTTGATGATCTTGACGATGGGAACCAGTTCCACGCTGCCGTGACCGATGACGGTGGCGCGCAGGAAGTGTCCGGCACGGGTGCGGCTCCAGCCTTCACCGATGGGGGGATTGCCCGCCGTGCGGCGGAAGAAGCCCTTGAAGTGGATGAAAGAGGCGATGTCGATGTTGTCACGGACAGATGCCACAGGATCGCCGTCGGCGCAGAGGAAGTTGCCCACGTCAAGGGTGGTGCGGTAGTTGGGGAGATCCACCATCTTGACCAGACGGCGGACACGCTCGCAGTTCTGGAAGTGGTATCCGTGGTTTTCCACGCTGCAGGTGATGCCGTATTGTGCGGCGTATGAAGAGATTTCACGGCAGCAGTCCGCCACCAGGGGGAGATCTTTTTCAAAGTTCTCAAGAGAGGTGTCGGGGATGTTGCGCCACCCGGCATCGAAACGCATGAATTTCACGCCGAAAGCTCCGGCGATATCCACTTCGCCTTTGATGCGCTCCACCTCTTTGGCGCGGTCGGCGGCATCGTCACGGACGAAGTTGGCGCCGATGGTGTAGCTGGAAAGGTCGATACCGGCTTCTTTGGCACGGGCGACGATCTTTTCGACGAGACCGGGGGTATGGCTGTCCCAGGCACCGCCGGGGACCAGTTCCATGTGTTCGCCGCCTGCGTTGGCGATCCAGTCGATAGCTTCAAGGATCCCCAGCTGACCGCTGGCGATGGCACGGGAAAGACTGTAACTGCTCAGACCGATTTTCATAAATATTTTCCTCAAGTGTTAGATGGTTCACGGTTTGATATACTATACCATTGAAAAAAGGATTTTTCAAGGGGATTTTCCGGAAATAAATCCTTTTTTCCAGTCAGCGCCCCGGCTTGAGCGTGGGGGGCTTTTTGATGATTTCGAGTTTGACTGCGGCGCCGGGGGTGAGCTGGTCCAGATCTCCTGCACCGGGGACTGCTCCTGAGATCATGGGACGGGCTTCAAGGATCCTGAGCCAGACTTTGCCGTCGGCACTGACAAAGGTCATGCCGGGGAAGATGCCGTGGAGCGAACCTGCGGAAAGGATCGCCATGTTCAACTCTTTGCGGATCGCTGTGATGCGGACCTTTTCAAGAAGTTTATCCTCCTTTGTGCTTGCGGTGTCGGCGATGGCGTTGACCCGTGCGGCACTGCGTTCCAGCTCTTCAAGAGCCATGACCAGACGGACACGGTCGGCGGAGGCGATGGGGAGCGCATTGAGCCGGGGGCGGAGCAGTTCCGCAAGTTCCATGGTCCTGAGAACCATATTTCCGGAAGCATCAGAGAGGATCTTCATGCCGTGGAGCAGCCGCTGTTCCCGTTGGGAAACGGTGGTGAGCCTGCCGTCGGCGGAAAGGGTCCCCATCCAGATCTTGAGCCGCTGCAATTCATTTTCTTTCTGAGTCAGGAGCCGGGTCAGGCGTTCCAGTTCTTTCTGCTGCCGGGCAACTTCCCGTTTCAGCTGCCGGAGTTCGGTTGTTTCAGCTTGCAGAACCAGAGAAAAAAGCATCAAAAGGAAGAGAAAAAACCTCATCTTGTCACCCTTTTTGTTTCAGCGTTTTTTGTTGCGTAATTCTTTCAGGAGTTCGTCTGCGTGTTTTCGTGCGGCGGGAGTGTTGCCCAGCATACGGGCGATTTCCTCACCGGGGTCCCGGAGCTGCTCCACACCGCTGCGGACTTTGCCCTCAACGGCGGCTTTGGACACCTTGAAGTGACGGTCCGCACGCGCCGCCACCTGCGCCAGATGGGAAATGGAAATGATCTGGCGGCTCTGCCCCAGATTGTGGAGTTCTTCACCTACGGCGTTGGCAGTTTCGCCGCCGATGTTCATGTCGATTTCGTCAAAGATCACTGTGGGGACATCGTCGGCATCGGCGAGGACGGTTTTCAAGCCCAGCATAAGGCGCGAAAGCTCACCGGAACTTGCGATCTTCCGCAGGGGCTGGACTTCGGAACCTGCGTTGGCGGAAAAAAGCATTTCAAATCTGTCTGCGCCGGTGGGGCCCGGTTCACAAACGCTGAACTCCGTTTCAAAGCGGCACTTGCCGAAACCGAGGAAGTTCAGTTTTGCCGCGATCTGTTCCAGAAATCCTTTGACCGCCTCTTTGCGTTTCAGAGAAAGTTCCTGACAGAGTTTCTGAAGTTCAGTATTGATTGCGGCGATCTTTTTCTCAAACTCTGCGGCTGTTGCGGCGGCGGCGTTGTAGCGGGCAAGTTCTTCCTCCGCTTTGGCACGGTTGGCGAAAAGCTCCTCAAGGGAGGGACCGTAACGGCGTTTGAGGGTGAAGATCTCACCCATGCGGCTTTCGATGCGGGCGAGTTCTTCGGGGTCGAGCTCGACTTGGGATGCCAGATCAGAAAGTTCCCGTGCCAGATGCTCCACACCTTCCTGAACGACGGTACATTCAGAGAGAAGTTCGCCGCTTGCAGCCCCCAGACGCTGAAGTTCATCCAGCTTCCTGAAAACCGTTCCCAGAATGTCGGTGATGGAGTTTTCGGACTCTGAAAGAAGCTGGACCAGCCCCTCGGAGATGCCGATGATCTCACGGGCGTTGGACGCCATGCGGAACTTTTCAGCAAGTGTCTCATCCTCACCCGGTTCGGGATTGACGGCGTTGATTTCATCCAGCATGAGTTTGAGGCGGTCGGCTTCGGCATCGCCGGGGAGCGTTTCAAGGAAACTTTGCTGTTCACGGCGTATCTCACGGAGTTTGGCGCAGAGTGCCGCACATCCGTTGCGCAGCTCCACGGTCCCAGCGCAGCGGTCGAGAAGTTCCAGCTGTCTTGCGGGCTGCTGGAGCGAGAGCTGTTCATTGACCTTCTGGCGGTCGATGAGGTTTGCGGCAAGGAGCGTGAGCAGCTTTGCCGAACAGGGCTGATCGTTGGCAAACTGCCTTGTTCCGCTTGAAGTCAGGATGCGGCGGAGCGCAAGTTCATCTGTTTCGCTGTTGTATTCGATGCCGGAGTCTTCCAGAAGCTGCCGGACCGCTTCCTGAAGCGCAGGGGGGATGGTGAAAATCGCACTGACACTGCACCGGGAACTGCCGGAACGCAGAACCGTTGCCGGGGTCCTTTCTCCTGAAAGAAAGGCGAGGGCGCCCAGCATGATGGATTTGCCCGCGCCGGATTCACCGGTAATGACATTGAATCCGGGAGAAAATTCGACTTCCGAGTGTTCGATGAGGGCGTAATTGTCGATTTGCAGATAGTTCAGCATCTTTTTTCTCAGTTCAGATTGAGTTTATAGACCCCCCGGGGGAATGATGAGCAGAGGACTCTGCCCAGTTCCGAGGCGAGATTGCCTGATTTTTCCCTTTCGCCGTCGGCGTAGGCGGCGATGAAGTCGAACATATCAGGGACCGCAAGAATGACCGGGAGCGTGCAGTTGAGCCTTTTTTCAATAAGTTTCGGCACTTCCGCAATAATGGCGCCCGCATGATAGAGAAAGGGTTCGATCTCAAGCTCCGTCACGGGGGGCGTGAAGTTGTGCAGTCTGCCGAAGCGTTCCATGCGGAAAAAGAGGTGGACACAGGGAAAAAGAGTGGTCACACCGTCGATACGCAGGATCCCCGCATCGGTCAGTTCTTTGGCTTCAGGGGGGAGCATGGCGAGGATCTCGTTCCTGGAAATGGTGATTTCAGGGGTCCGTTCCACGGCGCACTGTGAACTTGTGCGCTCAAGTTCTCTTTCGTAGTAGCGTGCAAGCTCCAGAAAGAGGTGGGCGGGGGCGCGGCGGATCTCAAGTTTTGCCGCCCCCTCAAGCACCTTGTCGATGACCTTGCCGAAAAGCTCTCCGGAAACCCCCAGGTGTCCCCGGAGCATCTTGGAAAGTGTCTCTTCATCCGGCGTGACCATGAGTTCATTTTCCGTGCCGCTGCCGGAACGGTAAAGTTTTGCCACTTCGGGGAATCCGATCTCTTCCAGCAGCCGTGTGACCGCCCGTTCAAGTTCCCCCCGACCGAAAATAAGTTCGTTGCGGGGAGCGTTGCGCAGAGTGTACTCCACAGCGAGGACGATATCCTGAGGCAGATCCACCGACTCCCGGAGCCCTGCGGCAAGAAAGCAGCCGATGAGACGGGTTTGCAGCACATCGCCGTCGAAGGGGACAAGATCCCCTTCAAACTCCCGTATCATCACTTTGGGCTGTTCTTCGTGAGGTGGAAAGCGGTGGGGCATTTTTTATTTCCCGTTGAGAAGTTTTCTGTGCTGGCGGATATAATCATCCTCCCAGTCCAGATTGAAGTGGAGATACTCGGTGCCTTTGCGGATCGCCGTGCGCCACGCTTCAAAGTAGGTGTCGAAGCGGTTGTGGACAAAGACACTGGTGTCACGGTGAGAGTGGATCCAGCTCAGAAGATGGTCGATGTCGGGGAGACCTGCGCAACCTGCGTGGTAGGCGTCAAAGAGGGATTTGTAACGGTAGAGGTACTCGGTCCAGATACGCAGTTCCTTCCGGAGCTTGTCGGTGGGAGCTTTGGCTTTGAGGGCTTCGGCAAGTTCCACAGCTTTCGCATAGGGACCAAGTTCCGTGCGGCTGAAAAGGGCGTAGGGATAGGTCACATGGCAGGGGCCGGCAGAGGCGGTGATGGAAGCCATGTGAGCATAGAATTCTTCCGCTTCGGCGGCATCTTCGCCAAAGAGAGCTTCCATCATGCGGGGGACAGCTTCCTCCTCCTTTTCGCCCCGGAGTGCTTTTGCCATGGCGATAAAGTTCAGTCCGTAAACGCTCCAGTGGGGCGGGTGGAACTGGGTGGCGATGCCGTCGACGCCGATGGATTCGTAGTAGGCGCACTCCTTGAAAATGGTCCTGTGGAAGATCTGGGGCAGAGAGAGATAGAAGTTGACACCCATGTAGTATTCATAGATCACCACCTTGCCCCCTTCTTTGCAGTCGCACCACGCCTTGATGTCGTCGGCATAGTGGGAGTTGATGGGACACTCTTCGTCGATGCGGTGGTTGATGCAGCGCCAGTAGGGCGCCATCATCACGGTCAGATTGGGGGTGAGCTTGAAGTTCTCAGAGGGACGGCAGTAGTTGATGTAAGCGCAGAAGTAAAGGTCGAGATCGGGTCTGCGTTCAGCCAGCTGCCCCGCCACGTCACGGACCATGTCGTGATAGATGCGGTCGGCGATGTAGACGTGGGTCGAAAGGGAATAGAGTTCGCCGTGTTTGGTTTTGTCGTAGAACTTGGAACACTCACTGCACTGGCACCAGCCGAAACCGTCGTTGGGGGTAAGTCCCACAGATTTGAGTTCGGGGTTCTTTTCGATATATTCGACCATGTTGTTGACGATCTCTTTGCGCAGCTCTTTGTTGGTGGTGCAGAGCTGTTTGCCGAGGAGCAGGGCATTTTCATCCTTTTCGGGTTTGATGCGGACACCGTTGACTTCGGCGAAAAATTCGGGATGGTCGTGATGGTATTTCTGGGCGGGGATCCAGTAGTCGAAGTTGTGATGACCGCTCTGGATCTCAATGCCTCTGATCCTGAAAGCCTCTCTGCCGTTGGCATCCAGATGATCGTAGTATTTCATCCAGACATTGAGGAAGTTCAGTTTGTTTTTCGCCATCCAGTCCGCAAGTTTGGGAGAGTTTTCGTCAAAGGGGTACTCCTGGATGAAGCCGCGGACACGGAATGGCACTTTGCGGGCGGGGATCAGGATGCCTTCGGCAAGTTCCAGAGAGCCTTTGCCTTTGAGAAGATCTCTGCCCGGCTCAAAGAAGAAGAAACCCAGAAATTTTTCGGCAAAGTCGTAGACTCCGTAGAGGATCTCCACCGCCGTGGGACCGGCAATGCAAAGAACATTTTCTTTGAAAGTCACTTCAAAAGAGGGCAGTTCATTTTTGAGCTGAAACTCCACACGCCAATTGAGATCCTGTCTGCCGAAACGTTTCAGGCAGAGAGCGGCGATTTCTGATGCCGCAAGGGCGAGAGTGGGATCGTCGAAATTGTTTTCAGGGAAGTGGGGATAACCGTTGATGATCATATTGATTCTCTTATTTTTTCTGATGTCAGATCTTGCCTAATTTACGCAGCAGAACGGGGATTGCCCGTTCAAACTCCACGCCGTAGGGGATGTGGTCGGGGTTCTGCAAAGTCTTGCGGATCGACTCCACGGTGAACTCCACGGCGGTATCGAGGGCTTGAGCCATGGGCTGTTCAGAGAGCAGCGCGCTGAAAAGTGCCGCAGAGAAAAGATCCCCTGTGCCGTGGAATGAACCGGGCTGTTCTTCACCGAAACAGGTGAGGAACTCCTCTTTTTCCGCATTCCAGGCGGCGACACCGTATTTGCCCTTTTCAAAGGAGACTCCGGTGAGGACCACATTGGGACATCCCAGATCCGAGAGGCGTTTGAGCAGTTCTCTGATATATTTTTCGTCGTAGCCTCTTTCGATATAATCTTCGCCCAGCATGAAAGCGGCTTCGGTCAGATTGGGGACGATCACATCCGCCCTGCCGCAGAGCTGCCCCATGCGTTTGGCGAATTTGTTGTCGAAACCCACATAGTATTTCCCCCCGTCTCCCAGGACGGGGTCCACCAGCTTCAACATGCCGGGGCGGTCGAACATGGTGAAACACTCCTCCACAAGCTCCATCTGACGGTAGGAACCGAGATATCCGGTGGAAATACCGTCAAAGGTGAACCCCTGTTCCTGCCAGTTCCGGCAGATGGGGGCGATCTCATCGGTCAGGTCGTGGAAGGTGAAGGATTTGAACCAGGTGTGAACAGAAAGGACCGCCGTCGGCAGAATGGCTGCCTCGATCCCTGCCGCCGATATGACAGGCAGAGCCACAGTCAAAGAACATTTGCCCAGACATGAAATATCCTGAACAGAAAGGACCCGCTTCATAAATTTATCTCTCCGCAGTTAAAAAATATTACCTTTTCCATAATATACTTGAAGAAAGGGATTTTTTCAATAGCGTTATTCACCGCATGGGAAGATTTGCCGTCAGGCGAACCTCAGAATCCTGCATTTATCAGCCGTAAACCTCATGATTCAGGCGGTCGAAAAATTCTTCCATGAACTTGAGCCGTTCCTGCGCCCGTTTGCGTCCGGCGGAAGTGAGCATGGCTCCGGGGAGATAGCGGAGTTTGACCAGATATTCCCTGTAAGCTGTATCCTCCGGACCGTAGGCGGCGTTGGAAAGAGCTTCGGCTTCGGTGTTGTGGACCCTTGCGCCGCAGGCTCCGGCAAAGAGGAACGCTCTGCCCAGTCCCACAGCCCCCAGGGAATCCAGTTTGTCGGCATCAAAGAGAAGTTTCCCTTCCGGTGTGTCCGGCACGATGCCGTCCCGGTAACGGTGGCAGCGGACGGCGTGAGCCACGGCTTGAGAGAAAGAGAGAGGGAGTTGTTCCTCAGCCATAAGTTCAAGGGCAAGGGCTGCCCCTCTTTCGGCGTGGCAGACTTTGCCCTTTGAAGCGTGTTCCTCGGGGCGGGCGCAGTCGTGGAGCAGGGCGGCGAAACGGAGTATTTCCCCATCGGCACCGGGAACTTCCGGAAGAAGCTCCATGGCGTTCTGCATCACCCGCAATGTGTGATCGTAGTCATGGCCCGCACCGGAGTTGAGGAGGAGCGCCCTGACTTTTCCGGTCAGGGCGTCGAAAGCTGTGTCGTAGGAACTCATGCTTTTTTTACATGTCCTGCAAAGGGCAGCAGCATACCGCCAAGAGAGTTGCCGAGTGTCATGACCCCGATGGCGCCCAGCGCTTTCCAGCTCCAGGCGTCGGCGGCGGAAAAGTAGTACATGTTGGCGATACAGTGTTCAAATCCGCTTAAAATAAAGATCGCCACGCAGAGGAAAAGGACCGCCACCCGGACAAGGGGAGGGAGTTCCTCTTTGCGCTTGAAGGTCTCAACGGCAACATACATGAGGATACCGCAGAAAAAGGAGAGGATCAGCCAGCTGGTGAGGGAATCCCCCGCCTTGGCGGCGCAGACGGCAGTGACCCTTTCGGCAAAGGCGGGAAAACTGCGGGTCTGACGCACGAGAGTTCCCACGGCGAAACATCCGGCAAGGTTCCCCAGCCAGATGAGAAGGAGTTCCAGCAGATAACGGGGGGTGTTGCGCCCCTGAATTGCCAGATAGCCGATGGCTCCGGTGTAGAGTTTGAAGCCGTAACTGACAATGGTCAGCAGTCCGAACCCGAAGAGGAATGCTCCCGTGACGGGATCGGGGACCGCCATGCAGACAGTTCCCGCAATGCCGATGAAAAGTCCTGCCAGAATGGCATTGAGAAAGATTTGGGGCAAATTCATTTGAGAAGTTCCATGAGAGATTTGTCAGAGATGTTGGCGCCCTGAGCAAGAAGTGCTTCTTTCAGTTCGCCTGAAACGCCGCAGAAAGTGACGTTGCGCCGCACGTTGAGGAGCGCAAGACCTTTCACGCCGCCGAGTTTCCCCATGAGGGCCTGATAGTTGAGTTTATCTTTCCAGCAGCTTTCATCCACGCCTGTCAGGTCGATGACCGCAGGACATCCCAGAAGTGCCGCCGCGGCGAGGACCGCAGGGGCATTGGCGGCGATACCTGCAAGTGTCACCTTTTTGTAATGGCGTTCTTTGACCATGACATAAGAGGTGATGATATCCTGAACTCTCATGCAGAAATAGGAGTCGTTGCAGGCGGTATCCAGAGGATCGTCGTCGTTTCTGGCAGGGTTGACCGCATGGGGAGCTGTGGCGCCTGATCCGAAAAGTTCTATCAGATAGGAGTGGGCGCTGAGCTTGAAAAGTTCTGCCGTTTCTGCGGATTTGGGTCCCTCGTTGAAGTAGTCCATACACAAGGTTTCCACAGGGTAGAGCAGGGCGTTGCTGCACTCCATGAACCCGGCGGGGCGCAGACGGAAGGTGTTGATGGCATCCCCCATACCCCGGCGTGAGACCACCATGGTCCACACTTCGCCTTCGGGGAGATGCCAGTTGCCGTAGGTGACACGGGGTACCACATCCGCTGTGGGTTTGTCGCTTTCGAGCATCTGGCGCAGGATGTCGCAACGCTCGTTCTGCCAGAGTGTGAAGTCATTTCCCCAGTCAAAAGCATTTGCGGTGTAGACCTTTTTGAGCTGTTCGTAAGAGTTTTTGAAACTTTCTGCGGTGGGTTCAGCAGGCTTTACGCCGCCGAACCAGAGCTGTTCGGGGGCGGGGACTTTGTCGGTGCTTTCTTCGATGATCTCACCGGCATCTCTGCCCTGAAGCTGGCGGACGAACCAGGCGTAAACATGCTGACGGGTCCGCTGATTGTAGTTGTGGCAGTCATCGTAAAAGAAACTTTCCACATTGTCTTCGGCGTGGTAGAGCTTGTAGATCTCTTTGAGTTTGGGGACTTCGTAATCGGGATTGAGATTGGTCCAGTCTCCGGTGACGCCGGGGAGCAGTATGGGACGGGGGGCAATGGCGGCAACGATGTCGAAACTGGTCAAGCCCCGGGTGCGGAGCAGAGGACCTTCTTCGCAGGTGCAGCCCCCCATGAAGTGCAGAGAGAGCATACACACCGGGCAGACCACCTTGACACGGGGATCAAGGGCGCCGATGAACCAGGTCTGGGAACCGCCGCCTGAAGCACCGGTACAGCCGATGCGTGAGGGATCCACAGCCGGATGGGAGGCGATGAAGTCCACCGCACGCATACTGTTGGCAGTCTGGAGTCCGAAGGGGGAAACGCCGTTGAAGTAGGCTTCGAGGCGTTCTTCTTTCTGTTTCCAGGAGTGGGGCATGTCGTTGTTGTCGTTGTAGCCGATCATATCGTAGGCAAAGACGGCAAATCCGAGACGGGCAAGCTCCATACAGCGCATGATGACGCCGCCTGTGGGTTTGTGATCGACTCTGCCCTTGGCCCAGTGTCCGTGGGGACAGAGGATGGCGGGGAGCTTGCCGGTGAACTTTTCAGGGGTGAAAAAGTTGCCGGTGAGCCGCAGTCCGGGGAGTGTCCGGATCTCAACATCACTGATGGTCACGCCGTCGATGTTGCGGGGATTGGTGACTTTGGGTTCCAGAGGGGGGAACTCCACTTGGGGGAGAAGTCCTGCGCTCAGGCGCATCCTGCGGATGACCGAGTCACGCATGGCACGGTGTTCCTCCTGACTGGCAGGGATCCGTGCGGCATAGGGGAAGATGCCGTATTCTGTTTCAAAGTAACGGCGGTCGGCAAAAGAGGGGTTGGCTCCGGCGATACCTTCCCAGGGGTTGATTTTGATTTTTTCTTCGCTCATGGTTTTATATTTCCGTGATCAATATTCAAGTTTGTAAACGCCGACGACGGCAGGTTCCTGGACCAATGCGGTTTCAAGAACACCGTTTTTGTACTGGAATGCGATATCCTCCCACAAACCGTAAGAGGTGAGGCGTTTCATGGCAGAAGGCACTTTTTCGCAGACCAGAGAGACCTTGAGGGGGTCGTAGGAGTAGTTGAAAAGCGCACAGACCATGCTGCCGTCAGGCAGGGTGCCGCAGCTGATGCGGGCATCCTGAAGTTCGGGGATGTAACAGGGAACACCGCCGAGACGGTTGAGGAACTGGGTGTACTGGATCTTTCTGCCGGGATTGAGGACGTGCATGTAGTGCCACTCTTTGATATTCATGGCACTCACGATCACTTTGCCCCCTGCGGCGTTGGTGAAGAAGGTGCTTCCGGGCATGGTGGTGCGCACTTCATCCCCTTTGTACTGGCAGAAGTACACTTCGCTCAGGACTTCCGCACCGGGGAGTGCTTTCAGTGTGGGGGTGGCGTTGGCGGCGAGGAATCCCATCTTTGTGCCGCAGCTTTTCAGAATTTCCCCGTTGCCTTTGGGGGGCGTGTTGACCGCTTCAGCACCCATCATACCGGCAAAGCCTCTTTCTGTGAGTTTCACGGCGGCGGGACCGTCGATGAGGGCGGCTCCTGAAAGCATGGCGTGCAGTTCATCGTCGGTGTAATAGTCGATCTGTGCGCCGCTCAAAAGAGAGATGCCGCCTTTGAAAGTGGTTTCCTCAAAGTGGACAGGGTATCCCATCTTGCCGAAACAGCAGTAGTTCCAGTCTCCGCAGTGGGTAAAGGTCATCCCCTTTTCGGGGTGGGGTTCACGCTCCAGTGCGGGGACATGGATGACAGCACCTGCGGGGGTCCAGGTTTTGCTGATGTTGAGGATCTGGCGGTAGAAATACTGGTTTTCACCGAGGATCTTTTCATAAGGATGGGAAACTTCACGCAGAGGATACGCCCCCTGATCCAGCCAGAGTTTGCCGCCGTCAAGTCCTGCAAGGAGTCCGCTTGTGATGTGCAAATGCATGGTGCGTGCGGTTTTGCTGTAACGGTTGTGGGGACAGGTATCGGATTCATCCAGAAGTGTGAATCCCCATTTGCGGGCGTTCACCACCTGAAATCCGGTGGCGGAGTTGCGCCATGTTTCATCTTTGGCGGAACTTTCCAGATAGAGGGCGTTGCTGATGCGCAGGAAGGGGGCGGTATTGCCGGCGAGGACACGGGTTTCCATTTCGGCGTAATCGTAACGGGTGGAAACGATACAGCAGCCGCAGCTGATGGCGGGGTCCACCGAGTCGATGGCTTCACGCATGGCAACAGAAAGTTTTTCCATGGCTTTGATCTGGGCGTTTTCAAAGGCGGTGAGGACAGGGGCGTGGGGAGCGGCGTTGGCGATTTCTGCGGCAAGCTCTTCACGGGTGTACGCTTTGCCCATCATTTCAGAGATCATCTTCACATGGCGGTCGCAGTAGCAAGTGCCGTCAAACATGCGCATATCGTCGTCGCCGAGGGTAAAGGCGGGACCTTCTTCGCACAAGGTGGTGACACACTTTCTGATGTAGTCGAGGAACCGTTCATCCAGAGGGCAGCAGCGGTGTGTTTCCGTGCCGTCGGCTTTGATGATCTTGTCGGCTTCGATACCGCACTGGGGGGCAAGGTTCCAGTAGCCGCCGTGGCCCAGAGTGGTCTGGAAAAGGATGCCGAGAGCGATCCCCTTTTCGTCGGCAAGGAGTGCTTTGAGCCTGCGGAAGGTCTCTTTCTGGATCTTCACTTTGTCATAGATATCATCCCCTTGGGGATGAAGGGGGAAAGACATGGCATACTTTTCGATGCCGGTTTGTTTGTATCTGTCTTTGATCAATCGGGCAAGATAGGCCTCTTCCCCGGGAAAATGGGGGATGATGGAAACAAAGAAAGGTTTGGGAAGTCTGATGGAATCGTTCATGGAAAAAAACTCCTTACACTTCAGGAACGGGTTCATTGACGAAATTGACGATATTGAGGGCTTTTTCAGCTTTCAGAACTTCATAGATCTCAGGGAGATCGGTGAACTTCAGCAAGCCGGGGACCATGGCGGACTGGGGCCACCAGGTGATCCGTTTGCGCACCATGCTCAAGCAGGACTCCGGCGCATCGTGGAGCGTGATGCTTGAGACTTTATCCGAAAGAAGTGCCGCAAGTGCGCCGGGGATCGCTCCCTGTCCGCGGCAGACAAGATGAAGTTCCTTCACCCCGTTGGCAGTTACAAATTCAATGGCGCGGAGGATATCCAGCACACGGCGTGCCGCCATGGATGAGCCGAACATGAGTTCGATACTGTCATAATGGTAGTCCTGATTGTGGACCGTGCAGAACTTGCGGTATTCGCTGCCGAAAGTGCTTGTGAGAGCGAGAGATTCACCGATATTGCGGTAATCCAGTGCCGCCATGAGCGTTCCGGCGGGGCGGTCGTATTTGAGGATCTCACTTGCGCCGTCCAGATGGGGCAGGTAGATGGTGAGCTGTTCCAGTTGGGGGAAGTGCCGCCAGGCGCGGTCGGCGTTGATCTTCAAGGTGGTGAAGATGCCTTTTTCACCCTCAAGGGCGAAGCGGGAGAAAACAGAACGCTCCTTCATGACGGAGGGACATCCGATGGGGGGCAGATGACGGACATAGGGCAGTTCGATCTTTTCAGGCAGCTGCAAGGCTTCTGCGAGGGCGGCTTTGAGTTGGGCAGGTGAAAGTTTCTGCCGTTCTTCCGTCAGGCGCAGAGCCTCTTTTTCGAGGATATGGTGGAGCGTGACAAAATCTTTGCCGCAGTTCATGATCTGTCCTGTTTCAGAACAGTTGAGTTCTTTTGCTGAAATGACTTCGATGGCTTCTGATTCTTTGGCAGAAGCATTTTCAGGAGCTGCGTGCTGATTGAAAAATCCGTACATGGCTTCACGGTTTTCAATGGAGTAGCCGTGGTCGGTGGGACCGATGAAAAACTGCAAATTTTCTTCCGCACCCAGAAGTTTGTAGACTTTGCGGGCATTTTCGTAGGTCTCTTTCAAGCCTCTGGCATCGAAAAAGTCATTTTTCTGTCCCAGAAGCAGTATGGGACGGGGAGCGTAACTCAGAATGAAATCCCCCATTTCGCACCCCTTGCCGAGAATACCCGGAGGAAGCTGTTCCGCATCGGCGACAAGTTCGTTTTCAATGTTCCGCTGCCAGCTGGTGACGTAGCAGCTGGGCGCTGCCATGGTGAAGCGGCTGTCAAGAGCCTGAACAAAGGTGGTCATGGTCCCGCCGCCGGAGTTCCCCGTGATACCCACACGGGCAGGATCGACTTCAGGGCGTGAAAGCAGATAGTCCAGACCCCTCAAAGCATCATAGGTGCGCCATGCCCCCAGATAATCGCCGCAGAGACGCAGCTGTTTGCCCTGCATGGTGTGTTCACTGGTGCAGAGACCGCTGATGCCCTGAGCGTAAGGCACATCCAGAAACTGTCCCCGTTCCCCCTGACTGATGGGGTCGATCAGGAGGACAACATAACCGTTGAGAACCAGATTCTGTGCGCCCCGCTGATAGGTTTCGCAAGATTTTCCGTCGCTGCTGTGTCCGCAGACAAAGAGGACTGCGGGGTGTTTGCCCTCTGATTTGGGCAGGTACAAATTGGCGGTGACGGGGAACTTTTCACGGCTGAAATAGATGATTTTTTCGATGGTGAATCTCTCTCTTTCGACAGTTCCGCAGAGTTCTGAAACAGGAACGCTTCTGTCAGCGGGCATGGGGAAGCAGCTCTGAACTTTAGAACGGACTTCGTCAACATATTTCTGTGCATCTTCGCAGCTTTGCAGAGCATTGATGCGTGCGGTGCGTTTTTCGTTCAGTTCCCGGATGCGGCTGACCGCATATTCCTGGACCATATTACCGTAAATGGAACGGTGATTATGCATAATGAAATTGCCTTTCAGTTTATCTTTTTACAAAGCTGATTCAGCTGTCCTGATAATAGACTTGCAGGTAAATTAGCATCATCTGAACTCTTTTTCAAGTTCCAAAAAACTTTTTCCGGAGAATTTGTCAGACAAAACTTTTGACGAAGCGGATCTCAAGAGCGATCTCATGGCTGTAAGAGTGCATTTTTTCTGTAAGCTGGGCTTTGATCAACTCTTCCGGATGGGGATATCTGCGGGGAATGAGCAAATGGAAATCCAGAGCCGAAACTGTGCCGTCCTCCTTTTTGACCAGCTTGAAGTCGTAGACCTTCATCTCACTGTCGAAAGCGGCGACGGCGTTTTCGAGACGGCTCCGCCAATAGATGATCTCAGGATGTTTTTTGTCATGGGGATCGCCGTGGAGCAGCAGATGCAGAGAAAGTTTCTTTGCCACAAGGACCTCGGCGTTTTCAAGGATGTCATGGGCGGAGGCACGGTCCCCTGTGGAAGAGATTTCCGCATGGGCGGTGACAAAGTGGGCGTTTTCGCCGTAGTTGTGGACGATGATGTCGTGGACACCGTCGATGCCGGGGGAACTGAGAATGGTCTCTTTGATCTTCTGCACCAGCTCAAGGTCGGGGGATTCCCCCAGAAGTTTGCTGACGGTCTCTTTCAGGATCTTTCCCCCTGCCCACAAAATCATCAGTGCCACGACGATACCTGCGACTCCATCCACGGGGAATGTGGTGTAAAAGGAAGCTATGAGGGAACCCGTCACAACGAGCGTTCCGAGACAGTCGCTCAGACTGTCCCAGGCGGCGGCGCGGACAACGCTTGAATTGATAAGATTCCCGATATGCCGGTAAAAGAAAAACATCCAGCACTTGACCAGCATGGTCGCGCCGAGAAGGCAGATGGTCAGGGGCGTGGCTTTGACCGCAGAGGGGTGGATAAGGGACATTGCCGCATCTTTGAGAAAGTTCACCCCCAGCACCATGACCAGCAGGGCAACGATGATGCCTGCCACATACTCCGTGCGGCCGTGTCCGAAAGGATGCTCCGCATCGGGGGGCTGGGCGGCGAGGTGGAACCCCGCAACGGTGATGACACCGGAACCGGCATCCGAAAGATTGTTGAGAGCTTCGGCGGCGATGGCGATACTGCCGGTCATTACAGCCAGAACGATCTTGACCAGGATCAGCAGAACATTGCAGATGATCCCGGTAACGCCGCTGATGATCCCGCAGCGGATGCGGGCACGGGAGTCCAGTTCCCCGCCGTAACCGGGGAGTGTCAATTTCAACAGAGTTGATGTAAGCATTTTACATTTTCTTTCAAAAGGGAAACAAATTCCTTTAATATACATCTCAGGGGGAGCTTTTTCAAGACAAGGTGTGATACTGCAAATGTTTTCCAAAATTTTTATTGAAAAAAATGCAAATCGTCATATAAATATCAATATAGGCGTGTGTTGACCGATGGGAGGAGTGTTTTTTATGTTTTCTGCGCTGGATCGTACTGCTGTTTTGCTTTCAGGATGTTTGCTTATGGCGGCACTCTGGAGCATCGTAAGAGTGCCGGATGCCAATTTTCTGATGATCGTCTTTACCTGTCTCGGTGCGGCTCTGCTGGGGGATGAACCCTCTTTCAGAAAGCGTGTCGTCAAAACTTTGCTCTGGGCGCTTTACGGGGGGACGGTACAATTTCTGATTTCGCTGTCAGTGGGGGAGGCGTATTTTCAGCTTCTGATCCCGACGGCTGCGGGGTGGTTCACATTCCGGACACTTCCGGACTCCCGTGCCGCATGTATCGTGATGCTGACAGGATTTCTGGCGACTTTTGCTCCCCCGGGCTTCGATGCCGCCGCAGGCAGATGTGCAGATATCTTTGCCGGAGCCCTCATCATATTGGCTGTTACCGCTTTTGACAGCAGCCGGGAAAGGAAAACGTCCCTCCCGCAGAGGGCGGGGAGTTCACCCCGGCAGGCGTTGCTGATTGCCGCTGAACTCGGCACAGGGGGAGTTGTTTCACTTCTGCTGCAGCTGAGTCAGGGGGCGTGGATCATGCTGACGATACTCTTTATCAATATGAACAAAACCCCCCGGGACTCCGGAACGAAACTTGCGCTGCAGCGGATCTTTGCCGTGCCTCTGGGGATCATTCTGGGGGGCTTGCTCCTCAGTACTTTTTACCGTATCGACCAGCGTTTTATATGGCTGCTCCCCTTTATCGGGGCGACAGCTTTTTACGTTCTTTACAGCCGGGGGGATTTTTTTATATTTTCCATGATCTTCATGATGACGGTGACACTCTTTACGGATCTGATGTCGGGGACATATCAGCGTTTCGATTTCTGGGAGAGCTTTTTTTCCCGTTCCGTCGCCACTTTGATCGGGGCATTGATTGAACTTTGCTTTTCGTACGGGGGACGATATGAAAAAAGGAGTGCTTCTTTATGAGTTTTTTCAGGAAATATTTCCCCTTTATTCTGTTGTCAGGCATCCTGATTTTTTGTGCCGTCTACTGGCTCGTCTGGCATCTCAAACCCTTTACCGGAAACGCTTTCGTCTTTGCCAACACCCGGCCTGTTTCTCCGTGGACCGCAGGATATATCACCCATATCCATGTGAGGAACAACCAGTTCGTCACCAGAGGAACGCCCCTTTTTTCCGTCTTTGCGCCCCCCTATCAGCTCAAAGCCGAAGCTCTGGAAAAGGAAATGGAATCCCTCAACGCAAAGCTGAAAGCATGTGAAGCCAGGTGGCACCGCGCCCTTGAAGAGATCAAAACATACCGTGCCGATGTGGAAAAATTCCGTTATTTCGCCTCCCGTGCCGAAAAGATGTTCCGCTCTGCCGCCGTTTCAGAAGATTATCTGGTGGACCAGAGAAGAAATCTCAAAGTCGCCCTCGCAACTCTGGCGGCGGCTGAACACAACGCCGATGCCCTGAAACATGAGTGTTCCGGCGTGCAGGCGCAGATCAGGAAAACAAATGCCGCACTGGCACTTGAAAAAATATGGTGCAGCCAGACCACTGTAAAGGCTTTGAGCGACGGATATGTGGTCAATATGACCATTTCACCCGGAGGATTTTACAAGCCGGGGGATATCCTCTTTGCCTTCATCGACGCTTCGCAGTGGTTTGTTCAGGCGAATTTCAAGGAAAGCGAACTGTCGGAGATCCGGAACGGTGTTCGCGCCCGTATAGGGCGCAGGCAGTACCCCGACCGGGAGTACCGGGGCGAAGTCTGCGGCATCGGCTGGGGAACGGAACGGCGTTTGAGTTCTCCCCGCACCGGTGTCGCCGACGTGAAAAAAGAGAACGAATGGTTCATGCTGCCTCAGAGATATCCGGTGCAGATCAAGATCCTCGACCCCGACCGCCGTCTGCATCTGCATTTCGGCGGCAGTGCCTATGTGGAGCTGGATATCCCCTCCCGTCCTTTCAGACAATTTTTCTGGGAGCTTTTTCTGTGGAAATAAAAACTTTCTTTTCCGGACTTTCAGGGTGTTGTCTCGCTCTCATGCTCTTGGGGGGATGTATGAAAATGCCTGTTCTTGACACTCCGGCGGATTTTAAAGCCGCTTTCCCTGAAAGGAAAACATTCCAACTCTTGAAAGGGAAAAAACTTTCATTGCGGAAAGCCATAGAGACAGCTTGTTTCAACAATCCCACCAATCTGGCGGCGGCGCAGTCTGTTTCAGCTGCCCGTTACGGCTATTTGCAGGCACTTTCGGCTTATGCTCCTGAAATAAATCTGCGCTACACCCTTTCCCATACCCTCTCCCGGGGCAGTGATTTGAAAAATCCCCCCGTGGGGGTGATGAAAAGAAACGATCATCTCGTGAACGATGGTGCTTTGCAGGCAAGCTGGCTGCTCTTTGACGGATTCGCCCGTGAACTGAACGCCATCATCGCCCATGAAAATTTCAGCCGGAGCCGTGCCGTCAGAAAAAATGTCATACGGCTTCTGGAACGGGCGGTGGCTTACGCCTATTACGACATGTATCTTGCGGGGGAGGAGATATTGATCTTTGAGGAGGATCTCGCCTTTCAGAATATGGCTCTTGCGCAGGAGGAGGAACGGTTCCGCAACGGTCATGTTTCCAAGGCCTCCATCCTCAACTTCAAGATCCTTGCCGCCCGTGCCAAAAGCCGTATCAGCAACGCCCGTTACCGCCGTCAGGTGGCGTTTCACGCCCTCGCCGCCCTCATGGGATACGATTGGCGCACGCCCCCTGAGGAGGTGGAACTTGAAAAAAATTCCCGGGAGTCCCTGCCGCACCTTTTCGATGAGGCGTACTATCTCGACCTTGCCGTTTCCTGCCGTCCCGACCTGAAAGCCGGAAAGATCGCCTGGGAGATCGCCCGGCGGCAGAAGCAGAAAAGTTTTTCCGCTTTCTTCCCGGAGCTGCGCCTTTTTTCGGAGCTGGGGTTCAACACCTGGAACGCTTCATACGGCGGGTACCGTGTTTCCACTTCCCGCAGTATCCAGACTCTTTTTACCTATGGGGCGGAAGCACAGTGGAACCTTTTCCGGGGCTTTGACAGTTTCAACAGCATCCGGAAAATGCAGGCTCTTGAAAAGGCCGCAGGCAGGGAACTTTTTGCCAAATTCCTTGAGGTCGCCGCCGAAGTCCGTGATGCCCACGCCAACTGCCGGAACTCCCGTTATCAGATCGGACTCTATGAGAGCATGGCTGAATGGGTCCGGGAACAGCGGGATCTGGTTTTCAGCGAATACAACAACGGCAGGGAAACCATAACCCGGCTGAATGAAGCTCAGGCG
Source organism: Victivallaceae bacterium (assembly GCA_045654705.1). GTDB lineage: Bacteria > Verrucomicrobiota > Lentisphaeria > Victivallales > Victivallaceae > UBA1784. Next base: position 33,074 of record JAZONY010000130.1, read on the forward strand.
ATCCTCATCGAAGCCCGGACCCGCTTATGCGTTTCGCAGGTTGAATTCAGCAAAGCTGCCGCCCAGCTTGCCGCCGCTGCGGGATTGGGCGTTTCCGCCTTTCTTCCTGAGTCCGGGAAGTGAGCATGGATTTCAGACTTCGGGGACAGGTTCTCTGACGGTGTTGACGATGTTCAACTCTTTTTCCGAGCGGAGTGCTTCGTAAAGCTCCGGCAAATCGGTGAAAGTGAGGATACCGGGGAGCATACAGGACTGAGGCCAGCGGGTGATCCGTTTTTTCGCCATGTTCAGATAGGAGTCAGGGGCATCGTACAAAGTGAGGCTTTCCACCTTTTCCGAAAGGAGAGCTGCAAAAATGGCGGGGAAACATCCAAGTCCCCTTGCCGCAAGGTGCAGATGTTTCACGCCGTTTGCCTTGACGAACTCAATGGCACGCAATGTGTCAAAGACACGCCGCGCCAGCATGGATGAACCGAACATCAGTTCGATGCTGTCGTAGTGGTACTCCTGATTGTAGGTGGAGCAGAATTTTCTGTACTCATCCCCCGGAACGCCGGTCAGGGTCAGGGATTCACCGGTGTTGCGGTAATCGAATCCGGCAATAAACTCTTCGGGATCCCGGTCCAGCTTGAGGACTTCGCTTCCGGCGTCAAGGTGGGGCAGGTAGAGTGTCAGCTTTTCCAGTTCGGGGAAGTAGAAGTAATGGTTGTCCCGATTGAGCTTCAAGGTGGTGAGGATCCCCTCTTCACTTTCAAGACCGAAACGGGAAAGGGTGATCCTTTCGCCGTAAATGGAACTTGTGTAAAAGGGACGCAGAGTCCGGGAATAGGGAACACCGATCTCCTGAGGCAGTTTCATTTCCTGACGGATCTTTTCTTTGAGTTCGGGAAGGGGGAGCGTCTGCCATTGTGCAGTGAGCCGGTCAGCTTCGGCGGAAACGAGTTCAGAAACAGTGGCAAGCTCTTTACGGCTTGTAATAAGCTGTCCTGTGAGGGTGCATTTGAGTTCCGCATCGCTGAAAATCTCTGTGGCATCGGATTCCGTGGTGTCGCAGCTCATCCCGGCGTGGGCGGCAAAAAATTTGTACATCGCCTCACGGTTGTGGATGGTGTAACCGTGGGTGGTGGGTCCGACGAAGTACTGCAAGTTTTCTTCAGCTCCCAGCAGTTTGTAGACTTTGCGGGCGAGCGTCCAGGTTTCAATAAGTCCTCTGTGGTCGAAGAAGTCGTTTTTCTGCCCCAGAAGCAGGACGGGACGGGGAGCTTGAGCGAGAATGAGGTCCCCCATTTCGCACCCCTGTTCCAGAATATGGGGGGGGATCTGCTCCACATCGGGACCGAACTCATTTTCGATGTTCCGCCGCCAGCTGGTGATGTAGCAGCTGGGCGCCGCCATGGTGAAGCGTTCATCGAGGGCGTGGACGAAACTGGTCAGGGTGCCGCCGCCGGAGTTGCCGGTGACACCGATGCGTGAGGGATCGACTTCACTGCGTGACAGAAGATAGTCCAGACCTTTCAGCACATCGTGGACACGCCACGACCCGAAATAATCTCCGCAAAGGCGCAGCCCCCTGCCCAGCATGGAGTGTTCGCAGCAGCACTGACCGTTGATGCCCTGAGCGTGGGGAACATCCACAAACTGCCACCTTTCGCCCTGGGAAATGGGGTCGATGATCAGCACCACATAGCCTTGAAGCGCCAGATTCTGGGCGCCGGACTGATAGGCTTCGGCGGCTTTGCCGTTGGCACTGTGTCCGCAGAGAAAGAGGACGCCCGGATGTTTCCCCAGCGTGTTGGGCAGATACAGATTGGCGGTGACGGCAAAGCGTTCACGGCTGTAATAGATGATCTTTTCGATGCGGAACTTCTCTCTTTCGATGGTGCCGCAGAGTTCGGAAACAGGGACGGAACGCTCCTCTGAAAGTTTGAAGCAGCGGCGCACTTTTGCGCGGACTTCAGCCACATAGGCTTCGGCATCTTCACGGGTCTGCAAAGCATTGATACGAGCGGTGCGTGCTTCATTGAGGGCGCGGATGCGGCGCACAGCATGTTCCTGGATCATGCTGCCGAAAAATGAACGTTGGTCATGCATAGTCTGAAAACCTCATGTAAATTGTTGTCAGAAGTTTAATATACAACAACTCTTCCTTTTTACAAGGGCTATGTTCCCGACATGGGGAGATTTATATTTTCTTAAAACTTTTAAACGGCACAATACTTTTGCAAAAATTGCAAAAGTGTTGTGCTGAAAAAGGTTTGGGAAAAGGGGGTGGGGTTTGGGGCGGGGGAAAAAGACCTTTCCTCAAATGATGTGACCCCCAAAAGTTGGACGATTAATTTACGAAGAATGGGTCCGATATTCTACCGGACTCATTCCGTCCAATATTAAAGATACTCTTCCATTGTTAAAATAGCAAATGTATTCCTCCAATTTTTGCTCAAAATC
>JAZONY010000131.1:0-6397 GCA_045654705.1 Victivallaceae bacterium
CACCTATCAGGGGGGCGCGCTTTTCGGCTCCATGACCGTTGCGGAAAATGTGGCACTTCCTCTTGAACTCCACACGAACAAAAGCAGAGAGGAAATCGATTTTATCGTCCGGGAAAAACTGAAACTTGTGGATCTCGGGGAGTTCGGAGGATTCCTGCCCGGTGAACTTTCAGGCGGTATGCGCAAACGGGCGGGACTTGCCCGTGCCATTGCCCTTGAACCTGCACTGCTTTTCTTTGACGAACCCTCCGCAGGACTCGACCCACTGGCGGCGGCAGATCTGGACAAACTTATTCTTTCGATGCGGGATCAGCTGGGTGTGAGTGTGGTCATCGTCACCCATGAGCTTGACAGTATTTTCTCTGTGACCGACCGTGTCATCCTCATCGACAAGGCTGAAAAAACGATCGTCGCCGAAGGTGATCCGCGCTATTTGAAAGATCATTCTGAAAATGGATTTGTCCGCAGATTTCTCAATCGTGACGGCTTAAAAAGGAGTTGCTGACATTATGGATAAAAACAAGCAAAAAGAGTTTCTGACAGGTCTTTTCATCCTTTTGGGAGTGGCATTGCTTCTGACGATGCTTTTCTTTCTGGGACTTTCAGATATTTTTACAGAAAAAGTGATCGTGAGAACAGGTTTTTCTGAATCTGTTCAGGGGTTGAGCCGCGGTTCCGCAGTGAAATACCGAGGAGTCCCTATCGGCACAGTCACGGGGATCTACATCCTCGTCAAAGAAAATATCATCCAGATCGATATGGAAATCGACCCCGCATGTTTTGCCTCGGAACGCCCCAAACATCGCTTTTCCATGGATGATTTCAGCCATTTTTTCAGGTCTGAGATCAAAGAAAAAGGACTCCGGGCACGCCTTGAAATGGTGGGAATAACCGGCATGAAGTATATTGATTTCGATTATTTTGCCAGACCCGGCGCCCCCATTGCCGCCCAGCCCCGTTTTACCGGTCCCAAGGGGATCCACTACATCCCTGCGGTCAACTCTCAGATGAAAGATATCGTCGGCACCCTCACGCTCGCCGTGGACCGCCTTTCAAGGATCCGTTTTGAGCGGATCTCGGAACAGCTCGAAAGCGCCCTGACCGGTATGGGACAACTCCTTAACTCTCAGGAGATCCGGTCCACCATCGCCAGGATCAATGACACCGCAGAAAATCTTGAGGTCAGCACCAGAGCCATTTCCACCGTCTTGAGCGAATCCCGCATCCAGGGGGTGGTCAAGAGCCTTGAACAGAATCTTTCTGCCTTGCGGGAGCTGCAAAATGCCCTCGCCCTTGTTATGGAACAGGCAAAGATCCCTGAAACCGCCTCAGACTTCAGACGGACTCTGAATGAGGTCTCCGACAGCCGCAAAGAGATCGACGACACCATGCAGCAACTCAGCCGGACCCTTGAAGCCATAAGGGTACTGGCAGACAATCTCTCAACAGACCCCGCTTCACTTCTGCGGGGCAAGCAACAAAAAACGGTCCGAAAATAAGATGAATGTTGATCCTGAACTCGCCAAAGCAACTGCACAGTTGCATTTAACTTACCCCAATTATTCCGTGGAAAGCTACCAGTTCATTTCCGACGCCGTCGCCTATACCATCGGCAAGCTGGAGTCCCACCGCCATGTGAGTGCCGCTGAACTGCTGGAAGGGGTCAGAGAATATGCCTTTTCCCAATACGGAGTGGTTGCACCTCAAGTCCTGCGCCGCTTCGGGCTGCTCAATGCCCGCAACGTGGGCGAAGTAGTCTATCTGCTCATCAGTGTCAAGCTGCTTTCAGCCTCTCCTGATGATTCTCCGGAGGATTTCAACATCAAATTCTCCTGGGAACAGGAACCGCCCGTTTACAAAAAAATCACCCGACTTCCCCGTCTGGACTCTGAATAAAGGAGTTTGTAAAATGAAACTGTTTTCCAACATCTGCTCTTACACCTATCCCAACGGTTTGACGCTTCACGTCCTCCCCATGCCCGGCAGTGCCTCTCTGGAACTGCAATGTGCTGTCCGGACCGGCAGCATCCACGAGGGGGAACATCTGGGGTGCGGCCTTTCGCATTTTCTGGAACACATGCTTTTTCAAGGATGCGCCGGGTTCCCGGAACGCAGCGGAAGTGAAAAAATCGAGCGTGCGGGCGGCTCCATCAACGCCTACACAAGTTATGACCGTACCGTATACTACCTGACAGTTCCGGAGTTCCAGAAAGAAGTTGCCGTGGAGCTTTTGAGTTCCATGGTCCGCTCCCCTGAACTCCCTGAAAAAAGATTCTGTGAAGAAAAGGATGTGATCCTCAGAGAGTGCGATCTTTATTTCGACTCCCCCGGCACCCGGCTTTTCCTCGCAGGTTTTGAAGCCCTTTTCGGCGATCATCCTGCCAGAGTCCCTATTATCGGACACCGTGATCTTATCGCAACCGTCACCCGTGACATGGCGGCAGAGTATCACGCACGCCGCTACACCCCAAACCGCTGTTCCTTTGTGGCGGTGGGCGCGGTGGATCCCGATTGGCTTTACAAAAAGCTGGGGGATCTGCTGGGTGACTGGAAAATGGGTGCCCTTTTTGAAAGCGCTCTGCCTGAGATCCGGGGATCTCTTGCCCCCCGTTCCATTGAGACAGTGTTTCCGGACACCGTCTCCCAGCTGGGGTTGCTTCTGCCTCCCATCAGCTCCCGTGAAACAGTCGCCGCCGAAGTGATTTCCGGCATTCTTGCCGGCAGTACCGGTTCCCGGCTGGTCCGGACTCTGGAACTGGAAAAAGAGATTGCCCTGAACGTCGATGCCGACATCGAAAGTTTCAGCGGTTTCAGCGTTCCTCTCATCAGTGCTGTGGCAACGCCCCGCAAACTTGACAAACTGGAGTCCGCCCTGCGCCGTGAACTGGAAGCCGTCGCCTCAGGCGCCATTTCAGCCAATGAACTGCGCAGTGAAAAAACTCAGCGTTACGCCGACCAGCTGCGCCAGATGTGTTCACCTTCACATATTGCCTCAGCCATGGTGGACGGCATCATGCTCAACTCCGACCCGGCATACGCCGGAGCCGCCCTTGAAGCGCTGCAGAAACTTGAACTCGAAGAGGTCAATGTTCTTGCGGCGAAAATGCTTGATGCCAACAACTTCCTCATGGTGAAGCAGCGTCCTGAAGCGGCTGTTTCCAACAAAGCTGCGGCAGTCCGGAAACTCAAGATCGACACAGCTGCGACCGGGTCCAATGTTCAGGTGATCTCCTGTTCCGATCATGCCATTGAGCTTGCAAGTTTCGCCCTGCTTCTGCCGGGGGGAGCGATCCGCGAAAGTGCGGACCGCATGGGACTTTCTCACTGTATCGCTCATACGCTTCTCAGCGGATGCGGCAAACGCAACGAAAACCGCCTTGCAGCGACCCTCGACCGCTACGGTATGGATGTGAGTTTCAATACGGGGTTGAACACCTTCATCGCCAAGATGAATGCCCCCCGCAAATACTTTTCAGAAGCCTTCAAAGTCATGACGGAGATCCTGACTGAACCTGCGTTTGCCCCTGTCCCCTTTGAACGGGAAAAGACAAGGCAGCTCGAAAAGTTGCGCCGCCGCAAGATGAAACCTGCCAAAGCCGCCTTTCTCGCCGGATGTCAGGCACTTTTCGGCAATCATCCCTACGGATGCGGTGAACACGGCACGCAGGAAAGTCTCCGTGATTTCACCCCCGAAAGCGCAAGAAAGTTCTGGAACGAACTTTTCAGCGCACCCGATACCGTCATGGGATTTGCCGGTGATATCGATAAAGAAAACGCCCTTGAGAAAGCTGAATATCTCAATTCTGCTGTCAACTGGCAGAGTTCCGCCCTGCCCCTGCCTGAGCCGCCCCGTTTCCCGGATGAGTCCAGTGTCATTGAGCTTCCCATTGAAAGGGAGCAGACTGTGGTGATGAAGATGTTGAAGATCCCTGCCCTTAAAGGAGAAGTTGGCAATCTCTTCCACATGCTCAATCTGGCAGAAAACGGCATGAATTCACCTCTTTTCCAGCGGATAAGGGAGGATCAGAGCCTTGCCTATTCCGTGGGGACCAAGGCGGCAGGGGGATTCCACCCCGGCGTCTTCGCCTTCTCTGCTGCGACCAGAGCTGAAAAGATCGCTGATGTGGAAAAGGCTTTTGACGAAGAGATCGCACGCCTTGCCGCAGAGGGACTTACAGAAGAAGAGTTCTGTATGGCACGGGATGCCATGCTTTTCCGTCTGGCACGGGCTTCGGAGTCATCCCATTCCCTGATCCAGTTCACCATGCTCGACCTCTTTTACGGTGAGGATGTCAATGTTGTGGAAAACATGACTGCCCGTCTTAAAAACTGTACTCTTGACCACTTCAACGCCGTCATCCGCGAAAGTTTCACCGCCCCCGTCACGGTCACAGTCCATGCAGGACGGCTGATTTGAGATAAAGTGTGATATTATGGAAAAAGAGATCATCTTATGCCTTGACCTTTTCGGTACAGCCATTTTCGCCGCCACGGGAGCGATCAAGGGTGTCCGCCGCAGGTTGGATATTTTCGGCGTGACAGTCCTTGCCTGCTGTGTCGGTGTGGGCGGCGGGATCACCCGTGACGCCATTCTCGGTGCGGTCCCGGTGGCGGCACTCCAGAACGGCTGTTATCTCGGCGTTTCCATCGCCATGGCACTGGTCATATTTTTCACGGTGCGGTTCTGGATGAAGATCCGCAACATCATCCAGTTGTGCGATGCTGTGGGACTTGGAGTCTTTACCGCCATCGGTGCTGCAAAAGGCATGGCGTATGAGATAAGTTTCATCGGCATATTGCTTTGCGGTGTCATCACCGCCATCGGGGGTGGTATCATCCGTGACGTGCTGGTCAGAGAGGTCCCGGTGGTGCTGCGCAGTGATTTTTATGCCACAGCATCTTTGCTGGGGGGCGTATTGTATTATTTTATTGATCTTACGGGAGCAGGATTCTTTCTGAACTTCACATTGACCTCGCTCTTTGTTTTCACGGTCCGTTTTCTGGCGATCTACCTGAAACTGCGGCTGCCAGAGGCCCATGTTTCCTTAAAAGAGATGTTTCCTCCGACTCTTCCCAAGAGATGAAGCAGGCACTCAAATAAAACCTGCGGCACACCAATAAAGTCCGACTTGTCCGACTTGTCCGACATGTCCGACAAAGTACCGCACCGGACACTCATGCAAAATCAGAGCGTTTACCAGTATTGAGGGGGGGTGTTATTGGTCATACTTTGGGGTGTGAGAGATCCCACCGCAAACTTACGATAGGGGCGATAACTTGGCGCTCGCTTTGCCATGGGTAACTGGTTATAGGTCTTATAAGTCTTATAAGTCTTATAGACATTGGCTGGTGATGACCTTGACTTCCGTGGCGTCTGCCCGGCGTGGTTGGCTGACGGCACCTGCCAAACCTCTCTTTGCGGTTCTCGCAGCTCGTCGCAGCTGCGAGTTACTTCGGTGTCGACGTTCGACCGCGCTCGGCGCGAAGCGCCTTCGCCGGTGGCTTGCTTCGTCCACTGTGGGTGGCTGTTTCAGTTAGCGGGCACTTTTGCCACTGGTCAATACAAGCGGGCTGTGTCAAAACAACGAAAACGCCCGCAGACTGCCAACCGGCTCGAGGGTGTAATATGCCCCCGTGGCGTTGAACATGGAGTAAGTGGTTGTTCCGGTCTGTGGAGCAAACATTATCAGTAACTGATGTTTTGCAACAGCACCTTTTTTTAACGGCTGTTTGCGGAGTGGAACTCTTTCAGATGTTTCTGCAATTTTTCGATAAAATATAATTTTGCTCCAGAACTCCCTTATTTTGGGAAAAGTTACTCTTGAATCACAGAAAAAAGCAAAAAAAATGGCTCCGGCGCTTGGGCTCGAACCAAGAACCAAGTGGTTAACAGTTAAATTGATTTTTGTAGAAAAACACGCTCAAAATATACCTTCACAGTCATTTTTTAGTGTACTTATATTTGACCTTTCAATATTTTTTGACGAAAAATCGCCAAAAAAGAGAAAAATTAAAGAAAGGTTGAAAAATGGCAAAAAAAGGTCGTATTCGTGAAAAAGGTACCGGCAGCATTGTAAAGCAAGGTAATCGATTCTATTTGAAAATACGGACTGGTTCAAAAACAAAGTCAACCACATTGCGTGGCAAAGATGACAAGCCGGTTACTACCCGCAAGGAGGCAGAAGCTGCGGCTGCGTTACTGCGCCCTGTCCTCCGTGCTGATCAGAAAGAGGAAATAGCACTCCATATCGCATCTGCCAAAAAGTTGCGTTCACAAAATACTCTACCGATAGAGCAAATTTGGCAATGCTATCTCAAGCAGTACACCCGCCCCGACAGTGGAGACAGTACGCTTGAAAGTTACCGCAAGTCCTTAAAGCACTTCACCGATTGGCTG
>JAZONY010000132.1:0-10190 GCA_045654705.1 Victivallaceae bacterium
GCGCTGTTCCCGATAAAGGTCGATAAAAGAGGTTGAGGGAGTTGGGGCGGTGGAAAAGCCCTTTTGAGGAAAGGTCTTTTTCCCCCGCCCCAAACCCCACCCCCTTTTCCCAAACCTTTTTCAGCACAACACTTTTGCAAATTTTTGCAAAAGTATTGTGCCGCTTAAAAGTTTTAAGAAAATAGAAATTGCCCCATGTCGGGAACACAGCCTAAGAGAAAAATGAAGTTGTTCCGGCGTGATAATGAAATGAAAGATATTTTGTACATGGATGATAAAGAAAAGATAATCGCAGGTCTCAATCCTGAACAAGCTGAAGCTGTAAAGACTCTGGAAGGTCCCGTCCTTGTCCTCGCGGGCGCCGGAACCGGTAAGACAAGGGTCATCACCTGCCGTATTGCCTATATGCTCAGCTGCGGCATACTTCCCGAACAGATCCTGGGGCTCACCTTTACCAACAAAGCCGCCGCCGAAATGCGTGAGCGTCTGGCGGGTATGGTCGATCCCAATCAGGCGAAAAAAGTGACTTTGGGGACATTCCACAGCTTCTGTATCCGTCTTCTGCGGCGCAAGATCACCAAACTGGGCTATCTTCCCAGCTTCACCATTGCCGATGAATCCGACCAGCAGGGGATTTTCAAACAGGCTTGCGGAGCTTTGGGATTTTCAAGCAGCAACTTCCCCGTGGGGGCGGCATTCAGCCGCATCTGCGACTGGAAAAACCATCTTATCGACCCCTTGCAGGCACAGCGTGAAAGCGTCAGCGACTTCGACACCAAAACGGCACGGATCTATGAGGGGTATCAGGAGCTTCTGGAACAGCAGAATATGGTGGACTTCGATGATATGCTGCTTCTGGTCTACCAGCTTTTCAGGGATTTTCCTGAAATACTTGAGGAGTATCAGCAGCGTTACCGCTACCTGCTTGTGGATGAGTATCAGGACACCAACACCGCCCAGTTCGTCATCATCAAGATGATCGCGGGCGCCAAACCCAATCTCTGCGTGGTGGGGGATGACGATCAGAGCATCTACTCCTGGCGCGGTGCCGAGGTGAGCAATATTCTCGACTTTCCCCAGATTTTTGAAGGCTCAAAGATCATCAAACTGGAACAGAACTACCGTTCCTGCTCATTGATCCTTGAAGCGGCAAACGCTGTCCTTGATTCCGGAGGGAGCCGCCGCCACACCAAAAAACTCTGGAGCGCCCTGGGGGAGGGCAAAAAACCTCAGGTCCTCGCCCTTGACGACAGTGAAGCCGAAGCGGATTTCGTTTCCGGCGCCATTTTCAAACTCAAAGATGAAAATCCCTCTCTGCGTTATGAGGACTTTGCCGTTCTCTACCGCTCCAACGCCCTGTCACGGGCTTATGAACTGAATTTCCGCCGCAGCGGAATCCCCTACCGTGTGGTGGGCGGTCAGCAGTTCTTTGCCCGCCGTGAGATCAAGGATGCCATCGCCTATCTGATGCTTGCCATCAATCCCCGTGCCGACCAGAGCCTGCTCCGTGTCATCGGCACGCCCCCCCGGGGATTCGGCGAAACCGCCCTTGCCGCACTGAAAAAGGAGCGCAGCACCTCCCAGAGCTCCATGCTGGAACTTCTGGGGGATGAGAACTTTCTCAAAAAGGTCTCATCCACAGCGGCAAAGGGGGCAAGAACCTTTTACGCCGCCGTCAAGACCGCAGGCGAAGCCCTCGCCGATCCCGAGTCTCCCATGAGTACCGTCATCAGCGAATATCTGCACAACGTGGGCTATCTCGACGGATTGCAGAAAATCTACAAAGATGCCAAAGATGTGGAAAAACGTCTGGAAAATCTTGACGAATTTCTGAACGATGCCGGTGAGTTCCAGACCCGCAACCCCGGTTCCGGGATCAACGACTATCTGGAAAAACTCCGCCTCGACGAGAGCAACGCCGAGGATAGAAACGATACGCAGGATGCTGTCACATTGAGCAGTATCCACGCCAGCAAAGGTCTGGAGTACGGCATCGTCTTCCTCGGTGCCATGGAACACGAGATCTTCCCCCATTACCGGGCACTTCAGGAAAACTCCCTTGATGAGGAGCTGCGCCTCTTTTATGTGGCGATCACCCGTGCCAAACGGGAGCTTTACATCACCCGTGCCAAGCGGCGCATGGTGCGGGGGATCATCCAGAGTTCCCGGCCCTCGCCCTTTCTGGAACGGTTGGGGAAAGCGGCAGATATGGCGGAGCCTTCTGACGTGATCCAGACCCTTGAAGCGGACAAGGCGGCAGAACTCTTTGCCAAGGCTTACGAACAGCTTTTCGGGAAAGGTAATTGAGGAGCTCTCTTATAACACACATTGATGCAGATTTCAAGTGCAAAAACCATCTTTTTCTTTAAAAAAGTTTTGGTTTTCCATTTGAAATTTTTGCATTTGGGGGATATCTTTTATAATGTGCGCCCCGCAAGTGGGGAGCATGGGTTGTTAATAACTTGTTAACATATTGTTAGTGAAACGGTTTTTTGTGTCGTAACTTCGTGATTTGAACAGACTTTTGTAAAGTTACACAACAAACTGCCGTTTTATGTGCCTTTCAGAGAGCCGGATGCCGTGTTTTGAGCTTGAAAAAGATGTAAACAGCGGTGATTCAGGTAATTGTCAGGCAGAGCTTTTCAGCGTGTCAGCTTCCCTGCGGGGGTGCCGGACTCCGTGAAAAGAACAATTGTTAACAATTTTGTTCCCGGAGCCTTGATGGAATGGTCCGGGAGTCGGTGCGGCAGGCAGTAAAAAGTATGTTGGGAATAAAAAATGGTTTGCAGAAAATTGACCGTCAATGCGGTTTGGGAAATCGCTTCAGGACGGTTGTGGGAAAGTAACAAAAACACTTTCAATCAGTGGTTCAGCAAGATGGTTCCGCTGCGCATTGAAGAAGAGAATATTGTGGTGCTGGGCGTGCCTGATGATTTCTTTGCCCAGATCGCAGAACAGTGCGCCGGCGATTTTCTCGCTGAAGCCTTGCTGAGTATTGAAGGTGTGGACTACAAGTACACCTTTGAAGCAGGTCATGACATTACCGCCGAACTCAGAGCAAAAGAAAAAATTTCCACCCCTCTCCCCGTTGCCGCCGAAGTGAGCGAAACGGTTGTTTCCCCCGAAAACAATGATGAGCAGCCCGACCTTTTTGCCTTCGATGCCGATGAGGAGCTGCCCGCTCAGGAAGAGGATGTGGAACCCGAAGCCGCATTCGATGCGCCGGAACTTCCCGTCGCTGAAGTCGCTCCCGCTGCTCCCGCTGCCCCCTCTGCCGATTCCGCTCTGCCCCGCTGGAACTTGAATGCTGCCACCTTTGACAACTTCATCGTCAGCGATGACAACAAGGGCGCCTACACCGCTGCCCGTGCTGTTTCAGATGAGCCGGGCGTGCTTTACAATCCCCTTTTCATCTACGGAACCAACGGTATCGGCAAAAGCCATCTGCTTCAAGCCATTGCCCATGAGATTTCCGCCAGCCGTCCCGGTTGTGTGGTCAAATACACTTCGTGCAGTGATCTTGTCAACGATTTCTACCGCATCCTGAGCGAACACCGCAGCACGGTGGAGTTCCGTGATGAACTCCTTGAGCCGGATGTGCTTCTCATCGACGATGTCCATTGTCTTTCCAAGAAGGTCCAGATCCAGGAGGATTTTTTCAACGTCTTCAACACCCGCATCGGTCAGGGGAAACAGATCGTTATGACCTGCGACCGCCAGCCCTGTGAGATCGCCGATATCGACAAACGGTTGACCACACGCTTTGAATCCGGTGTGATCTGCGAAGTCACCATGCCCGAATATGAGGCACGCATGGTGATATTGCAGATGTGGCGTAAAAATTTCCTTTCCAACACCTGGCTGCCCGATGATGTGCTTGAATTTCTCGCCTTCAACATCCGTTCCAGTGTCCGGCGTCTGCGGAGTGCTTTCATGAGCCTTTCGTTCCACGCCTCCCTGAGCGGCAAGGCGAATCTTTCTGTCAGCGATGCCGAGGAACAGCTCCACGCCCAGATCGCCTCTGAATTGACCGCGCGCTCCATCAGTATCGAAGATATCCAGCGTGCCGTGGCAGAGTTTTTCAACCTTACCATCGCCGATCTTCTGGGGACCAAAAGGACCCGCAGCGTTGCCGAACCCCGTATGGTGGCAATGGCGCTCGCCCGTGAATTGACCTCAGACTCCTCAACGGCTGTGGGAGCCGCCTTCGGCCGCAACCACGCCACCATATTACACGCTGAAAAACAGGTGGAACAGATGTGCGCCAAAGATGAAAATATGCGCCGTTCTGTTGCCCAGATCAAACGTAAACTTCAAAAGTAATCGGAGAAAGTGAGAAATGGCTAAAGTCTTAGTTACCGGCGGTGCCGGATACATCGGAAGTGTCTGCACCGAATATCTGCTTGAAAAAGGTTACGAAGTCACCGTCTTTGACGCCCTCATTACAGGACACCGCTCCGCCGTCGATCCCCGCGCGGAGTTTGTTTACGGCGACCTTGCCGACCGGGAAAAGATCATCGACGTCTGCCGGAAAGGTCAGTTTGATGCGGTGATGCACTTTGCCGCTTTCTCGCTGGTGGGTGAATCCATGACGAACCCCTCCAAATATTTCCGCAACAACCTTGCTTCCGCCATCAATCTTGCGGATGCCGCTGTTGAAGGGGGCGTTAAAAACTTTGTCTTTTCCAGCACCGCCGCCACTTTCGGACAGCCTGAAAGGATCCCCATTTCCGAATATGACCGTCAGGTCCCCATCAACCCTTACGGAGAGTCCAAACTCTGCTTTGAAAAGGTGTTGAAGTGGTACCATGAGATCCATGGCATCAACTACGCCGCTTTGCGTTACTTCAACGCCGCCGGAGCCACGGAAGCCCACGGCGAGGACCACCGTCCCGAAAGTCATCTGATCCCCATTATTCTCCAGACGGCGGCGGGCAAACGTGATTGTCTGAAACTTTTCGGCGACGATTACGACACCCCGGACGGCAGCTGCATCCGTGATTACATCCACGTCTGGGACCTTGCTCAGGCCCACGAACTTGCCCTGCACGCTCCTGAGAGCGGACACTATAATCTCGGCACCGGCAACGGACTTTCAGTCTTTGAGATCATCAAAGCCGCCGAAGCCGTCACCGGTAAGAAGATCCCCTTTGAGATCGCTCCCCGCCGTGCCGGAGATCCCGCCCGCCTCATCGCCTGCAGCGACCGCGCCCGCAAAGAGCTGAACTGGCAGCCCCAATACGAATGTGCTGAAAAGATCGTCGAATCCGCATGGAAATGGCGGCTGCAATTTCCGGAAGGGTACGCCGATTGAAGTGGTATGAATTGGGACCTTTCACGGTCTTTGATGTAGAAACAACAGGAATGAGCCCCACAGGCGACCGCATTGTGGAGCTTGCCGCTTTGCGTATGGATCAGGACGGGCGTGAAAGGGAGTTCCACACTCTTGTCAATCCCGGAAGATCCATACCTGCCAGCGTGATTTCGGTGCATCACATCACCGATGAAATGGTGAAAAACGCGCCTCACTTCAGTACTGTCGGCAAGATGTTTCTCGACTTTGCCTCCGGCAGCACGCTTGCGGCGCACAACGCCCGTTTCGACCTTGGGTTTCTGCAGGAAAGTCTCGCCCGTTGCGGACTGCCCTTATGGGATGGCAAGACCATCGACACGGTCCGTCTGCTCCGCAAGACCCACCCGGGGCTGCCCAGTTACCGTCTCCAGAGTCTGCGCACCTTTTTCCGTCTGGACTCCACGGACGCCATGCAGGCGCACCGCGCCGACTCCGACGTCCGCTGGACCATGCAAGTCCTCGAACTCGCCCTGACCAAAGCCCTCAACAGCTCCCGCTGAAAAACTCTTACGGAGTTTTACGGAAAGTCCGTTTTCTCCGTTACCGTCCGTAAAAGTCCGTCAATAATGCGTTTATTGACTATAATGTCCGGTCCACAGACCAAAATAACCACACCCACCCCGTGTAGCACCACAACAACACGCCCCTGAGGTCGGACAAGTCTGACAGGTCGGACAAGTCCGACACCATCGGTACGCCCCATGTGCATAAAAAAAGGAGTGTCACAAAACATCAGGTTTTGTAACACTCCTTTGGCTTGTTTGATTCTTTATTTGAAGATCACTTCGCCGAAGCATTCGGGGTCGTGGAAGGTCATGTTTTCGAGATTGGGGGACCAGAGAGAGAGTTCGGGTTCCTTTCTGGGGGTGTGGTAGTCGGTGCGGCCGGCGTTCAGGAGCCACTTGCTGCCCGGACGGGGCGGGAGCGCTTTGATCGTGCTGTGAGGCAGAATCAGAAGCGAGTACCAGATGTTCCCTTTGCGGCTGTTGACAACTTGCCATTTTCCGTTCCAGTTACGGTCAAAGGTGTTGAATTTGGGGTCCAGAGGATCCGTGATCAAGCCACGGGCTGCGTCGTAGGTGGAACGGGCAATGGGGTTCCAGAGGAAGTGGTAATAGACCTCTTTCCGCGCCGCGGAGTCGATGAAAAATTCAAGACAGTCTCTGGCGGTCGCTGAGCCGTCGTGTCCCTGGGGCGTGTAACTGCGCTTGGCAGGCAGTTCAGCCTTGAACGCCACGTAGAGGTTCTTTTTGTCATACATCACTTTGAACCAGGTGTTCAGCCTGACATTCCCTCCCTGGATCCCGTCAAGACGGGTGTAGGGATGCTTTTTCCACGCCCCCTGATCGGGATTGTTGAGCTTTCCGCCTTTGTAAGGATAGGCGGGAATCTTTTTGCGCATGGCGCCGGGCAGAACTTTGCTCTTGCGCAATGCCGGAATGTTCCAGTTCAGGGGCGCGCCCATAGGGGCTGCCAGTCTTCCGTTGGACATGAGCAGTGCTTTTGTGGCGTTGCCTCGGATCACCATTTCGGGCCAGCCGGGAATGCTCTTTTTTCTGCCCTGAGCATCAAAGTAACTGTTGATCATGGCGTTGCGCTTTTCCACAAGGGTTGCGATCTTTTCAAATCCGGCACGGTCGGGAGAAAGGCGGTAGGAGTGGTAGTGGTGGATGATCGATGCCAGATTTTTCAGATAATCAAACTCCAGCCGCACCAGCTGCAGCCGCCGTTTGACCTTTTCACTGTCCGCATCTCTTTCGGCGGTGCGGAGCAGATGTTCAAGGGCTTCCAGCAGTTCGGGGGTGTAGATGAATCCGATCCACGCTCTGGGGTTGCGGGGCAGCAGATGTTTGCCGCCGCTGACGGGATCCAGAGGGGCAAAGGCATCCAATCTTTCGTAGAGCATGGTGTAGAAGCGGTTCATGGAAAGGGCGCTTTTCCCGAAAGCGTGTTTGTAGAAATCTTCCAGTATCCTGCGGTGGTCCTGATAAGGATTATCCCACAGTTTGCCGTACATGTAGTAGACGGGGCCCTCAAGTCCGAAAGAGGCTCCGAAGCCGCTGCGGTAGACGCCCTTGATCCCGAACCTGTGGAACTTGCGGACCTGCGCCGCAGGATACGCAGCTCCCTGAACCGGGGTGAAGCCGGGGAGCTTGTAGCTGCCCCAGTTGTACATGTAGGTGGTGAATCCCTGAGGCACTTTGATCTTTTTCCATGCAGCAAGTGTGGCATCGTCATAGAAGCAGATCTCGATCATGGTGTTGGGCGGGAACACCTTGAAGGTCCGGGGAGGCTTGGAGGTGGGACCGTAACTGATGATCAGCACCTTTTTGTCAGGCATCTCTTTGTAAAGTCTTTGGGCGATATTGCGGTGGAGGATCCAGAGCTTTTCGCCGAAATCTTTGACACCGAAAAGTCTGGCGCACTTCTTACATTCGCAGGGAACGAAACCGTCGGTCTGGGCAAGTTCCACCATGTAGGCTCCGGCTTTGAGTTTTTTCCGTGCTTCAAGGTAGATCAGCTCCTGAACTTTTGGGTTGGAAATACAGAGGTGGTTCCCTGAAACGGAACGCCTGTTTCCCCGCTTGATGAAAAATTCAGGGTTGCTTTTGCCGTATACTTTGGCAGGAACTGCGCTGTAATAGCTGTGTCCGCCGTAGAGACAGATGCCGGGATATCCGAAGTCGTTGTTCGCCATATCGTAAATGAGTTCATGGTGGCGGCTGGTTCCCAGAATGAGCAGGGGCTTGACACGCAGAGTGAAGTTTTCAGCAATGGAAATACCGGAACTTCTGGGCGTGGTGCGCCCGGTTTCTCCGGGGTAAAGGATCCTTGTTCCGAGGATCCTTTCCATGAATCCCACCACGCCTTTGGCAGTGCCGGAGTAGTAGCGGACATAGTTTCTGCCGGAAAGTCCCGAAGGACCGTCTTTACCCAGAATGAAGATGGAGCCCTGCCGTTCAGCAATGAGGTACTCCGCAGACTGGAAATCGTCGGTAGAGAATCCGGCTTTCTTTGCCGCTTGGCAGCTGCCCAGATAGATCCCCTTGACGATGTTGGAACACTCTTTCCGTGAGCAGCACTCTTTCTCAAGGACGATGGGGAGTTTGACACCTGTTCCTTCCCGGAAGGCACTCTGGAGCGCAATTGCCGCTTCACGGAGTATCTTTTGCACCGTCGGTTCCCCCCTTGCAGGAAGAACGATGGAAAAGCTGCTTTTGCCGTTCTTGAGGATGTCAACAGTTTTTACCGTCTGGTTCGAGGCCACGGGACAGCTGCCGGGGGTGCTTGTGCATCCCCACAGCAGCACAACTGAACAGAGAAGATAGAAAAGTTTCATATTGTTTTACTCCAGAATTAAAGTTCCAGCCCGGTCATAGGGGTTTTGCCATGTGATCTGGAAAGGATTGTATTCCCAGATGGCACGAACCTGATCTTTACCGTACTGTGCGTAGACATTGAAATCCAATTTCATCCCCTTTTCAGGGATGATACCGATATCGCTCCAGGGGATGTTCATGGTCAGCACCGTGGGCGAAAGCTCTTTGGTGCGGGCTTTGGTTTTGGGGATCCGGGCGCCGGGGTAATCATCGCCCCCGGCACCGTTGACACCGCAGACCGCCTTGCGCAAATGGACGTGGCAGTAGGCTTTGTTGCCCTGAAATCTGAGTCTTTTTTCTTTATTGCCGATAAAGACACGCATAAAGATACCGTAGCCCTTTGCCGTGGCTGGTCCGAAGCCTTTGGGCGCTTCAACTTTCACGGTGAGGGCGTTTTTGTTCCATGTGGCACTTGCAACGAGGGGATGGCTCCAGAGGTCGGGATTTTCGTTGAAACGGGGCATGGAGCCGATAAGCTGCTGGGGGGCACTGCCGGTACGCATGACTCTGCCGCTTGCGGCGATACCGCTTTTTTTCAGGGGTTCAATGTTGCCGGTAAAGGG
Organism: Victivallaceae bacterium; assembly: GCA_045654705.1. Lineage (GTDB taxonomy): Bacteria > Verrucomicrobiota > Lentisphaeria > Victivallales > Victivallaceae > UBA1784. Next base: position 9,297 of record JAZONY010000132.1, read on the forward strand.
GAAGATGAGATACCCTTTGAGTCTGCCGTTGGCGGTAATATATTCTTTGGACATACCCGCAAAGGAGAACATGTTTCCTGCCATGACCGGCGTTCCGTTTTTGTCTCTGGGAATGGCGGCGATGAATTGGTTTCTTGCGTAAGAAGTTTCCACCAGTTTTCTGAAATTTTCACCGTTGGTGTTTTTGCGCAGAGCTTCACGGGCGTTGAGGACCTTCATGGTCAGCTGGAAATATTCAAAATCCCGTTTGACCACGGGCCAGAAGAATTTGATTGCTTCGGTGGCGGGGAGCTTCTTTTCCGCCGCCTTGAGAAGTCCGGCGATCTCTGCCATGACCTGAGGCGTCCATCTGCCCAGAAGCAGCCGGAACTGGGCGGGATTTTCAACCACTTTGCCTGCAAGAAGCAGGGGATCATTGAAGTCACCGGGGGCGCGCAGATCATATTTTTCCATGCGGCTGTTCATCAGGAGACAGAGTTTTTCCATTTCAGGCGCAGCTGCGCCGTAGAGACGCTGACAGAAATCTTTAAGGAGCTTGTGGGGATCGAGTTTCGGGTCACGGAGCATACTGTTCCAGACATAGTAAAAGGGCGCTTCAAAGCCGAACATGTCCCCCCAGCCGCTGCGGTAGATGCCGAAGATCTTATCCCGGTGGATGTTGCGGGCGTGTTTCGCAATGAAAGAAAGGGGGCGTTTGGGGGTAAGTCCCATATCGTTGTAGCTGCCGAAAGTGTAGTCATAGCAGACATAATAACGGGGGACTTTGTATTTGCTCCACTCCTTGAGGGAATCAAAGGTCCAGGGGGCAAGTTCGATGCAGACGTTGGGGGGGAACTCTCTGAAACTCTGAGGGGGGCGTGTGGTGGGACCGTAAGCAATGATGCAGACGGTCTT
>JAZONY010000133.1:0-12063 GCA_045654705.1 Victivallaceae bacterium
AGAAAAAAGATGCCAAAGATGAGAAAAAAGGCAAATCTTCCGCCGACGGCAAAAAAGGTAAAGAGAAAGACAATAAGAAGCGTGTCCGTGAAAAGCCCGAAAAGAACATCGCCGGAACCATCGTCGCCCTGGCGCTGATCCTGCCCGTGGTTCTGCTCATAGCCGCCATTGCCCTTTATATCGTGGCTCAAAAAGGTCACATGGGCGAAAAAGGCAAAAAATATGCAGCCGTCGTCACCGACTATCTCAAGAGCAAGATGCCCAAACCCAAGGCTCGCACAGCTCCTGTTCCCATGCCTCAGGCACCTGCTGAAACACGGAAGGAATTTGTTGCAAAACTCAACGAGCTTATGGAGTTCTACCGGCTGAACCCCTCAGCCAATTCTGCAAAATTCCTGCAGGATTCAGATAAATTCCTCCTCTCCTCCCTGATGCCCCCTGTCACTGCAAAGGAAAAAGAGGTCTATCAGGAGTTCCGGGGTGTCTACGCCCTCGCCGATGAAGAACTCCGTGCGGAACCCGCCCGTCAGAAGCAGATCGCCCGGATCGAAGAGTTCTATAACTCCAAGATCCGTGAGGTCCGGAAAAAAGAGGCTGAGGCGGAACGCCAGCGGCTCCTTGCCATTGAGCAGGAAAAGGTCAGAAAAGCTGAACAGGAGAAAAAGCGTTTGGAAGATATCCAGATCGCAAAACGCTCCAACGAACTCAAAGCCGAAGTCCGGAAACACTTTGAGAATCTGGGTTCCGCTTTCGTGAAATCCCTAAGGACCAATAACCCTGAACTCTACAACACCGCCCTGACTCAGGCTCAGGATTACATTCCCTCTCTCGACAATGTTTCTGTTGACGCCCTCAATTACTATGAGGAGTTCAAGAGATTCAGAGATGACTTCCTGAAAAAAGCCTTTGAGGAGTTCACCAAATTCCAAACCCTCGTTCAGACGGTCTCTCCTGACAACACCTTCCCCATCGGCAACCCCATGGTGGATGTGATCAAGGTCATGCCCATTGAAGGCAAGGTCATGGTCCGTTCCGCAGACGGTCTCACCACACGGGAGCGTGTCCTGAAAAAGAGAAGTGAACGCCTTGAACTTTACAAAGAGCTGAACAAAAAAGCCCGGAAGCTCTTTAAAAACAGCAAATATGAATACAGCGGTTTCTACTTTGAGTTCCTTGAAGGCAATGTCAGCGCAAGGATCAGAAAAAACAATCTTCCTCCTTACAAATGGAACGATTTCCTGAAATATTTCAGCAAAGAGATCAAGATCCACAAATCCCTGCTGTAAGCCTTTTCAAAACAATGAAACTTCTGCAAAGCCTGAGTGCTGTGCAGAAGTTTTTTTTGCCTCATCATACAATAAAAAGATGCCTTTGTGCGTTATAAGGTCAAAACTTACACCCCCAAGGAGTCTTTCTGATGTATCATTTTTATTCTTTTTTGCTGTTTCTTTTTTTTGCATTTTCAACGCTCCACCTCGCAGGAAAAGAAGCGTGTGACGATTCCGGCGTGTGCAAACTCCCCGGAAGTTCCTCTGACGGAACAGTTCAGGTTCTTTCTCCGGTGGGGGCAAGCAGTGTCAAAGCCCTGCCCCAGTCCCCCCGGTTATCCACCCTTGAGGGCAAAAACATTGCTATCGTGGGGGGCAGTTTCATGGCATCGGTCACTCATCCTGAACTCAAACGGCTTCTGCTCAAAGATTTCCCCAAAGCAAAAATCTATGTTCTGAAAGAGATCGGCTCCGCAGGTCCCTGGCCGGGACCGGGCGTGATACGGCAGCAGAAAGATGAATTCATGCAGAATCTGAAACGCCTTAAAATCCATGCCGTCATCTCAGGCAACGGCGGCTGCGGATTGTGTACCCCAAAAGAGATGGGGTCATGTATCGCCGCTGAATATTCAGGAATTCCCTCCGTCATGATCGCCGCCCCCGGATTTTCGGAACAGGCAAAGAAAAGCGCCCGGACCGCCGGTGTCATGCTCCCCCGCATCGCCATCTATCCCGGCGCATTTTCAGCCCATACCCGGGAAGAACTTCTGAAAAACACCCGGGAGATCCTTTATCCTCAGATCGTCAAAGCTCTGACCGCCCCCTTTACAGAAGCTGAACGCAATGAAGCCCAAAGAGAAAACAGCTCTGATGCCATGGTTTTCAAAGGCAATCTGGATGAAATCAATCTGTTTTTCACGCAAAACGGCTGGAGTGACGGTCTGCCGATCATCCCTCCCACGGCAGAACGGGTGGCGGAGTTTCTGAAATACACCGATTACGCCCCCGATGATCTTATCGCTGTCATTCCTCCCTCCTACCGCAAAGCCACGGCAAGACTTGTCGCCGTCAACGGTGTCATGGCGGGATGCCCTCCGGAATTCATGCCCATCCTCATCGCCTTTACCAAAGCTATGACCGACGGCGACTTCAGGCGCACATTGTCAAGTACCCACGCCTGGACCCCCTACTGCTTCCTCAACGGACCTCTGGCACGGCAGCTGGAACTGGATCATGGACAGGGGGAAATTTCCAGCGTGCGCAACGCAAAAATCGGACGCTTTATCAATCTTGCCATGCTCAATCTGGGGGGATATCACATCAAAGAGAACCGCATGGGGACCTTCGGCTACCTGATGCCCTGGTGCATGGTCGAAAACGATGCACAGGCTCTTCAACTGAAGTGGCGCCCCTATCACATGCAGCAGGGGTACAGGTTGAACGACAATGTTCTGACGGCAGGCTCCTCCCTCAACTGGGGGAACAACCTCACCCCCGCAACCGCAAATCCACGGAAAATCATGGAACTTATAGCTCAGGATGCCGTGGAAAAACAGCAGTTCGCCATCGGCAGCGGGACACCATTTGTCTATCGAGCCATCTTCATCACCGGCAATGTGGCGGCAGATCTGGCAAAGGAATACGAGGATAAAGAAAAGCTGGAATCAGCTCTCATCGCCACAGCCCGTCAGCCCCTGGCAAGCCGTGCCTATGCCAATTACTGGGCAAATCCGGGGAGTTCTTTCAATGAAGCGACCTATTCTCTGCGCCGTCACAGCTACCGTATCGCCCGTACTGAAAATGCCGCCGTCACCCCTGCGCCTCCGTGGCTGGCATGGACCGGCATGAGAACGATGGAAACAGTTCCTGTGATGCAGCGGGGCAAAACTGCCATCATCATCACTGGCGACACCAACCGCAACAAGACCATGTGTGTCCCCGGCGGCGGCTTTACCTCTGTCAAAATCGAACTTCCCCGAAAATGGGACGAACTTATGGAAAAAGCCAACTACAAGCCTTTAAGCTCCTTTTACCTGAAATCTGATTTGCGCCCTGCAAGCACGCCCCAACAGTTCAAAAACTACCGGCGGCGCAGCTTCAACAGGTAAAGTTATTCACCGACTGCGCCGTGCCGGTGGAGACTTTGCATGATCCCCATTGCCATCATGCCGACGAAAATGAAGGAGCCGCCGTAACTCACAAAGGGCAGAGGCAGGCCCGTAACAGGGGCAAGTCCGATACACATGCCGATATTGATATAGGTGTGGCAGAAAAGCATGGCACAGATGCCGATGGCGATCATGCGCCCGAAAGGAGGAGCCTTGAAAGCGGTACGCAGGATCGAGAAGAACAATAAAGCATATCCCCCGAGAAGCATAAGACAGCCGACAAAACCTGTTTCCTCGGCGATGACGGAAAAGATAAAGTCATTGTTGGCAACGGTCTGGGGGAGAAATCCCAACTGATTCTGGGTTCCGTTGCCTATACCTTTGCCCCAGACACCTCCGGCGCCCACGGCAAGGCGGGACTGGTAAACATTGTGACCGCTGTTGCTGATGTCCGAATTGGGAACAAAGAAAACCTTGAGCCGCTTTTTCTGATAAGGTTTAAGCAAACCTTTTTTAGTTTGTCCGGCAGAAGCAGAAGTGCTTGCCGTTTTCGGGGGATCCTCAGCAAGAACGATGGCACGCAAGGTAAAAAATCCGATACACACCGCTGCGAAGACAAGGAGCAGCCAGCGCCATTTGAGTCCGGAAACAAGAAGCATGGAACCTGCAATGGGGAAAAGTATCAGAGTTCCCCCCAAATCCGGCTCCTTGAAAATCAGCACCGCAGGAAGCAGAACCACCGCAGTTCCGGCAAGAATACCTTTCCACTTGGCTCCGCTGAAACGCTCCGTGGAAAAAAGCCACGCCAGCACCAGAATCAGAGAGAGTTTGCCAAACTCAGAGGGCTGCAGCCGGAATGAGCCGACCATAAGCCACCGTCTGGCACCGTAAACCTTGATACCGTATTTCAAAACCAGTATCAGGGCAATGGTGGTCAGCACAAAAAAACAGACACTTCCCACCTTGAACTGCACCTTGCGGTAATCAAGCAGGGCGAAAAAAAGCCAGAGACAGGCGCCGAGGGGAATCCATTGGGTCAGCTGTTTTTTGAAAAAAAGTGCGGCTTCAGGTGTTCCGACCTGAATCCCGGTGGAGCGGATGAAAACAAGTCCGACAGAAAGCAGAAAGAGCAGAGCGATGATCTGAAGCCAGTCAAACTCTGCTAAAAAGCCGAAAAAACTCTGAGAGCCCTTTTTTGAAGAGTTCCCAGAGTCATTTATGTCACTGCGGCCGGCTGCGGCCATAGGTCAACTCACGCCTTGAAGGTCTGATCGCGGCGGGGACCGACGGAAATGATATCGATCTCAGCCCCGATGAGTTCAGCCATGCGGGCGAGATATTTCCGTGCATTTTCAGGAAGCTGATCAGGAGAAGTGACAGCATCCAGCTCGGTCTTCCAGCCGGGCATCATCTCGTAGACGGGCTTGACCTTTTCCAGATCTTCCACAGCGGCGGGGAACTCGGTGGTGCGGACACCGTCGATCTCATAGGCGGTACAGACCGCGATTTCGTCAAAGGCATCCAGCACGTCCAGCTTGGTGACGACCAGTTTGTTGACACCGCTGAGCATACAGGAGTAACGGGAAGCGACAGCATCGAACCATCCGCAGCGGCGGGGTCTTCCGGTGGTGGCGCCGAACTCACGACCGCGGGCGCGGAGCAGTTCACCGTCAGCATCAAACAGCTCGGTGGGGAAAGGACCTTCGCCGACACGGGTGGTGTAGGCTTTGATCACGCCGTAAACATTGCGGACGGCGGTGGGAGGGATCCCGGCACCGGTGCAAGCTCCGCCGGAAATGGTGTTGCTGCTGGTCACAAAGGGATAGGTTCCATGGTCAACGTCAAGAAGTCCGCCCTGAGCGCCTTCGCAGAGGATCTTTTTGCCCTCTTTGACAGCTTCGGCGATGGTGTAAGCGGTGTTGCGGACCAGGGGAGCCAGCTTGGCAGCAGCTTCAAGGACGAGAGCGAGTTCTTTTTCGATATCGATCTCTTCGGCACCGGCATCGGCAAAGATCTTGTTGTAACGGGCGGCTTCGGCACGGAACTTGGCACTGAGGATCTCGGGCTTGCAGAGGTCGCAGCCGCGGATACCGCTGCGGCGGCTCTTATCGCAATAGGCAGGTCCGATACCGCGTCCGGTGGTTCCGATCTTGCGGGTGGCGCCCTTTTCGTTGAGGGCATCGGCACGTTTGTGATAGACAAAAATCAGCTGGGCGCGATCAGAAAGCTCCAGATTGTCAGCGGTGATGCCGCGGGCGCGGATACCTTCGATCTCTTCCACCAGTGCGACGGGGTCGACCACCAGACCGTTGCCGATCACGCAGCGGACACCGGGACGGAAGATGCCGGAGGGAACAAGATGCAGAACATAACGCTCGGAACCGATTTCAACCGTATGACCGGCGTTGTTGCCGCCCTGAAAACGCACGACCATATCCACATCACTGGTCAACACGTCAATAAGTTTACCTTTACCTTCGTCACCCCACTGGGTACCCACGAGAATATCAACAGGCATTTTTCCTTTTCCTATGTTAGATTTTACAATAAACAGTCTTACCTTATAATATAAAGCCTGAACGCTCAAATTGCAAGTAAGAAAACAGAAAAAAGCCTCATTCTCTCCCTAAAAAAAACTTCCGCAACTTTTATTCACAAAGGTTGCGGAAGTTTCAAAAAACTCTTTTCAGAAGTTTTCGGCGATATATTCGGCGGCATTTCTGAAAATCATCACGCCGTCGCCCTCGCTTGCGATCTTGCCGTTGGCACGGTCACGGGTCCAGTCGGGACTGTTGAAGGGGGAAAGGAAGGCTTCGGGATGAGGCATCAGACCGAAAACACGCCCCGTCTTGTCACAGATACCGGCAATAGCGTTGGTGGAGCCGTTGGGGTTGGCAGGGAACTCCGTTGCAATGGAGCCGTCGGCATTGCAGTAGCGCAGCGCCACCTGATTGTTGGCTTCGATCTCAGCCATCACCTCAGGAGTCGCAACGAATTTACCTTCGCCGTGACGCAGGGGGAGTTTGAACTGCCCCATGTTGCGGGTAAAGACGCAGGGAGAAGCCTCTTCGGTCTTGAGATAGCACCAGTCATCACGGAATACGCCGCTGTCGTTGTGGGCAAGGGCTGCTTCCTGAGTGAAGTAATCACCGTGAAGCGCAGGGACCATACCCAGACGGGTCAGAGTCTGGAATCCGTTGCAGATACCGATGACCAGTTTTCCGTCATCGACGAACTTCTGGAGCTGGTCCTGAAGCTGGAATTTCACACGATTGGCGAAAACAGTTCCGGAGCCCAGGTGGTCACCAAAGGAAAATCCGCCGATAAAGCAGAGAAAGTGGAACTCATCAAGAGTCCGCTTGCCGGCGATCAGGTCGTTGAGATGGATCTTTTCAGGTGTCATCCCGACCATTTTGCAAGCTGCTGCGGTTTCAGTTTCACAGTTGAGTCCGAATCCGGTAATAACCAGAGCCTTGATTTGATTTTTGTCCATGGTTTTTCCTCAGGTATGATAATCTGCGTTGATAGTAACATATTCATGGGAAAGATCACTTGACCAGACCCAGTATTCCCCGCTGCCCTCGCCGAAATCGCAAGTGATGACAAACTCGCGTTTTTTCACCACATCCAGCAGATCGGTTTCAGGAGTCCCGGCATCGCCGCCGTTGCGGACCACAGGGGTTTCATCGTAATAAATATTGCATTTGCCGGGGTCGAACTCCGCTCCGGAGTATCCCAGCGCAGCCACCACCCGTCCCCAGTTGGGATCGTTGCCGAACCAGGCGGTCTTGCACAACATGGAGTTGGCGACAGCTTCTGCGGCAAGTCTGGCATCTTCATTGCTGCGGGCGTTGACCACCTTGACGGTGACAAACTTGGTTGCGCCTTCGCCGTCCATGACCATTTCACGGGCGAGACGCTGCATGACTTCGAGGAGTGCTTCACGGAAGATCTCATATTCAGCACTGCCTTGGGCGATCTTCACGCCGGAGCGTCCGTTCGCCATGAAAATCACCGTGTCATTGGTACTCATATCGCCGTCAACGGTGATACGGTTGAAAGAATCTGCAGCACAGGGCTGCAGCAGAGAACCGATGGTTTCGTTATCAGCTTCGATATCACTTGTGATACAGCAAAGCATGGTGGCGTGGGGAGCGATCAGTTTGGGGTCGATCATTCCGGCGCCCTTGGTCATGGCTCCGATGGTGACATCGACGCCGTTGATCTTCACCCTGACAGCCACGGATTTAGGCACGGTATCAGTGGTCATGATCGCCCGGGAGGCATCGTTGCCCCCCTGAGCTGAAAGTGCAGGCACAGCAAGTGCAACACCTTTTTCAATGAGGGACATATCCATCTGAACGCCGATCCTGCCCGTTGAGGCGACCACAACGTCAGAAGCAGGAACATTGAGCTTTTCTGCGGCGATCTCACAGCTTTTGCGGGCATTGGCAAGTCCCTGGGCACCGGTACAGGCGTTGGCATTGCCGCTGTTGATAGCAAAAGCACGGAGCGTACCGCCTTTGAGAACCTTTTCCCTGCCCAGAAGAACGGGGGCGGCAGCAAAGGTGCAGCTGGTGAAAACGCCGGAAAATGCGGCGGGAGTTTCAGAATAGACCAATGCAAAGTCAGGCGCACCCGACTTTTTGAAACCGGCGGTAACGCCTGCTGCCAGAAATCCCGGCACAGAGGTCACGGAACCGTTTTCGATAAATTCAGCTTTTCCCATGATCCATTTATCCTTTTTTATCATAAGAAGCCTTGACGTTGATGGCGATACCGCCTCTGGGACGGAAGTGCCCCTCAACCACGGCATGACGGGGCGAACAGGCTTCCACAACAGCATCGAGGATACGGTTCACCGCCTCTTCGTGGAAGGTGTTGTCGTTGCGGAATGAAAAGAGAAAGAGTTTGAGCGATTTGCTCTCAACACACTTCTTATCAGGGATATAACGCAATACGATGTGACCGAAGTCAGGCTGATTGGTCACAGGACAGAGAGAGGTGAACTCAGGACAATCGAATTCGATCTCATAGTCCCTGTCGGCATAAACGTTGTCAAAAACCTCAAGATGCGCCTCATCGGGCGTCTTGGGGTAACGGCGTTCCGAAGCCGACAGCAAAGTCAGCTTATCAAACCGGGCGGCACTGTTTTTTTCCATAACGAACACTCCTGCAGTTTCATAACTTTATAATAATATAGCACACTTTTCTGATTTTTTCAATGGTAAAAAGGCTTCCCGGAAGTACAATTATGATTTTATGTGTACATAGAACGCGCCCTGTTTCACCTGTACCGGGGGAATAAGCGGACTCTGAAATAAAAATGTCTTTCTGCCGTATGCGCCCGGACAATGGTTCAGACACACACTCAGAAAGACACTCTGCAAAGAAGATGGAACTTTTCCGATGCCGCCAGGTCTCTTCAAAAAGCGGCACAGGGGCATCAGAGAAAAAATGAAGCATTACTTCAGGATATACTTCTTGAAGTCCACCTTTTCAGGAAGTTTTTTAAGGTTCCTGTGGGCGGGAACGATGCCGGCACTGTTTCCCGCAGCAAGAATGATACCGCCCCGCTCCATATATTCAAGGAAAGCCTTTTGGAGGAATGCCCCCCGCAAACTGGTCTTGTAAAAATCCGGATTGCCGTGGGGCAGCACCAGATAATCAAGATGATGAAGGATCCCGTCACTGATCTCCCGGAGCATAACATAATCAAGGTCGATATCAGGATGCCGTTCCAGATCAAGCATGGCTCTGACGGGTTCGTGTCCCTGAATAGCGGAACTCAGAATACCGACCCGCCAGGGACGGGGATTCTTTTTGGGGAACACCGGGGTCATCTTGACACCGCTGACGGCGTAGAAACATCCCAACATCAGGGGATGATTGCTGTCCCAGTATTCAGGATGAAAACTTGTGGCAATGATCTTTCCTTTTCCGTAGGTCCCGTAAATCACGGCGGGGGAATCAAAAAACACCTTCTCAAATTCGGCCTTTCTGGCAACAGCAGTCTTGAAGATGCCCAGCGTTTGCCCTTTGCCTCCCTTCGCAGCGGATTTGAGAGGAAAAACAAGAGGACCGCCGGAGTAACGCACCACATGAATCCCGGGCTTGACACCCATGATTTCAGCACCCTCTTTTGAAATTTCCACCTCGATAAAAGCGGTGGGGCCGCCTGCATTCCGGTAACGGTCATAAGGAAGCAGGTTCAGGCGGATCCCCGGCTTGCCCTGGACGACATTGTACATTCCGGCACAGGTTCCCACATAACCGCCGCCATTTTTCAGGAAGGTGTGGATTTTTTCCTCATGTTCAGCTCCGATCGTGGCGACCTGCCGCCATGAATTGCCCCCCGGCATCACAAGGATATCGATCTCTTTGAGTTTTCCGGCACGGATATCTTCTGCCATGATGGTCACAAGCTCCGTCTGGGGGGAATGGGCGATCAGACTTGCCAGATGAAAAACGCCGTTCCCTTTGGAGCCGAAATCAACGTAAAGACCGACTTTCAATTTTTCCGGAGCTTTTCCGGCGGCAAGGGTACAGACAAATAAGGCAGAAATGATAAGAATCAATAACTTTTTCATAATATTTTTCCTTCAGAATGATGAAACTCTCTTTCCCGGGCAGAATTGAGAAGTTTGAACTCTTTACTTGAGGATGTACTTTTTGAAATCCGCCTTTTCAGGAAGTTTCTTGAAGTTTTTGTGGCTGGGAACGACCTCAGCGGCGTTGCCCGAAGCAAGGATCACACCGCCCCGTTCCATAAACATTTTGAACTGCTCCTGAACAAAGGGGCGGCCGATGTATTGGTGAATGACCTTTTTGTTGCCGTGAACCATCACCAGATAATCAAGGTGTTTCATGATCCCCTTATTGAGTTCAGCCGTCATAACATAATCCACGTCGATATCAGGATGTTTTTCCAGATCGAGCATCGTTCTGACAGGCGTGGGTCCTGCAAGACCTATACTCAACACACCCACACGCCAGGGACGGGGATTCTTTTTGGGGAACACGGGGGTCATCCTGACACCATTCACGGCGTAGAAACATCCCAGCATCATATCGTGAGCATCGACAGTATATTCGGGGTGGAAACTTGTGGCAATAACCTTGCCCTTGCCGAAAGTTCCATAGACACCTGCCACACTGCCCATGAATTTGCCCACATGGTGCGGCTTCTTGCAGACAGCATCCTTGAAGGTGGCAAGAGCAATGCCTTTTCCTTCGCACTTTGCATCTTTCAGCGCATAAGCCACAGGACCGCCGGAATAGCGGACTTTGCGGGGTCCGGGCTTGATCCCCAGGATCTTTGCCCCTTCCGGAGTGATATTGACAGTGACATAAGAGGTGGAACCGCCTGCCCCGCCATGACGGTCGAAAGGAAGCAGATGCAAACGCTTCGGGATCTGAAGCACATTGAACATACCGGCACAGGTCCCCACATAACCGCCTCCGTTCCTCAGAAAGTCACGGATCTTGTCGTGATGCTCCAGACCGATGGTCACACACTGGGCAGTGGAGCCGCCGCCGGGCATAACAAGGATATCGACCTCTTTGAGTTTTCCGGTGCGGATATCTTCTGCCATGAGGGTCACAAGTTCCGTCTGGGGGGAGTGTTCAATGAGACTTGCCAGATGAAAAAGTCCATTGCCGCTGGCGCCGTGGTCAACATACAAGCCCACACGGACTTTCTTTTTTTGAGGAGCAGGCACACTCCCGGCACTGCCGGTCGCAGCACAGGAACAGAACACCATGCTGCACAGGGCAACTGCCATCAAACGCACAAAAAATGTTTTCATTACTTTTTTCCTTTAACTTTCGGATTCAAATCCATTGATACCACATCGTGGTGATTATATTTCCGTAAAATTCAATTTGCAAGGGGGAAATCCCCCCTTGAGCATGACCGCTTTTTCAGCGGATGAAAATGGCAGGGATATAGCGTTCCACAGGCACCGGCAGGGTCTGGCGGCTCTCGATGGAGCGGATCGCCAGCTGAGCCAGATAGGTGGACTGGAATCCCGCCAGCTCATCGCAGGGGGAAGGCTTGTCGTTGAGGATCGCTTCCACAAATGCCTTCCACATATTCAGATGTCCCTTATCGACTTCAAAGGGTTTGACCGTTTCGATATCCTTGCTGTTGCCGGTGAATTTGCTGAAACGCTCATGGTACTTGGCGATATAGGCGTTGAAGCCCTCTTCCCGGATATCGCCGTCGTAGTGTTTCATGGGGAAATACTCACTCTTGGCACCGGGGATACCGTAAGCGTTGTTTTCCACAAAGAACTCACTGCGGAAGAAAGCATTTCCGGCGGTGACTTCAAAGAGTTCCTTGGGGTAGTCAAAGGTTCCGGAGCAGCTGAAAGTCAGGGTCATATCGTCTCCGTTGCTGAACTTCAGATTGATACCGTGTGAAAGACGGCTGGAACCCCAGGCGGTGATCTCAACAGGAACGGCAGGAGCAAAGAACCAGCAGGCGACATCCAGCCAGTGGACACTTTCGCCGATGATCTCGCCGCCGCCGATCAAGGGGTCCACATGCTGCAAGCCGTAGGAGCTGCTTTCATCCTGGATGCGGATGATCATGTGCTTGTACTCCTCTTCGGGCAGAGGTTCACGGAGCGTTTCAATGTAGCGCCAGGGGGAGTGTTTCGGGTTGGCAAGATGATCGTACACAC
>JAZONY010000134.1:0-6419 GCA_045654705.1 Victivallaceae bacterium
TGGGAAAAGGGGGTGGGGTTTGGGGCGGGGGAAAAAGACCTTTCCTCAAAAGGGCTTTTCCTCCGCCCCAATTCCCTAAACCCGTTTTTGTCAGCCGATCTTGTCGAAACCGGTGAAGGGACGCAGGACTTCGGGGATCTCGATAGAACCGTCCTTCTGCTGATAGTTTTCCATGATGGCGATGATGAGACGGTCCGTTGCGGCGGTGGCGCTGATGGTGTGAACGAAGTCGCGTTCATCGCCCTGCTTGTAACGGATGTTCAGACGGCGGCTCTGGAAACTGGTCAGATTGGTGTTGCTGGTGACTTCACGGTAGGTCTTGAAGGTGGGATACCAGGCTTCGATATCGTACTTCTTGTAACCGGGAGCGCCCAGGTCGCCCACGCAGACGTTGACCACATGATAGGGGATGTTCAGAGATTTGAGAAGATCCTCTTCATTCTGCAGACAGAAGTCGTGGTATTTGGGGGAGTCTTCGGGTTTGCAGAAAACGATCTGTTCGACCTTGTGGAACTGGTGGACACGGAAAATACCCCGGGAGGCTTTGCCGTAGCTGCCGGATTCAGTTCTGAAACAGGGGGTGAACGCCGTGTAGCAGAGGGGCAGTTTTTCGCCGTCAAGAACATCGTCGGCGTGGTAGCCCACAAGGGTCTGTTCACTGGTTCCGATAAGAGCAAGGTCTTCGCCCTCAAGGTTATAGGTCTGATCGGCAAAGAAGGGGAGATAGCCGGTACCGTAGAGGGTGCGTTCCTTGGCGACGCAGGGGGTCATGAACATGGTGAAACCCCGTTTCACGAGGAACTGCTGCACATAGAAGTAGAGTGCCTGAGCGAGCATGGCACCTTTGCCTTTCCAGTAATAGAAACCGGTTCCGGCGACTTTGGCGCCCCGTGCGATATCCAGGATATCGTGCATTTCGCCCAGCTCCTGATGGTCGCGGACGTCAAAGTCGAACTCTCTGATGGTGCCGACTTTGCGCAGTTCCACGTTGCCGGTGTCGTCGGAGCCGTCGGGCACGTCGGGGGCAAGGAGGTTGGGAATACGGGTCAGGACAGCCATCATCTTCTTGTTGATGCCTTCCATGGCGGTCTCTTTGGAGTTGAGGGTCAGTTTGATCTTTTTGACCTCTTCTCTGGCGGCGGGATCGGTGGCGCACTCTTTGCTCAGCTTGTTGCGGCGGGCGCGGAGTTCTTCGACCTCGCGGTCAAGGGCACGGTAATCCTTGTCAAGGGCAAGGAGACCGTCGATATCAAGGGGGAAACCGCGACGCTGGCAGTTGGCCTTGATCATCTCGGCATTTTCACGGATAAGTTTAAGATCCAGCATTTCAACAATATTTCCTTAAATTATTTGAACTGGGGCATGGGGAATGCCGCCATGAAGTTTTTGACCTCTTCACCCAGGGCCTTGAGACCGGCTTCGTCATCACGCAAGGCAACGCCGCGCTCGATGAAGTCAGCCACCTTGACCATATCCTCTTCCTTGAGGCCGCGGGTGGTGATGGCGGGGGTGCCGATACGGATACCGCTGGTGACGAAGGGCTTTTCGGGGTCGAAGGGGATCATGTTCTTGTTGACGGTGATGCGGGCAAGGTCAAGGGCGTTGGCGACAGCTTTGCCGGTTGCCTGTTTGGGACGCAGGTCGATGAGCATCAGGTGGTTGTCGGTACCGCCGGAAACGATGCGGAATCCCCGTTTGGCGAGTTCGTCGGCAAGTCTGGCAGCGTTGAGCTTGACCTGCTGCTGGTAGGCTTTGAACTCAGGCTTGAGGGCTTCGAGGAAGCAGACAGCCTTGGCGGCGATGACATGTTCCAGAGGTCCGCCCTGGAGTCCGGGGAAGACGGCGGAGTTGATGGCTTTGATGTACTGCTCTTTGCAGAGGATCAGACCGCCGCGGGGTCCGCGCAGAGTCTTGTGGGTGGTGGTGGTGACAACGTCGCAGTAGGGAACGGGGTTGGGGTGGACACCTGCGGCGACGAGACCTGCGATGTGAGCCATATCGACAAAGAGGATGGCACCGACTTTGTCGGCGATCTGGCGCAGACGGGCAAAATCGATGACTCTGGGATAGGCACTGGCACCGGCGAGGATCATACGGGGTTTGTTTTCGACGGCGAGACGCTCGACTTCATCGTAGTCGATCATTTCGGTTTCGGGAGAAACACCGTAGGGGATCATGTTGTAAAGTTTGCCTGAGAAGTTCAGGGGATGACCGTGGGTCAGGTGGCCGCCGTGGTCAAGGCTCATGGCGAGGACGGTGTCGCCGGGCTGGCAGAGGGCGGTGTAGACAGCCTGATTGGCTCCGGAACCGGAGTGGGGCTGAACGTTGGCGGCTTCGGCGCCGAAAAGTTCTTTGGCGCGCTCGATGGCCAAGGTCTCGACCTGGTCGATGAATTCGCAGCCGTTGTAGTAGCGTTTGCCGGAGTATCCTTCGGCGTATTTGTTGGTCAGGACGGAACCCTGAGCGGCACGGACGGCGCAGCTGGCAAAGTTTTCGCTGGCGATCAGCTCAATACCGTCATTCTGACGGGCGCTTTCGCGGTCGATGGCGGCGGCGATCTCGGGGTCGGTGGAGCGCAGAGCGGCGATATCGTCATAGCTGGCGGTTTCCAGCTTGTTCAGGCGGCGGGCGTGGCGGTCATCGGTGGAAAATCCGGCGGAGAAGAAGGCTTCGATGATCTTGCCGATCTCGTCGTTGTCACAGGCATCTCCGGGAAGCACCAGACAGTTGGCGGCGTTGTGTTCTCTGCCTTTGGCGGCGAGTTCGGGGGTTCCGGCAACCACAGCGCGGACACCGTGGAAACGGTTGGCGACCATTGCCATTCCGAAACCGGTACGGCAGATCAGCACCAGAGAGTCGATGACACCGCAGCTGAGAGCTTTGGCGGCAGGGGCGCTGAAATCGGGGTAGTCATCGGCGGGATCGGCGGCGGCAGGTCCGAAGTCGATCACCTGGTGGCCCAGGTTTTCCAACAGCTGGATCAGTTTGCCTTTGGCAGAAAATCCGGCGTGATCTGTACCGACACCGATGGTCAGTTTTTTTCCGATGATCTCATTGATACTCATTGTTTGCCTCCTTGAGTTGGGTTATTTAATTCTATAAAGAGTTGATCTATAAATGGTTTCATAAAGTTGAAAACTTCACGGTATTCCTCCGTCGAGCCGCCGAAGGGGTCGGGGACGTCCCCGTTGGCGATGAGGGTTCTCACCTTTTCCGCCGCCTCAGGGACGATATGGCGCATGAGAGCGGCGTGGGTGCGGGTCATGCCCACCATGATATCATATTTCTGCGCCCGTTTGGGGGTGAAAGCCGTTGAACTGAAAGAGGAGGTGTCGATCCCCAGTTCATTCATCACATTTTTTGCGGCGCGTGAAATGCTTCCGCCGTCGTTGGCGTAGATCCCTGCGGACTCCGCCTGCCACGGGGAGTTGTGTTCCGCCGCCAGATGATTGAAGTAGAGTTCCGCCATGGGACTGCGGCAGCTGTTGCCGGTGCAGACAAACAAAATCTTCATGGTCACAGCTCCTCCCCGCCCAGCCAGAGGGTATGTCCGGGGGCGCATTTCAAACCGCATCCGGCGTAGAATTTTTCCGTACCGGGGACCCCCACAAGACCGATCCAGCTGATATTTCTTTTTTTGAGTTCCTCCACCAGAAAGCAGGTGATCATTTTGCCCACGCCCTGACGGCGGAAACTTTTTTTCACCATGATATCCTGGATATAGGCATCGGAAACGCCGTCGGAAATGACACGCCCCACACCTGCAAGTTCCCCCTGAGAGGTAAAAGCCCCCGCCACGGCATAGGAGCGGGCGAAGGCGTTTCCGGGGAAAGCGGGATCATATTTTTCATCTATCCAGCCATTTTCAAGGTACAGGTCACGAGCCGCCTGAAGAAACTCAGGCGTCCATGTTTCCATGATCTTCACTTGAAATGTCTGCGGCATGATAAAGACTCCTTTTACCCTTTCACATCCGTTCCACCACGGCATTGGCGAAGTCGGAACAGCTCACTTCGGTCGCTCCTTCCGTCAGGCGGGCAAGGTCAAAGGTCATGACCTTGGCGGCGATGGCGGATTCGATGCCTCGGACCACCAGATCAGCGGCTTCGTTCCACCCCAGATGACGGAGCAGCATCTCCCCTGAAAGGGCAAGAGAACAGGGATTGGCTTTGTTGGTTCCGGCAAATTTCGGAGCGGTGCCGTGGGTGGCTTCAAAGATGGCGTGACCGGTCAGGAAATTGATATTGGCTCCGGGGGCGATGCCGATGCCCCCCACACAGGCGGCGAGGGCGTCGGAAACATAGTCGCCGTTGAGGTTCAAGGTGGCGATGACATCGTGTTCCTCAGGGCGGGTCACGATCTGTTCAAGAAAAGCGTCGCAGATGCAGTCTTTGACCAGGATCTTTCCCTCGGGGGCGACACCGCCGCACTCGTCAAAGGCGACCGCTTTGCCGGCGTATTCCCGTTTCACAAGTTCGTATCCCCAGTTTTTGAAACCGCCCTCGGTGAACTTCATAATGTTGCCCTTGTGGACAAGGGTGACACTTTTGCGGTTGTTTCTGATGGCGTACTCCATGGCGGCACGGATCAATCTTTCGCTGCCCTCCACGGAAACAGGCTTGATGCCGATACTGGATGTTTCGGGGAAACGGATATTTTTCACCCCCATTTCCTCCTGCAGGAACCGGATGACTTTCTGCGCTTCGGGTGTCCCTGCGAGCCATTCGATACCGGAATAGATATCCTCGGTATTTTCACGAAAAACCACCATATCAGTCTTTTCGGGAGCTTTCACAGGTGAAGGCACCCCCGCAAAGTAACGCACCGGACGGACACAGGCGTAAAGATCAAGCTGACGGCGCAACGCCACGTTGAGGGAGCGGATGCCGCCACCGACCGGGGTGGTCAGCGGTCCTTTGATGGCGATAAGATATTCGGAAACAGCTTCGACGGTCTCTCCGGGGAGCCAGACAGCTTCGCCGTAAACAGCATTGGCTTTTTCACCGGCAAAGAGTTCCATCCATGCGATCTGCCGCTTCCCGTTATAGGCTTTGGCGACAGCGGCGTTCCAGATGTGCATGGAAGCACGGGTCACATCGGGACCGATACCGTCCCCATCGATAAAACCGATGATGGGCTTTTCAGAGACCTGCAATTTACCATTGCAGTCAATAGTGATCTTATCCCCCGCAGGGACCTTGATTTTGTCGTAAGCCATAATTCAACGCCGCCCCTTTATTGTATATAAAAATGCAAATAGTCCTTACATTTTCATAATATACCACCAAATCCCCTTTTCTTCAAGGGGAAAAGGGGGAAACTTTACTCAAAGAGCCATGTTGACAGATAACGCTCCCCGGAATCAGGGATGATGACCACGATCCTTTTGTTTTCAAACTCAGGTTCCCGGGCAAGTTCCAGAGCGGCGAAAAGGGCGGCACCTCCTGAAATACCCATGAGGATCCCCTCTTTCACGGCGGCTTCACGGGCGGTGCGGGCCGCATCTTCGGCGGTGACGGGAAAAACGCGGTCGATGAGCTTTGTGTCAAGAACTTCGGGGATGAAGTTGGCACCGATGCCCTGAAGTTTATGAGGTGCGGCTTCGCCCCCTGAAAGGAGGGGACTTGCGGCAGGTTCCACGGCGACGATTTTTATACCGGGGATGTGGCGGATGAGATAACGCGCGGTCCCCGTGAGGGTTCCTCCGGTTCCGACACCTGCCACAAGTGCGGCGACTTCCCCGTCGGTATCGGCAAAGATCTCAGGCCCGGTGGAGCGTTCATGGGCATCGGCGTTGGCGGCGTTGCTGAACTGCTGGGGGATGAAAGAACCGGGATTGGCGGCTTTGAGTTCTTCGGCTTTGGCGATGGCGCCCGCCATGCCTTCCGCACCGGGGGTGAGGCAGATCTCTGCGCCGTAAGCGGCAAGGAGTTTGCGCCTTTCGACGCTCATGGTATCGGGCATGGTCAGGCAGAGCCGGTACCCTTTGACGGCGGCGGCGAGGGCAAGTCCGATGCCGGTATTGCCGGAGGTGGGTTCGATGATAAGGGCGCCGGGCTTGAGGAGCCCTGCTTTTTCAGCCGCTTCGATCATGGCGAGACCGGGGCGATCCTTGGCACTGGAACCGGGGTTGAAACACTCAAGTTTCATCACGACCTCCCCTTTGCCGGAGTTCATTTTATTGATGCGCACAAGGGGCGTGCCGCCGATAGTGCCGAGAATATTGGAATAGATTTTTGCCATGATAAAAAACTCCTTTTATTAATGCTTTGTTCCAGACACTGGCAGATTTCTGTTTTCTTAAACTTTTAAGCGGCACAATACTTTTGCAAATTTGCAAAAGTGTTGTGCTGAAAAAGGTTTGGGAAAAGGGGGTGGGGTTTGGGGCGGGGGAAAAAGACCTTTCCTCAAAAGGGCTT
>JAZONY010000135.1:0-39533 GCA_045654705.1 Victivallaceae bacterium
CCATGTCGGGAACATAACCTTGAGAAAATTGAAAGTTGAGGTGGATTTATGCTTGAAGTCGTTAAACATAAAGTCGAATTTTGTGTCGTCGGCGGTGGCCTTGCCGGCATGTGTGCCGCCATTGCCGCTGCCCGCCACGGCGTCAAAACCCTTTTGATGCATGAACGCCCGGTGCTGGGCGGTAACGCTTCAAGCGAGGTGAGGATGTGGGTCTGCGGTACCCCAGGCATGATCGAAACCGGGATCATCGAGGAATTGAGGCTGGAAAACCTCTACCGCAACACCACACCCTGTTACTCTGTGTGGGACAGCATCCTTTTTGAAAAGGTCCGCTATCAGGAACATCTCACCCTCCTCCTCAACTGTTCCTGTCTGGATGCCCGTTGTGAAAATGGGAAGATCCTCAGTATCAAAGGTTATCAGCAGACCACCCAGAGTTTCCATGAGGTGGAAGCGGACTTTTTCGCCGACTGTTCAGGCGACAGTATCCTTGCACCTCTCACCGGCGCCCAAGTCCGCCGGGGCAGGGAGGCAAAGAGTGAGTTCAACGAGACCCTTGCCCAGGAGTCTGCCGATAATAAGACCATGGGCTTGAGCTGTATCCTGCAGGCACGGGAAACGGATTCCCCCAGGAAGTTCATTCCCCCGGCGTGGGCATACTCCTATCCCGATGATGAGTCGCTGCCCCCCCGGGACTATAAGATGGACCGGTTCCAGAACTACTGGTATCTGGAATTGGGAGGCGACAGAGATTCCATCCGTGATACCGAAGAGGTCCGCGACGAACTTCTCAAAATCGCTTTCGGACTCTGGGACCACTATAAAAATCACGGGGACCACGGTCTTGAAAACTGGACCTTGGACTGGGTGGGATTTCTGCCCGGCAAGAGGGAATCCCGGCGTTATGTGGGGGATTGCATCCTTACCGAAAAAGATATCCTCGAAGGAACCATCTTTGAAGATGCCGCTGTCTACGGCGGCTGGCCCGTGGATGACCACCACCCCGGCGGTTTCAATTACAGAGGGGAACCCAATCTCTGTATCCGGTTGAAGAAACCTTATACCATTTCTCTGCGTTCCCTCTACTCCGTCAACATCTCAAATCTCTTCTGCGCCGGACGCAACATCAGTGCAAGTCACGTCGCCTTGAGTTCATCACGGGTGATGGCGACCTGCGCCTTGCTGGGACAGGCTGTGGGAACGGCGGTGTTCCACGGTATCGTCCACGGTTGTGACTCCAACCGGGAAACCGTCGCAAACTTTACAAAAGAGATCCGGCAGACGCTCCTTGACGACGACTGTTTCCTGCCGGGAGCCAAAAGAGAGATTTCCGGACTCTGCCGGGATGCGCTCCTTGAAGCTTCTGAAAATGATCCCGCCCCCCTGCGCAACGGTATCGACCGGCAAATCGGGGATGAGGAAAACGGCTGGTTCTGCAAAGAGGGGAGTTTTGCCCGCTATACCTTTGCTGAGAAAAAGATGGTCAGAGAGATCCGTCTTGCCTTTGACTCCGATCTTTCACGGGATCATTTGAACATGGTTTCCAATTACACCCTTGAGCCTGTCACTTATACCCCGCCTGCGACTCTTGTGCAGAAGTTCCATATTGAGATCGACGGGGAGCTTTTTTACAGTGAAGAGAACAATTACCAGCGTTTTGCGGTGATCCCGGTGGGGAAAGAGTGCCGGAGTGTCAGGCTTGTGATCGACAAACTTTCTGAAGAAAAAACGTCAGCAAAGGTGTTCCGTTTCGACCTCTGCTGACGCGGGCGTTTTCTGAAAAATTTTTCAGCTGTTGAGTTCAGCGATTTTCTGATTGAGCTTGTTTCTCAAGTCCAGAAGCCACTTTTCGTCTCTGGGATATTTTCTCAAACTGATACGATATCCTGTAACTTCGTCGATCCATTTGAGGACCTCTTCTCTTGATGTTTTCTTTTCAAGAAGTCGCAGCGCCATCTCATCTCTGAACCCTTCGGCAATGACTTCGTGGCGCAGAGAGTCGATGGGACCGTCGGGACCGGGATAGACCAGATAGGCGCCGCCGCTGCAGAAGCTGCGTTCACAGTTGGATTCCTGCCAGACATCCACATCCCATGTACGGTTGAACTGGCTGAACCAGAAGTTGTAACCCCACTCAAGAAATCCGTCACAGCCGTAAACGTAAAGGAGTATGCCCAGCACCCGGTTGCGCAGAGAGGGCATACCGAATTGGCGTCCGGGCATTCCATCCTGCCACTGTCCGGCGTAATAGACCCAGCGTTCTTTGACCTCTTCCTGCATAAACTCATCCAGTTCCCCCTCATGGGGGACGGGGCGGTCAAGAAGTCCCAGTTGAAGAAATTTGGGACTGGAAAGGGCATCGATGACAGGGTAATCTTCCAGAATTTCACGGAAAAGTTCTGAGGCATAACGGTAGTTTTCAAGATCCGCTTCCCGGGGTTCGTCGGAAATATGGAAATAGCAGTTTTCAGGTGTCAGAGCATGTTTTTTCAAGAAGGGCAGCAGCGCTTTCATCAACGCCCGCAGGAAAGCTGCATATTCCGGAGCATTGGAAGAAGTGGAAATGCCGAACATGGGACGCTCCTTACCCTTTTGTTCCACCATGATCTCGGGGGCATACTTCAATCCCCACTGGCTGAAAGCGTGGACCATTTCAAAGTTTCTGATGCCGCATTTCTGCGCTGTGGTGATCCAGCGTTCAAGGCGTGAAAAATCAAAGGACCAGATACCGTCGTCAAAAGAGATCCTGAGCAGCTGGGAAAGGGGACGGGTGGTCTGACCGGGGATCATATCCAGAGGCACGCTCCACAAGGGGGTGAGAAGCAGGTTGTTGTTGTGGGCGGCATAGTTGCGGAAATATTTTTCAAGAAGCCGCCAGTGTTCTTCGCTCCATGGGGAAACCTTGTGGTGGTGCTGGATGCAGTCCGAATAAAACCAATGGGTGACTTTCAGTTCCTGTTCGGGGAGTACAGCGTTGACGATTTCAAGTTCGATCACTTCTTCCGCATTGAGGACCGGTTCTTTGCACCAGAGGGCATGGGCGTAGCGTGAAATAAAACTGACCTTGAATTTCAATCCATATTTCCCCGGGCGCGCTGTTTCGGGAACATCGACGGAAACCCAGACGGCGTGCCAGTTCTCTGCGGAAATGGCGATCTCTTTTTTGACAGGGAGCAGCGCATCGGGAAAAAGTCCCGGTTCGGTGCTGAGTGTGTATTCATCAGCTTTGACTGCCGGCATGAGGCTCGGCACACTGTGGACCTCACGGAATGTGATTTTCTCTTTCAACTCTTCCGGAGCGTCAGCCACATCGACCTGCAAGGCGGCGCACTCCACTTTACAGCGGACGGCGATTTGAAAAGAGACTCTTTCGCCCTTGAGAGCAGAGATATACCGGAGAGGTTCCGCTTTCAAATGGGATGAGCAGAAGACCTTTTCAAGTGAACTGACGATGCGTGTTTCGATTTCCATAATATATTCCAATTTTTTTTCTGCTGAGAAATGACTTGGGAAAATATACATCAAAACAGCTCTATTTTCAAGTTTTTTTACCTGAAATAAAGTTTTTCTGTTGAATAAAAGAGCAATTGCAACTATATTAAGCAAACTTGAATTCAAAAGAATAAAGGATAATGGATATGGCAAAAATACCCGAATTGATCGTGCTTGGCTGCGGTTCCCGTGGAACCGGTTACGCAGGTTTCGTCAAAAACTTTCCCGATAAGGCGAAAATCGTCGCCTGCGCCGAACCCCGCGACTTCTACCGCAACCGTGTCGGGGATGATCATAATATTCCTGAAGAACTGCGCTTCCGTGACTGGCGCGAAGTTCTTGCCCGTCCCAAATTCGCCGATGCCGTTCTGATCTGTACTCAGGATGCCATGCACGAGGAGCCCGCCATCGCCGCCGCAAAGCTGGGCTACAATATCCTCCTTGAAAAGCCCATGGCCCCCACCGCCGATGCCTGCCGCCGCATCGTGGCAGCGGTCAAAGAGGCGGACGTGACCTTTGCGGTCTGCCATGTGCTGCGTTACACCGCTTTCACCCGCAAATTGAAAGAGGTCCTTGACAGTGGAGTTATCGGCGACATCGTTTCCATCCAGCATCTTGAAGGACTCCAGCACTGGCACCAGGCCCACTCTTTTGTCCGGGGCAACTGGCGGAACGAGGCGGAATCCAGCTTTATGCTCCTTGCCAAATGCTGCCACGACCTGGACTGGCTGCGTTATGTTATGGGCTTCAAATGTCTGAAAGCCCACTCTTTCGGCTCTCTTTTCCACTTCAATAAAGTCCATCAGCCTGCCGGTGCTGCTGACCGCTGTGTTGATTGTCCCGCAGGTGTGGAGGCGTTCTGCCCCTATTCTGCGCTCAAGATCTACCTGCGTGACAGGATCTTCAAAGGCAATAAGAACTGGCCCACCGCCGTTCTTACTACCGATCTCACCCCCGAAGGGGTCCTCAAAGCCCTTCAGGAAGGTCCCTACGGCCGCTGCGTGTACGCTTGCGACAACGATGTGGTCGATCATCAGACGGTCAATCTTGAGTTTGAAAACCACCGCACTGCCGAAATGACCATGACCGCTTTCAACGATGAAGGCCGCATCACCCGTATTTTCGGAACCCGGGGCTATATCAAAACCGACAGCCGCATGATCACCGTCAAGAGTTTTCTGACCGGTGAGGTCACGGAATATGACTCCAACATCGCCAACGACGGCAATATCACCAGCGGTCACGGCGGCGGTGACTACGGACTTATGGAAGCCTTTGTCTCTGCCCTTGCTTCCGGCGACCGTTCCATGATCCTCAGCGGCGTTGATGAAACTCTTGAAAGTCATCTCATGGTCTTTGCCGCCGAAGAATCACGCAAAACAGGCAAAACCGTGACGATTTGATCCACAAGTTTGCATAAAAAAACGAACCTCTTGTCAGGTTCGTTTTTTTTGTTCCCGTTTCAGAAGCCGAGATAGCGGAATGTCTCCGCCAGACGGCGGATGGAGTAGCCCCCCGCCGGAGCCAGCAGGGGACCTGCCCAATTGCTTCCGGAGTCAAAGACGACCTCTGTCTGATAGTCGATCATACGGGGACAGCTGAAAAGTTTGGGCATCAGCTCCCGCCAGTTGATGGTTCCGTCAAAGGGCATACCGTGCTGGTCGCCCAGTCCCAGATTATCGTGGATATGGCAGGTGACGATCTGATCTTTCATCATTTCAAGGGCGTTATCCTCAAAGATAACACCCGTTTCCCACCAGGAAGTTGCCATATAGGGCTGGAACTGCTCCCGGGTTTTGCCGGGGGCGGAAGCGAGCATGTGGGCATGTCCTGTATCATAGCAGGCTCCCACGTAGGGATGATTGTTGAAAGGAGCGATGATTTTCATGACTTCTGCGGCGGTGTTGCTGGGCTCCTGACTGTTTTCCACGGCGATGATGATGTTCTCCTTTTCTGCTGTGGGGAGAAGCTGCTCAACGCCGTCGATGGCGAGGGGGCGCAGCACTTCAAGGGGAACATGGTCGTAGCAGTATTCACCGGCGCCCACATGGATCGCATAGGTTCTGCATCCGAAACTTGCGGCGATTTCCATGGCGCGTTTGTGGAGCGCAAACATGGCAGGGCGTTTCTCAAGATGGGTGTAATTCAGATCATATCCGATGCCGAAAGGGGCGTGGACGGAGGAGAATTCAACTTCCATATCAGCGCAGAGTTGGCGGAGAAATTTAATTTTTTCTTCTGATTGGATCATCTCTTTGAGCAGCCCCTGTGTGATGACAAAACGGCGGCATCCGTTATCGATAAATTCACGGACCGTTTTATAAAAATCCTCATTGCTCAAAGAGCTCCAATTGTAATAGTAACTGAGTTGGCGTTCCATAATGATCTGCTTTCAAAAATTGTTTCATCCTGTTTTGCTGTTTAATGTAACACTTTGCCTGAAAAAATACAAGTCACTCCTGTAATTTCTTGCATTTTTCCTTGAAATGCTGTATATTATTCCCGTAAGTTTACCAAGGAGGATCGTAACATGAAATTTTGTTTTATCGGAACGGGCCATGGCAGTGCCACGGCGACCCACATGTCAAGTGTCACCTGGTTTGAAAGCTGCGGCAAAAGCTATCTTGTGGATTGTGCCGATGGCGCCGATGCCGCTATGCTCAAAAAAGGGATCAGCCCCTCACAGCTTTCAGCCGTGTTTATCACCCATCTCCATCTCGACCACACGGGAGGACTGCCGGTGGTGCTGAAACGGCTTTTCAAAGAAGATGGCGAAAAAATCAATGTTATTCTGCCTAACGCTGTTGCGGGAAAGTCCATCAATGAGTGGATGATCTGGAACGGTTTCGCCAAAAGGTTTGAAACAACTCCCGATGCGATCAACTATTCCAACTCCCGTGAGGGATTCAATGACGGCAATGTGGAAGTTGCGGCGTTCCAGACGGAACATTTGACCGATCCTGAGCGTCCCAGTTATGCCTACACCATCAAGACTGAGGGCAAAAAGGTCTGCTTCACCGGCGATTTGCGGGGCGATTGTGCGGACTTCCCCCTTGAAGCACTTCAAGACAGCGACCTTGTGATTTCCGAATTGACCCATTTCAGACTTCACCACATTTTCCCCTTCCTGGAGCAACTCAGAACAAAGGCACTGATTTTCAACCACATCGGCAATTGGAGCCAGGTCCCCGAAGAGCAGCAGCGCATCCTTGAAAAATGCAAAGAGCTGCCCTATCCTGTGATGATTGCCCATGACGGAATGGAGTTTGAACTTTAATTTCCCGTCTCTGCACGACTGCGGTTTGACTTGAATGTCGAACCGCTTTTTTTTGCATAAAAAAACTTTCCCCGTTCCTTGAAAGGGGGAAATTCGTTTGGGTTGAGTGAGAAAGTTTTTATTTCTCTTCTTTGGTGACGATGACCTTGTCTTTCACAAAGGCGAAGTAGAGTGCCGGGATCATATAAAGAGTCAGCACGGCAGAGAAGGCAAGTCCGCCCACCACGCCCATACCGCAGGAGCTGCGGAGTTCAGAGCCGAGACCCGTACCCAGTGCCATGGGGAGCATACCTGCCACAGAGGCGATACTGGTCATGACGATAGGACGGAATTTGGCTTTGGTGGCTTCAAGCATGGCGGTATGGGTTGATTTGCCCTGAGCAGTCAGCACCGCACACTCGTCCATGATAAGGATGGCGTTGTTCACCACGATACCGATCATCATAACACCGCCCAGCAGTCCCATCATGGACATGGACATGCCCACGCAGTACAAGGTGAGGTACATACCCAAAAAGCCCAGCGGCACTGTGAACATGATGAGGAAAGGCTTGGTCCAGGATTCCATGATCGCCACGATGAGCAAATAGGTCAGGAAGATCGCCAGCACGATCACTTCGATAAACTCGAGTGATGTTTCGCCCATGCGTTCCACCTGTCCGATGAAGCGGACACTGTATCCGGGGGGCAGGATCTCTTCAGAGGTTTTGCGCAGAGCCTGCACCGCATGGCCCAGAGCCACGCCGGGGGCGACGTTGGCGTAAAGCCAGATGGCACGTTCTTTGTCATAACGGTTGATACACACAGAACGGGTATTCTTCGTCAGATTGGCAAGAACATTGATGTTCATGGGGTAGCCTTCACGGGCGCCCACAGCCAAACTGGAAAGCTGATCAAGTCCGATCTCTTCATCCTGCTTCAGGCGGATATCGAAGGAGCGGTTGCCCATACGGAACGTTCCGACTTCGATACCCTCGTAAGTACCGCGCACAGAGTTGCTCAGAGTCTTGGCAGAGATGCCGAGGTTCTGGAGAACGGGACGGCGGGGGATGATATCAATGTTGGGTTTGCCCACGCGGATACTGGTGTCAAGGTCAGAGATGAGAGGCATATCTTTGGCAAGTTCCTGAGCTTTGCGGCCGATGCGCTCAAGTTCCTCAAGACTTGCTCCGCTTATACGCATGGGGATATCTGCCGATGAACCGCCGCCCGATTTGGGAACGTTGATGGTGACGATGCAGTTGTCCATGTAAGAAAGTGTCTCACGGGCAATGTCGATCAACTGGGGCAAGGTCTCTTTGCGTTCATTTTTACGGGTCATGCGCAAATGGATCTGCCCCAGATAAACGGCCGCAGAAACCTGACCGCCCGCACCGCTCACGTTACCGACGTTGATATTGACACCTTTGACAAAGGGAAGCGCCTTCATCTTGGCGGCGGCTTCAAGAGTACGTTTTGTGGTGGTTTCAAGGTTGTAGTAAGTGGGGAACTCAAGACGGATGGTCATTTCACCCTGGTCGGCGTTGGGCAGGAATGAAAGTCCCACCTGCGGCACGATGGCAAAGTAGATGAAAGCACATCCGGCAATGATGACGCCCAGCACCAGCCAGGTGAAACGGCGGGTGAAGTCCATGGAACGGTTGAAGGCACGGCAGAGAGCATCATAGGCGATGTTCCAGGGGGTGAAACATTTTTCCACAAAGGAGACCTTGCCTTTTTCCTGCTTTTTCAGAAGCAGCATGGCAAGAATGGGGGTCAGAGTGAAACTGGTGAAAAGTGAGATGAGCGTTGCGATCACCATAACCCCTGCGAAAGGAGCCATCATCAGACCGGTACGGGTGGTCATCATGGCCACAGGCACAAAGACCACCACGTTGGTCAGGGCGCTTGCCGCCACAGCGTTGATAACGCCGTTGGTTCCGTTTTCGGCGGCCTGTTTAACGGTTTCGCCTTTATCCAGATGTTTGAAGATGTTTTCGATAACCACGATGGAGTTGGTAACAAGCACACCCACAGAACACCCCAGAGAGAGGAGCGTCATAATGTTGAAGGTGTAGTCCATCATCTGCATGGCGGCAAAGGTCACAATAACAGAAACAGGCATTGAAACCAGCACGATGAGGGTGGAGCGGACTTCGTGGAGGAAGAGGAACAGCAGCACACCCGTCAGAATGATACCGGTAAGGATACTGCTCCATGAGTCATCCACTGAGGACTGGATGAAGTCACCGGAGTCGAAGTACCAGATCATTTCCATTCCGGAGGGGAGTTCCCCTTTGCGGACGATTTCGTTGAACCGTTTTTTGATCCCTTTGATAACTTCCATCACGTTGGCATCGCTTCGTTTGACGATGCTGATGCCGGCGGCAGGTCTGCCGTTGACGTAAGCACGGCCGCGGGCTTCACGGGAAATGAGCTGGGCTTTTGCCACGTCGCGCAGATAGACACGTTTGCCCTGATGTTTACCGATTTCCAGAGATTCGATATCGTCGAGACTCTTGAATTCACCGTCAAAGGTGATGTTGGTTTCCTGATTGTTGCCGCGGATACGGCCGGCAGGGATCTTGACGTTGTTCTCTTTGAGCTTGGTCACAAGGTCGTCGATGGTCAAATTGGTGGAAGCAAGTTTCCGGCGGTGGACCAGAATGTGGATCTGCATCTCGTTGGAGCCGCGGACATTGACTTGACCAACGCCGGGAATGGAGGAGAATTTATCCGCAAGTTTATCATCGGCATAGTCATAGATCTCATCAATGGGGCGGTCGCCCGTCAGGAAGATGTATGCCACAGAGGTCGCATTGTTGTCGATCTTGCGAATCGTGGGTTCGTCAACGCCGTCGGGGAAGTCGTCACGGATACGGTTGAGCTGTTCACGCACTTCGGTTGCGGCGATGTCGATATTGGTTCCCATGTTGAACTCAAGGTTGACGCGGCATTCGTTTTCCATACACATAGCGGAAATATGCCGCAAACCTTCCAGTGAGGAAACCGCATCTTCGATACGGCGGGCAACCTCGACTTCGATTTCTTCGGGGCTTCCGCCCTGATATTCCGCACGGATCAGAACAAAGGGGGAGTCGATACTGGGCATCAGGTCGATACTCAACTTACGGTAGGAGTTGATACCCAGCATGAGAAGCACGATAATGAATGCGGTCATTGCAATCGGTCGCCGCACCGACCAGGTGGTCAGAAACATCGTTTATTTCTCCATGGGGTTGGCAATGACCTTGTCGCCGTTGTTGACAAAGGTGTGTCCGGAAACGATGACGGAGGCACTTTTCAGCTTTTCGCCGTCGAGGATTTCTGCGTAGACAGATTCAACAATGCCGCGGCGGACCTCCACAAGTTTGGCTTTGCCGTTATCAAAGACAAAAATGACTTCGCGCCCCTGTCCCCGTGCCATGATGGCATCAGCAGGAACGCCGTAACCTTTGCGCTGCTGAAGCATCAGTTCCACGTCGCAGAGCAGACCGCTGACCAGAGGGGTGTCTTTGGGCAGACGGATCTTGATCTTGAAGGTTCTGCTCAGGGGATCGACACTGGGGGAACGGTAGGTGACAACGGCAGAACCGGCAGGTTTGCCGTCAAGTTTGAAGTTGGCAGTGGTTTTTCCGGGGGCGATCATATTATAATAGACGGAGCTGATGAAGCACTCCACCTCAAGGAGGCTCTGATCTTCGATCTTGAGGATCGCCGTTCCCTGACTGACATATTCGTTGGGTTCAAAGTCGCAGAGGGTGATGATGCCGTCAAAGGGGGCGCGGACTTCGGAGTCTGCCAGATTTTTGCGGGCGATCTTAAGATTGTTTTCCTGCTGGTCGCGTTTGGCGATCGCGATTTTGAGCTGGGCGGCGCTGCTTGAAACTTCAGCGAGAGCGGCTTTGCGGTCGACTTCGGCGCTTTCGTAATTTTCCTGAGAGATGGCTTTGGTCTGGTGGAGCGTTTGGGCACGGTTGAAGTCCAGTTCCGCTTTCCGGAGTCTGATTTTTGCAAGATCGAGAGCGATCTTTGCGGTTTCGACTTCGGAGCGGCAGACATCGTACTGACGCTGGGCGACAGTGACCTGATTTTCAAGGTTGGATTTATCGACCTGGAAGAGCAGATCATTTTTCTTCATCTGCTTGCCTTCAGAGGCTTCAAGAATGTCGAGGGAGCCGGAAGTTTTGCTTGAAAGCGTAGCATAACGCACGGGCGCCACAGTGCCCTGAACGGGAATGCGCTGCTGGAACACTTTGTGGATGGGATTAACAGTTCCCACTCTGACGATTTTTTCTTTACGTTCTTTGGCTGCTTTTTTACGGCATCCGGCGGCACAGGAAACGACCAACGCTCCTGCCAGAAGGCAAAATACAAATCTTTTCATAGTCTCCTCTTTTTTATTGCTGAAAGTTAAAAGTGATTTGAACTTCAATAATATAATGACCGAAGGGTCATTTTTCAAGAGCAAAATAAAAAAAACTGGAAAATTTTTATGGAATGGACTTGAAAAATCAGCAATTGTGAGATATTTTATATTCATGGACAAGCCGGAGTGGCGAAATGGCAGACGCGCTAGACTCAAAATCTGGTTTCAGCAATGAAGTATGGGTTCAAGTCCCATCTCCGGTACCACGCTTGTTTTTATCGCCCGAAGGTTTTTCTTTCGGGCTTTTTTGTGTCCTGCAGCTGTACTTTCTTTTGCTCAAGAGAGCTGAAACGGAGGAAGACTATGGATATTTTAAATTTTCTTGAAAATTTTGCCGATAACAACGTTACAGACATTCTTCTTGCAGCCGGAGCCTGCCCCCGACTCAGGAGCAACGGTGTCCTTGTGGAAAAAAAAGAGTGCGGTATCGTCTCTGCTGAAGATATCGACGGATTCCGGCTCCGCAATGCCGGTGCCGCAGGTGAAGCAAGCTATAAAAAGAACGAGGGTCTCGACCTCTCTGTCGCCCTGACCGGATACCGCCGCTGCCGTATCAATTTTTTTACTACGATCCACGGTCCCGGAATGGCTGTCCGCCCTTTGAGAAGCGGCAGTACCATCACCTTTGAAAACAGTCACCTGCCGGAGATCCTGAAAACCTTTGCTTCTGCGCCCAGAGGATTGATCCTTGTGACAGGTGCCACCGGCAGCGGTAAGACCACCACTTTGAGTGCCATGGTCAACTTTATCAATCAGACTTTTGACAAACATATCCTGATGATCGAAGACCCGGTCGAATATCTTCATGTAAGCAAAAGGTCTATGATCACTCAGCGCGAGATCTCTTCCGGAGAGCCTGGGGAGTTCCAGAAGGCTTTGAAGTTTGCGCTCCGTGAGAATCCGGATGTGGTCGTTATCGGTGAGATCCGCAGCTCCGAGACCATGGAAACCGCTTTGAGTGCCGCCCTGACGGGCCATCTGGTCATCGCTTCTTTGCATACGACTGACACGATCCAGAGTGTGGAGCGTATTCTGGGGCTTTATCCGGAGTCATTGCGCCAGCAGGCGGCTCAGGATCTTTCTCTCGCCCTCAATGTCATCATCTCCCAACGCCTGCTGCCTTCGGCAAAGGGAACCGGACTTCTGCCGGTACTTGAAATCCTCACCGGTACGCCCACGGTGAAAAAACAGATCGCCGAAAAAGATCTGGATGCCCTTGAGATCACTCTGCGTGCCGGAGCAAGACAGGGCATGGAAACCTTCAACCGGGCGCTGCTCAGAAGATATCAGACCGGGGAAATTGCCTTTGAGACCGCTATCGGTGCTTCTTCCAATCCTGAGGAGTTCAAACTGCTGATACGGGGAATGGAAAACGGTGTCAACACCTTTGTTTCCCGCTACGGGACAGGGGGAGAGCAGACCGATGCAGAAGAACAGATCGATATGCGGGCACTGCTCCGTTCCGCAGTGAGGAACAATGCAAGTGACCTGATCCTTACGGCTGGACTTCCGCCTCTGGTCAAGATTTCGGGGACGCTGCGGAAACTTGATCTGCCCTCACTGGAGCCTGTTGATATCGAAAAACTGATTTTGAGCGTCGTTTCCCGCCGTCAGCGTATCCAGCTTGAGGAAAAGAAGGAGCTTGACTTCGGTCTTTCGGTGCGGCTGCCCAGAATCAGAGATAATGAAGAGGAAACGGTCTGCCGTTTCAGACTCAACGCCTTTTATCAGCGCAATACCCCCGGACTTGTGGCGCGTGTCATCAACAGTGTTATTCCCGCTCCCGGTTCTCTGGGGCTGCCTCCTGTTCTTTCGGAACTTGTGAAAAAGAAGCAGGGACTTATCCTTGTTACAGGTCCCACCGGCAGCGGTAAGTCCACGACCCTTGCCAGTTTGATCGAAGAGATTAATCAGCAACGTGCTTGTCATATCATCACTATCGAGGACCCGGTCGAATATGTTTACGACAATAAAAAAGCCGCCATCGAACAGCGTGAACTTCATGCTGATACCCTGAGTTTTTCGGGGGCGCTGCGTTCAGCCATGCGTGAGGCGCCCGACGTCATATTGCTGGGGGAAATGCGGGATATCGAAACCATCGGTGCGGCGCTGACCGCTGCCGAAACCGGACATCTGGTGCTGGCGACACTTCATACCAACAATGCCGCCCAGAGTGTGGACCGTATCGTTGACTCATTCCCCGCAGGGCAGCAGAACCAGATCCGGCAGCAGCTGGCAAGTGTGATCCTCGGGGTGATTTCCCAGCGGCTGCTGCCCAAAAAGAGCGGCTCCGGCATGGTCGCCGCCTTTGAAGTCATGGTCGGCACGCCGCCTGTGTGTGCTTTGATCAGAGAGAGCAAGACCCACTTGATCCAATCCACCATAGAAACAAGTTTCAAAGACGGTATGCAGACCATGCAGAGATCTTTGGAAGAACTTCGCACGGCAGGGATCATTTCCGCAGAAGAAGCCGGACGCTTTGTAGTGGATTATAAGCAGATCAAAGATTTTTGAGTGTGTATTCCGGCAGGAGTTTCTGCGCTTCTTCCGGAGCATATTTCCCCGGCGTGGGGTTGAGGCAGTTGGCACTTGCGGCGGCAAGTGCTTTCTGAAATGCCTGAAAAATTTCTCTTCCGCTGCAAAGTTCAGAAAGAAGGATCGCACTCGCCGTGTCGCCGCATCCCAGAGGGCTTGCCACAAAGGGGAGTTCGGGCAGTTTGTAGCGGGCGATGGAAACTCTGTCAGAAGCAAAAGCATCGGCGGGACCGTCGGTGATCGCCGCATATTTCAAAGAGGGGTGAAGAGTGAAAAGTTTCTTCAAACCATCTTCGATCTCCTTTTCCCCTGAAAGTTTTTCCAACTCCTCTTTGTTGATCTTGAGCAGGATCTGCTTGGATACGGCAAAAACCTCATCCAGATCCCGGAACGCATCAATAAGCAGAAGCGCTCCGTGACGGGCGGCGATCTCTGCGGCACGCACATAAAGCTGCGGGTCCGTTCCGTCGGGGAGCGAGCCGCAGAAAGCAACGCCCGCTCCATCTTCAAGGGCGTGATCAAAGGCGGTCAGAAATTCCGCGACCTCCTGAGCCGAGGCGGGGAAGGAGGGTTCAATAAGTTCTGTCATCACCTGGGCGCTTTCATCCAGACAGGTGGTGCAGCAGCGGGTGGGACCTTTGACTTTGACGGAAACAAAGTCCACGCCCCACTTCTGCAAAGCCTCATCCAGCTTGCGCCCGTTTTCGCCGCCGCTGAACTGGAGCAGCGTGAAACAGCTCTCCCCCTGACAGCTCAACGCACGGCAGAAGTTGATCCCTTTGCCTGAAGCGAGCTCTTCCATCATCCTTGCACGGTTGACGGCGCCTTTGTTGAAAACGGGGAAAAAGAGGGTTTTCTGCCATGCGGGATTGGGACCCAGAACGACGATTTTTTTCATATAAGTTTCTCCAGCAAAAGGCAGACTTCCCCGTCGCTGAATTCACGGGGATTGCTTTTCATGCTGCCGGAACGGCAGTTTTTCACCACGAAGGGGAAATCTTCTCTTTCAAGATTCCACGATTTGAAGTTTTCAGGCAGACCGCATTTCCGGCGCAATATGGCAACATCGTCAATAAGAGAAGTTCCGCTTGTGCAGTTGAGGCGTTTGGCAAGGAGTTCCATGTTTTTGCGGGCGACAGGGAAATTCCATTTGAGAACTTCCACCAGCAGGACCGCACAGCACACCCCGTGGGGAACGCCTTTGAGTCCGCTTATGGGATGTCCGATGCCGTGGGCAGCTCCCAGTCCGGAACGGACAAAGGCGGTCCCCGAAAGCATACAGCCCCGTGCCAGCATATCAAACACTTCTGCTGCTCGATCGCCTGAACTGTAACGCTGCAGTCCCTGCCATGTGAGAAAGGTCCCTTCAATGGAAAGCTGCATGGTCATGGCATCGGCTTTGGCTGAAATGGTGCTTTCGATCCCCTGAGTCAGAGCATCGAAACCGGAACTGTAAATGACCTTTTCATCAGCATCTTCCAGAAGTTCGGGGTCGATGAGTGCGGCATCTGCAAACATGGAACTGCCCCGCAGGGACTTTTTGACGGAACTTTCAGCATCGCACAAAACGGCGTTGGGTGTCATTTCGGCAGCCGTGCCGGCTGTTGTGGGGAGCGCGGCAAAGAAACAGCTCCGTTCCCCCAAAGCAATATTGCTGCGGAACACTTCGGCGGCGCTCATGCCGCTGTCAAGGAGTGCCGCCACGGTCTTTGCGCCGTCGATACAGCTGCCGCCGCCCCAGCCGATGACGGAGCGGGCGTTGATCCTGCGGGCGGCATCGAGGGCGTGATCGGTGATGTGAAGGGGAGCTTCGGCGGGGAATCCTGTAAACAGTTCAACATCTCTCCCTTTCAGGCGGGGGAGCAATTCATTTTCGATACGCTTTTTGGAATGATTGCCGCAGAGGATGAAAACATTGCCCTCCGGGAGCAAGGCGGGGAGTTCCTCTCTGATTTTTCTGCCGAAAAGCACCTTTTCAGGGGATTGCATTTCAAAAATCATCTTTGATCACTCCTTTGCGGCGCAGAAATTGAAAAAGAGCGGCTGCCGCATTGAATTCCGCCTGTTTACGGCTGCGGCCTCTGCCGATGGCGGTGTAGCGGCGCAGATTGAGTTCCACATCATAAACAGGCAGATGCTGGGGACCGCTGTGGCGCAGCACAGTGTAGCGTGGGACATCGTTCCAGTACTGCTGTGAAAACTCCTGAAGTCTGCCTTTGGGATTCAGCTCCTGAAGCAGCTGTTTGGGGGCGGGAAAATGGGTGTTGAGCAGCTCAAGCAGGATCTCACGCACAGGGTTGAAACCCCGTTCCAGATAGAGCGCCCCCACAAAGGCTTCAAAGAGGTCCGCCAGGGTGGAGTCACGGTTGACGCCTCCTGCGCCCTGTTCGCCTTTGCCGGTCCTGAGATAGGGACCGAGCTTCATTTCACGGGCGAGAAGAGCAAGGGAACTTTCACAGGCGAGGGCGGAGCGGGTTTTGGTCATATCCCCTTCGGACATATCAGGGTAGAGACGGAAAAGATGTTCCGTAAGAACGATTTCCAGAACTGAGTCGCCGAGAAATTCAAGACGCTGATTGTCATAGGAAAGATTGTGTTCCACAGCATAACTGCGGTGGGTAAAGGCTTCAAGCAGATACTTGGAATCTGCCGGAACATCGAAACGGTGTGCAAGCTGACTTAAGTGATTCACTGATTTTTTCTCCTCACGGAAAGGGAAACCGTATTTGTTGCAGAACTCCAAATACAGGACTTTCCGGTGTCTGCATCCGTGAGCCGGGGGACGGTTTGACAGGACCGTTCACCGTGTCACGCACGCTGGCGGTTATAAAGATAATTGACTCTGGAGTCAAGCTCACTGCATGAAAGATCTTCACCGCAGGCGTTCTTGTAAAGCTCCAGAAACATGGATTTGAACTGGGCAAGGGAAAGGGATTTGCTGGTCTTTGCCGCAGAACTGATGACCCGTGCCATCTCTTTGATCCTGAGAGGGCGGCAAAGGGGCGCACGGCGGAGTCGGCAGCTGTCAAGGTCGATGACCCCGGCTTCACCGGCTGCGTCGAGATAGAGGTTGCGCAAACTGAGGTCTCCGTGTTCGATCCCGCAGGCGTGGAGTTTTGTCACACAACTGACGATTTTCTCCGCCGCTTTTTCCGGAGCTTTGCAAAGGAGCTGGGGCATGAAAACCGTCTCCTGGGGAAGTACATCGGTGAAAAGAAAATCTTTAATGGGGAAAAGAACGCCGTATTCCCGCAGATATCCCCAGGGAGCAGGGGTGGAAACACCCGCCTTCCTGACGGCAAGAGCGTTGAAAGTGCAGCGCCGTGCCCGGGAGGAACGGAATTTGTGACGGATCCGGGAAAAGAAAGTGTGGTAAAAGTAACACTTGATAAAAACACCCTCTGCCACAGCAGCGGTGATCTTGGATCCTGTCTTGCAAACCCGCACCTTGTCCTGACGGAACAAGGCGGCGGATTCAAAGAGGTTCACCGGGGAATCAATACGGCACCAGCCGGAAAGATCCCCTTTCCGGTCTTTGTGGAATTTGATGTCCCCGGTGTGCATGGTGTTTTACCTCAGAGAGCTTCGACGACAAGGTCGCCGACTTCGGTGGTGGAGTAGCCCATCTTGCCGGCAGCCATGGATTTCAGCTTGTTTCCGGTGACAAAAGCCATTGCCTTTTCAACAGCGGCGGCGGCTTCTTTTTCGCCGAGATAATCCAGCATCATCGCACCGGCGCCGATGGCAGCCATGGGGTTGATGACATTGAGACCGGTGTACTTGGGAGCGGAACCGCCGATAGGTTCAAACATGCTGACACCTTCGGGGTTGATATTTCCGCCGGAAGAAATTCCCATGCCGCCGGCAGTCATGGCGGCGAGGTCGGTGATGATATCGCCCATGAGGTTTTCGGTGACGATCACGTCGAACCATTCAGGGTTTTTCACCATCCACATGGTGGTGGCGTCAACATGGCAGTAAGCGGTTTTGACGGTGGGATACTGTTTCGCCATTTCGTTGAAGGCGCGTTCCCACATGCCGCAGACATAGGTCAGAACGTTGGTTTTGCCCACCAGAGTGAGCTGAGAGGTGAACCCGGCAGCCTTATCTTCCTCAGAAAGACCCTTCCAGGGATTTTCTTTGGTGTGGCGTTTTTCAGCCAGTTCAAAGGCGTATTTGAGGCAGCGGTCGACCTGTTTGCGGGTATAGACCCAGTTCTGGCAGGCGACTTCATCGGGGGTGTCCTGCTGGACAGAGCCGCCCATATCGGTATAGACACCGCCGGAGTTTTCACGGACGACCACATAGTCGATATCCTCAGTGCCTTTGTTGGCAAGGGGAGTCTCAACGCCGGGGAAAAGTTTCACAGGGCGGAGATTGATGTACTGATCCAGTTCAAAGCGCAAACGCAGGAGGATTCCTTTTTCAAGGATACCGGGTTTGACTTTGTTGCTGCCGATGGCGCCGAGCAGACAGGCATCGAATTTGCGGAGTTGGTCAGAAGCATCATCAGGCAGGATCTCACCGGTTGCCAGATAGTGGTCGGCACCCCAGCAGAACTCTTTGCGCTCAAGTTCAAAACCGAACTTTTTACCGGCGGCATCGAGGACCTTCAGAGCCTCGTTGACGACTTCGGGACCGGTGCCGTCACCGGGAATAACTGCAATATTGTATTTTTTCATGGTAAAATTCCGATCAATAGCGTTTCTGTTTGCTGCGGGCGAGAACACGCAGACGCAGGGCGTTCAGCTTGATGAAGCCGGCGGCATCTTTGTGATCGTAGTTGTTGCCGTCCTCTTCGAAGCTGGCGATGGCATCATCGTAGAGGCTGAATTCGGAACGGCGACCGGTGACGTGGCAGGCACCCTTGTAAAGTTTCACGCGGACATCGCCGGTGACATACTTCTGGCTTTCGGTGATCATGACCTGAAGCATTTCACGCTCGGGAGCAAACCAGAAACCGTTGTAGATCATATCGGCATAGCGGGGGATCAGGCTGTCGCGCAGGTGCATGACTTCACGGTCAAGGGTGATCTCTTCCAGACCGCGATGGGCCTTGGAAAGGATGGTTCCTGCGGGGGTCTCATAGACACCGCGGGACTTCATGCCGACGAAGCGGTTTTCAACGATATCCACACGGCCGACAGCATGTTTTTTACCCATTTCGTTGAGGGTGCGCATGATGTTGGCAGGGCTGTATTCCACGCCGTTGATCTTGACGGGGATACCCTTTTCAAAGGTGATGACCACATCTTCGGGGGCATCGGCAGCCTTGGAAAGGGGTTCGGTCATGACAGCGATCTCTTCGGGGAGTTCTTCCCAGGGATCTTCCAGGATTCCGCCCTCAAAGCTGATGTGGAGCAGGTTACGGTCCATGCTGTAAGGTTTCTTGGCGGAAACGTTGATGGGAATATTCTGTTCTTTGGCGTATTCGATCATGTCGAGACGGCCGGTGAAGTGCCAGTTGGGGTCGCGCCAGGCGGCGATGATCTTGATGGAGGGATCGATGGCGTTGGCGTTCAGCTCAAAACGGACCTGGTCATTGCCTTTACCGGTGGCGCCGTGGCAGATGGCATCGGCACCTTCGGCCTTGGCGACTTCGACCAGACGCTTGGCGATGAGGGGACGGGCGATGGAAGTGCCCAGAAGGTAGTTGTTTTCGTAGATGGCTTCACCCTGAAGCATGGGGAAGATGTAGTCACGGGCGAACTCTTCATTGAGGTCATCAATGATGCACTTGCTGGCACCGGTGGCAATAGCTTTGGCTTCAAGACCGTCAAGTTCCTCCTGCTGGCCGACGTCGGCGCAGTAGCAGATGACTTCTGCATTGTAGGTCTCTTTGACCCACTTCACGATGACAGAGGTGTCCAAACCGCCGGAATAGGCAACGACAACTTTCATTTTCAGCTCCTTCTATTTTGTTGCAGGACAGATGGCGGAAATTTTCCGTCAAAATATCCATGTTGAATGTCAATCAGATAATATAATATCTGAACGTTTTTTTTTCAAGGGCAGACTTGCAAAATAACCGTTCCTGTGGTAAATTATTCTTTGGAACAACAATAAGAGACGGAACTCGATGTGAAAAGTACCGTCGCAGGGGAGCTGTAATGACTGAATTTTTTGACCAATTGATAGAATCTTTGCAGAGTGAAGCGCTGAGACGCCCGGGAATGAATGTTTCTCAGGAAACTTTGAAGGAACTTTTTTCCAATCCCGTCCGGGAATGTGAGAAGCCCCGTGAGGTGAAAAAGGCAACTCCCGCACCATCTTTTTCAAGTTCAGCTTCTTTTGTGCCGCTGCAGCCGGAAAAATCCGCTCCCCGGAGTGCGCCCGGTTCCGGAAACGCCCCCGGTTCCCCTCTGGTGCCGGGAACTCTGGAGCATCTCTGCGAAACGGTCCGCCACTGCCGGAACTGTCCCTTGTGCGAAACCCGCCTCAATGCCGTCCCCGGCGAAGGCAACCCCCATGCCCGGCTCATGTTCATCGGCGAGGGACCCGGTGCTGATGAGGACCGTCAGGGCCGTCCTTTCGTGGGACCCGCCGGACAGCTGCTGGATAAGATGATCCTTGCCATGCAGTTCAAGCGTGAAGAGGTCTATATCGCCAACATCGTCAAGTGCCGTCCGCCCCGCAACCGGGCGCCCATGCCCGAGGAAGCTCAAGCCTGTATCGGCTATCTTGAACATCAAATCAGGATGATCAAACCCGAAGTCATCGTGCTTCTGGGTGCGACAGCGGCTCATTTTCTGCTCCGGCGCGAGGAGGGGATCATGCGTCTGCGGGGACGTTGGCTTGAGTTCAACGGTATTCCCGTCATGCCCACCTTTCACCCCGCTTTCCTGCTGCGTCAGGAGTCAGCCAAACGGGAGGCGTGGGAAGATTTGAAACAGGTCATGCGCCGTCTGGGCATCGAACCCCAAGTTCCCCGGAGAGCGGCACGATGAAGATCGCCCTTGCCATTTTCAAATATTTTCCCCACGGCGGACTCCAGCGGGATTTTATGCGCATCGCTGAGGAATTGCTCCGCAGAGGGCATGATGTGACGGTCTTCACCCGGAGTTTCGACGGGAAGATCCCTCAGTGGATGAAGGTGGAATTTCTTAAAGTTTCCGCATGGACCAATCACGGGAAAGCCGCTGAATTCGGAAGGCTTTTCAAGGAAAAAGCTGCCGGGTTCGATCTGCGTTTTACCTTCAACCGTATCCCGAATGCCGATTTTTACTTTGCCGCAGACAACTGTATCAGGAGTGAAGCCCTTTCGGCTTATCCTGAATGGTTTTTGAAGATCTCCCCCCGCCACCGTGCCTTGTTGAAGCAGGAGAAATCTGTTGTGGGTGAGGGAAATAAAACAAAGATCTTCTACATCGCCGGAAAACAGAAAGAAGATTATCAGAAATTTTACAACACTGAGGCAGAACGCTTCTTTTATCTCCCTCCGGGGCTCAATGAGAGCTGTTTCAGGACTCCGCAGGCAGAGGAACTGCGCCGGAACAAAAGAGAGTCCCTGGGGTTGAAAGAGGATGAATTGCTTCTTATTCTTGTCGGCTCCTTTTTTGAAGGCAAGGGCGCCGACCGCCTTTTGCGTGCCGCAGCTTCGCTTCCTGAAGCTCTGAAAAGAAGATGCCGCATCGCCATTGTGGGGAATATGCCCCGGAATCCTTGTGAAAAACTCTGCCGTTCTCTGGGACTTCCTCTTTCTTCTCTCATTATGCCCGGTGCTGCGGATGATATTCCCCTGTGGCTTCTTGCCGCAGATTTGATGGTCCACCCCGCCCGGAAAGAGGCTGCCGGTTCGGTGATCGTTGAAGCCTTGGCGGCAGGTTTGCCTGTCATCGCTTCCGGGGAGTGCGGCTTTGCTCCCTTTGCCGCCGACTCCGGGGGATGCGCCCTGAAAGTTCCCTTTGATCAATCTGAATTGAACAGATGTCTTGAAGAATTCCTTGATGAGGAAACTCTTGCCCGTCTGAAAAAAGATGCCGTCGCCTATGGTGCCAAAGGGGATTTCCGCCGCCGTGCCTCTCTTGCGGTGGATATATTGGAGCAGTACCATGATTGAATTCATCTTGCGCCGCTCGGCTTATTCGCTGCTGATCGTACTGGGAGTTCTGCTTCTGACCTTTCTGCTTTTCAATGTGGGTTCGGGGGACCCTGCCGGGGCAATCCTCGGCAAAAACGCCACCGCAGCTGAAATCGAAGGTCTGCGCCGCCGTCTGGGAAGCGATCTGCCTTTGTTTTACGGACACTACTGCCGCAGTGAGGCGTTCCGGGAAATTCCCGCCGGAAGCGGCGTTTTCAAACGGCAGTTTGCAGGCGATGATTTTTATGCCGCCATGCCTGAGGGAATGGTCAAAGTCCATGGGGAGTTTTTCAAAGCCCCCCCGGGAACTTTGTTTTACCGCTATCAGAGCAACGGATTCAACTCACAGTTCGTCAGGACTTTACAGGAGTTTGTCTCTTTCAGGAAAACTTTTCCTTATGTCTCCTTTTTCAACTTCGGCGAAAGTCTTGTTACAAGGGAGCCTGTGAAAGATATCCTGAAACGGGGAATGACGGTTTCATGTCTGCTGATGCTGCCGGTTTTTTTCGGTGAAATGCTTTTCGGTATCGCCTTTGCCCTTATTGCCGCCGCATTCCGCAACCGCTGGCCCGACCGGCTGCTGCTGGTGCTTTCGGTGGCGGGGATGAGTGTGAGCTATGTGGTCATTATCATTATGGCGCAGTGGTTTCTCGGCTACCGCTGGGGCGTTTTTCCCTTGTGGGGATTTGAAAGCGCCGCCAATCTGCTGCTGCCTGTGACCGTGGGGATCATCAGCGGCATCGGAGCCAATGTCCGCTTTTACAGAACGGTTTTCGTGGACGAACTGGGCAAAGAATATTTGCGAACCGCCACTGCCAAAGGGGTTTCGCCCCTGAAAGTTTACGGCGTGCATCTGCTGCGGAACGCCGCATTGCAGATCATCACCCGTGCCGGAAGTTCGCTTCCCTTTATCTTTACCGGAAGTCTGCTTCTGGAATC
Source organism: Victivallaceae bacterium (assembly GCA_045654705.1). Taxonomy (GTDB): domain Bacteria; phylum Verrucomicrobiota; class Lentisphaeria; order Victivallales; family Victivallaceae; genus UBA1784. Next base: position 22,732 of record JAZONY010000135.1, read on the forward strand.
CTTTTTCGGCATCCCCGGATTGGGATTTGCCGGTATCGAAGCGTTGTACAACTCAGATATCGCCCTGCTCAAAGCCCTGGTGGTGCTGAGTGCCTTGCTTTTTGTTTTCATCAATCTCATCTGCGATCTGATCTACGCCTGGGCGGACCCCAGAGTGCGCCTGGCATAAAAAAACTCCCTTTACTTCGGGTAAAGGGAGACTTGAAACATTGTGATTTTACACCAGACGGTTGAGGGTTCCGCCTGCGATGAATGAACGCAGGTTTTCCCGTGCTGTGTTGAAAAGCCTCATGCGGGCTTCGACTGTCGCCCATGCTGTGTGGGGCGTGATGCGGCAGCGGGGGTGGTGAAGCAGGGGATGATCCGGCGGCGGCGGTTCGGTACTTAACACATCAAGTCCCGCCCCCGCTATTTTTCCTGAATCCAGTGCTTCACGCAAGGCCTTTTCGTCAATAAGTCCGCCCCGTGCCGTGTTGATAACCACAGCTCCCTCTTTCATCAGAGAAATGGTCCTGCTGTTGAGCATTTTTTCATTCTCTCTGAAAAGCGGACAGTGGAACGAAAGAACATCGCACAAAGGCAGCAGTTCTTCAAAACTTTTGCAAAGAGTGACTCCCGGCAGATCGACTTTGCCGGGGGTACGGGTGAAAACCGCAACTTTCATGCCGAAAGCCTGAGCGATCTCTGCCGTTTTGCGCCCGATCTCACCGAATCCCACAAGGCCCATGGTCTTGCCGTTGAGTTCCAGCTGGGGGGTAATCACCTGACAGAAGTCGGTGGAACTGCTCCAGTCGTAACGGGCGTGAAGTTCCACCTCTCTTGCCAGATTGAGCAAATGGGCAAAGACATGCTGCGCCACACTGTCGGTACTGTAAGCGGGGACATTGGTCACGGCGACACCTGCGGCGCGGCAGCTTTCAAGATCGACCACGTTGTAGCCTGTGGCAAGGATCCCGATATATTTGAGCCGGGGGAGCTGTTTCAGCACTTCGCCGTTGATGATGGTCTTGTTGATGAGCAAAGCCTCTGCATCGGCGGCACGGGCAGTCACCTCTTCAGGAGCGGTCCGGGGGAAAGCTGTGAACTTTCCTTCGCCGCTCCAGAAAGAGCTGTCGATCAGGTGATCGAAGTTGGAAACATAATCTTCAAGCTGGACGATATTCAGCATGGATCAGGCATCCACAATGGCGAACATGATGGCACTTTTGAAGACCTCCACGCCGTCAACGGTCATGCGGCAGCTGCCTTTGCCGAAACGGGATTTGGAGGGGGGCAGGTCACATTCAATGACCAGCTGATCGCCGGGAACCACAGGGATCATGGACTCCGCACTGTCGATGGACATGAAAAATCCCAGCTTTCCGGCGTTTTCAGGACGGGAAAGAACGCAGGCGCATCCTGCCTGAGCGCCGATTTCGCACAGCAGATTTTCAGGCATGACCGGGGTGGTCATTCCGGCGAAAACAGGTTCGTCGGCAGCGACGTTTTTGACGGCGACAATGGTGGAACCCTCTTCTTTCAGCACATAGTCGATGAGGAGGAAAGGATAACGGTGGGGCATGAGTGCCTTGGTGGCTTCCTCGTTGAGTTTGACTTCGGCTGAACGGTCTGAAGTGTTGAAAAGTTCAGGCATGGCTTTGGGACCGGGCAGGGGGCGGACCGCCAGGGTGAACTGGCTGTCACAGGCGGCACCGGAGGCGTTGGAAATCTCTGCCTTGAAGGTCAGTTCACGGTCAGCTTCGCCGATCAGTTCCACTTCGACCTTGATACGGTCGCCGGGGACATTGGGACGGCGGAAGCGGGTCTTGCCCATGCTTTTGATATAGATGTATTCACCAGCTGCGGGGGCAAGTTTTTCCACGCCCAGAAGTTCTGCAAGCTGGCGCATGGCTTCGACCTGAAGCACGCCGGGCATAATGGGGTGGTTGGGGAAGTGTCCGTTGAAAAACTCTTCGTTATTGGTCAGATTTTTGACTGCAACGGCGTGTGTCCCGTCAATGATCTCAGCCCGGTCGAGCATAAGTCTCTGACTCCACACCGGGAGTGCCTGTTTGAGTGCGGCAACATCGTACAATTTACCCATGGGGTGTTTTCTCCTCTTTATTTTTAAGCCTCTTTTGAGGCAAGTTCGATCAAAGTTCTGGCAAGTTCAACATTTTTGGGATGTCCGGGACGGATGGCGATGATCCTGCCGGTGAGACGCATACCGGTCAGCTTCAAATCACCGATCATGTCAAGGATCTTGTGGCGCACGATCTCATTCTGGAATCTCAGCTGCTCTTTGCAGATGATGGCACCGTCGTGGATGATCGCCGCCGCATCAAGACTGCCCCCCTTGACCAGTCCCATGGCAAGGAGCTGTTTCAAGTCGGCGTAGTTGACAAAGGTTCTGCCGGGAGCGATCTCTTTAAGGTAGGTTTCTCTGTCGAGTTCGTATTCGAAGAACTGGGGGTCGATGGGGCAGCCTTTGAAAGAGGTGATACATGAGATCGTCAGTTTTTCCGTGTCGGGGAACATGGCGATCTGTGTCTGCCCGCCCTGAATGAGGACAGGGTGGGGCGGTGTGAAACTTTTGACCTCCGCCTCCTGCTCCACGGCACCGCCTGCTTCGGCGACCATGTTGTAATAGGGGAGCGCACTGCCGTCGGCAATAGGGGGTTCGAGACCATCCATTTCAACGATACAGTTGTCGATTTCCCAGGCGTGGAGCGCAGAGAGGATGTGTTCAACCGTGTAAACAATGGCGGTTTTGGAAACGGCGATGGTGGTTCCCCGCTGGACATCGACGACGCATTTCGCCGAGCCGGGGATGAAAGGACGGTCGGGAAGATCGACTCTGCAAAAGAGGATTCCCGTATTCACAGGGGCAGGAGTTATCCGAAGCGTTGCCCGCACGCCGGTATGGAGCGCAATACCCGAAAATTGGGCACTTCCGGCTAAAGTTTTCTGTTTTTTCATGTTTTTTTCAGTTTTTGATTTGACTTTGACAGATTCATGCATCATAATATAATACCTGACAGGGGGAAATTTCAAATTGAAAGTTGTTTTTTATGTCTGAAAAAGTGAAAATTGTTGCAATTACGGGTCCCACCGCCACCGGAAAAACCGCTTTGGCGGTGGAACTGGCAAAAAAATTTGACGGCGAGATCATCAGTGTCGATTCCCGGCAGGTCTACCGTTTCATGGATCTCGGAACCGGAAAAGATCTTGAAGAATACGGTGACGTGCCTTATCATCTCATCAACATTGCCGATCCGTGGAGTGAAACTTACAATCTGAGTTTTTTCTGCCGTGATGCTTTTGCGGCGATCCGTGATATCGCATCAAGAGGCAAGCTCCCCATTCTTTGCGGCGGGACCGCCTTGTATCTGGATGCCCTTCTTAAAGGATACCGGCTCCCCGGCGGGCAGCTGCCTCCGCGGGAAAAAGGCGTGGCACGCAGTGCGGCTGATTACACTGCCGCCCCCTCTTTCACGCCCCCCTTTGAACTTGATCCCCTTGTCATCGGAGTCCTCTTTGACAGAAAAACGGTCCGTGAACGCATCGAAAAACGGCTGGATGCCCGTTTCGCCGCAGGGATGACGGAAGAGGTGAGAAAACTTCACGATGAGCAGGGGGTCTCCTACGAAAAACTTGAGTTTTTCGGACTTGAATACCGTGAGATCGCTTTCTATCTCCAGGGGAAATGCTCCTTTGAGGAGATGCGGCAGAACCTCCTTGACAAGATCAGGCAGTTTGCCAAGCGGCAGGATATCTTTTTCCGCAAGATCGAGCGTTCCGGGCAGGCAATCTACTGGTGCCGTGAGGGGAAAGTTCCTGATCCTGCTGAACTTGTGAAAAAATTTACAGCAAATGAAACGCTGCCTGAAATCACGTTCCGCCTTGCCGATGTGGATTACGGCAGGAAATAAAATCACTCCGGCCAATGCCAGGAGCCTTTGAAATAGGCTTCCGTTTTGCTGAACGGGGCGCTTCCGAAAAATCCCCGTGAGGCTGAGAGAGGGGAGGGGTGGACCGAGGTGAGGATCAGATGCTTTGAGCTGTCCGCAAGGGCAGCTTTTTTTATGGCGTAAGCCCCCCAGAGAATGAAAACCACCCCCTCCTTTTTGGCACTGACCGCCCGGATGACGGAGTCCGTGAAAAGCTCCCACCCCAGTTTTGCGTGACTGCCGGGGGTGTGGGCATCCACGGTCAGCACGGCATTGAGCAGCAATACGCCGTGTTCCGCCCAGGAGCGCAGGGAAACATTTTCGCGTTTCAAATCGTTGCGGAACTCCTTTTTTATGTTCCGCAACGAGGGAGGTTCTTTGACACCGGGGGGGACATCAAAAGCAAGACCGTATGCCTGACCGTCGTCGTGGTAGGGGTCCTGCCCGAGGATGACCACTTTGACCGCTTCAGGAGGGGTCAGCTCAAGGGCAGTATAAGCGGCATCATCGGGGGGGAACACGAGACCTGCTTCACGCCTTGCGGCAACTTTTTTTTCAGTTTCCGCAAGGGCGTCGAAGTCGGTGAAGCCGGTGAGAAAATTTTTCCAGTTTTCAGGGAGCTTCATTGGTTCAAAGTTCCGCCTGCAAGAATGGTTTCCCGGTCAGCTTCAGAAAGAAGTGCGTTGAAAGCGATTGTTTTGCTGCTGCCGTCAGCTTTGCGCAGTTCGGCGCAGAGTTCATTGCCTTTTTCAAGCTGTTGGCGGATCCCGGCGAAAAAGAGTCCGTCCCCCTCTTCGATCTTTTCGTAGTCGGCAGCATCGGCAAAGACCATGGGGATAATGCCGAAATTCACCAGATTGGCACGGTGGATCCTTTCAATGGCAAGGGCTGCGACAGCTTTGATGCCCAGATACATGGGACAGATGGCGGCGTGTTCACGGCTGGAACCTTGTCCGTAACTGTCTCTGCCGATGATAATGCCCGCTTTTCCACCGTCGCGGATGGCGGCGGCACGCTCGGCAAAGGTGGGGACTCCCGGGGTGTTGAAACACTCAAAGACCACCTTGGAATAGGCGGGGATATTGCTCCGCAGTTTCAAATGGACCCCCGCAGGCATGATGTGATCGGTGGTGATCTTATCCCCCACCTTGATTACGGCAACACCGTCCAGATTTTCGGGCAGGGGCTTGTTGGAGGGCGGCTCGCCGATGGTGGGTTTGCGGATGATCTCAGTGCCGGGAGAGGGCTGTTTGAAGTAGGCATCGTCAATAAAATAGTTTTCAGGCTCCTGAAACTCCGGGATCTCAAGAGCTGCAGCCGTGGGATCTGTAAAATATCCCGTCAGGACAGTTGCGGCGGCGGTTTCGGGACTGACCAGGTAGGATTGATCCCCTTTGGTCCCTGAACGGCCCGCAAAGTTCCGGTTGAAGGTACGCACCGTCACAGTGCCGTCGGCAGGGCTTTGTCCCTGACCGATACAGGGACCGCAGCCCACCTCAAGGATACGGGCTCCGGCGGCGACCAGATCGGCAAGCATTCCGTTTGCCGCAAGCATCTGAAGTGTCTGGCGGCTGCCGGGGGCGATACCCAGAGTCACATTATCGCTGATATGTTTTCCCTTGAGCATGGCGGCAACGGTGGCAAGGTCACGGTATCCGCCGTTGGTACAGCTGCCGATGAGGACCTGATCCACCTTCATACCTTTGAGAGAGGCGACCTCTTTGATGTTGTCGGGGGAAGAGGGACACGCCGCCAGAGGAACGATCTCAGCAAGATCGATTTCAATGACACGATCGTATTCTGCATCCGCATCTGCGGCGCAGGGAACGAAATCTTTTTCCCGGTTCTGCCGTTTCAGAAAATCCCGTGTGGCTTCATCCGATGGGAAAAGGCTTGTGGTAACGCCGAGTTCCGCCCCCATGTTGGTCATGGTGGCGCGCTGGGGGACAGGGAGCGTGGCGACACCGTCGCCGAAGTATTCCACGATACTGCCCACATTCCCTTTGGTCGTGAGGATGGAAAGGAGCTTCAATATAACATCTTTTGCGGCGCAGAAAGGGCGCAGGCGGTTGGTCAGTTTCACGCCGATCACTTTGGGGTAGGGGATCCGGAAAGGTTTCCCCGCCATGGCAAGGGCAACGTCAAGACCGCCCGCTCCGATCGCCATCATGCCGATACCGCCCCCCGTGGGGGTGTGGGAGTCGGAACCGATAAGGGTTTTGCCGGGAATGCCGAAACGCTCCAGATGGAGCTGGTGGCAGATACCGTTGCCGGGAGGTGAAAACACAACACCTTTGTTGGCGCCGACACTTTGCAGATAGAGGTGGTCGTTGCGGTTTTCGGGACCGTTCTGCATCATATTGTGATCGACGTAAGAGACCGAAAGCTCAGTCTTGACCTGAGGGATCCCCATGGCTTCGAGTTCGAGGTAAGCCATGGTGCCTGTTGCATCCTGAGTGAGAGTCTGGTCGATTTTTATTGCCACAGGTTCGCCGGGGATCTTTGAACCTGAAACATAATGGGCATCAATGATTTTTTGAACAAGTGTTCCGTGCGCCATGATTGGAGTCTCCTTATTGATAAAAAGCGTATACCTTTATAAGATAGCACCGGAAAAATTTTTTTCCAATGATTTTGTGCAAAAAAAGTTTTTTTTGTACCTGCGGCACACCAATAAAGTCCGACTTGTCCGACATGTCCGACATGTCCGACAAAGTGCCGCACCGGACACTCATGCAAAATCAGAGCGTTTACCAGTATTGTGGGGTTGTTATCGGTCATACCTTTGGTTGCGAGTGATTTCACCGCAAACTTACGATAGGGGCGATAACCCGGCGCTCGCTTTGCCATGGGTAACTGGTTATAGGTCTTATAAGTCTTATAAGTCTTATAGGCATTGGCTGGTGATGACCTTGACTTCCGTGGCGTCTGCCCGGCGTGGTTGGCTGATGGCTCCCCTGCCAAACCTCACTTTGCGACTCTCGCAGCTAGAAGCAGCTGCGAGTTACTTCGGTGTCGACGTTCGACCGCGCTCGGTGCGAAGCGCCTTCGCTGGTGGCTTGCTTCGACCACTGTGGTTGGCTGTTTCAGTTAGCGGGCACTTTTGCCACTGGTCAATACAAGTGGGCTGTGTCAAAACAACGATAACCTCCGCAGACTGTCAACCGGCTCGAGGGTATAAAAAAACCCCGTGGCGTTGAACACGGGGGTAGCGGTTGTTCCGGTCTGTGGACCAGACATTATCGCAAAGTTATCGCCGCAAACGCTTATTTGCGGTTCTCGCAGCTAGAAGCAGCTGCGAGTTACTACGAAGCCGACGTTCGGCCCTTTGGGGGGTGCGGCAGTTGGAGTGGCGGGAAGAAAGTTTATTTGACTTCCATCAGGGAAAGGTCGTCGACGTAGACGGTTCCCGTGCTGTTGAGCAGTCCGACACGCATGTAGGAAACTTTGCTTTCGTGGACCTTGGGAGAGGTGGTGAATTCAAAACTGAAATTGGTCCAGTCAAAGGTTCCGTTGACCAGGTTCTTCTGCGGGAAGAAGTGGTTTCTGTCATCCCAGATGTTGATGGCAAATCCGCCGCCGCGGCGGGCGGGCTTCACATTTTCAAGTTTCGCCATGCACTTGATCCGGTAACGGGTGTTGGGCTTGAACTTGAAACGGAAATACTGGGTGAAAGTGGTGTGTTTGCCCTCCGCAGAAACGATCTGCAAGGCTCCCGGCTTGGAAAATGTCACCTTGTTCTGGTAGACCGCTTTGTCCCCTTTGGCATAGGCTCCGGAAGCGATCCAGCCGTGGTAGACTTTGCCCTTGTAAAATCCCCAGTGGGTGTTCTTGCTCTGCACAGGGAGCGTGTCAAAACTGCCGTCAAGGATCAGCTCCTCCCGTGAGTCCACCAGCTTGCCGAAGTTTTCAAGGTCGTGGAAACCCTTGGCGTAGGGACTCCAGATGTAGAGGGGCTGTTTCGTCCCCTGCTTGGCAAGGACACGGTTGCGGCAGAAATTGATGGGGAATCCGCTGCGTTTCAGTCCGGGGAGACTTTTCAGGGGAATAGAGATCTTCATGGTATAGGATTTGTCTCCGGGAATCACCTTGACCGTCGCTCCGGAGTTCCAGGAGTAGTCGTTGACACTTTTTTTGCCGAAAGAACGGTAACGGATGTCTGTCATGCTGCCCGCATAGTTGAAAACGAGCTGATAATAAACTTTCCGGTCGCCCACGGGGTCGAGGAAAAGTTCAACGGAACTGTCACGCCAGATATCGGGATCATCGTGTTTGCGCCGGGGCGCGATGATCTGTTTCATTTCAGGCTCTTCGCACTCAAAGGTGACTTCGAGGGCGTCGGCGGTGTAGGCGGCGGAAACCTGAGTGCGGACCGTTTCTCCCTTGCCTTTATACTGGAAAGGAATGAGTTCCACCTTTTTCCCCGTCACAAGCTGAAGCCCGTTGACCGCTGAACTGCGTTCAAGATAGTTTTTGGAGGCGGCACGCAGAGGCTGCATGAACTCTCTGTGGAACAATTCGATACGCCGGGCTTCAAGAGAACCTTTTTTCACCTTTTTCAAAGCCGCATCGAAGCGTTTGTCAAGATCGTTCAGGAATGCCGGGCTGTAGATCACGTTCCAGATCTCGTTGTCTGAGGGGATACTTGCCACAGGTCCGATATCGGTGTTGATGGTCCTGCCCACGATCTTGTTGAGCCAGATATCTTCAAATCCGTTGAGGATCGCTTTCATATCTTTGGAAGCGGCGCCGAACATGAGGGCGTAAAACTCTTCCATGGCGGCGGCGTAGTCGGTTTTGCTGTTCCATGCGACTTTGCAGAAGATGTAGTGGTTCATGGCAAAGTAGAGGAACCGGTCGCACTCGGACTCCTTGAAGGCTCCGAAAATATAGGGGGCACTCAGCTGATAGTATTTGCCCACGGCGTGAGGTGTCCATGAGGGGATCCCGGGGATGTTCTGGGTGGAAACCTTGTTGGCGTAGTTCCAGACGTGGACCTTGGCATTGAGTTTCTGAGTCCACTTTTTCAGCAGATCCAGATCGGAAGCGATATCCTTGGGATTGGTCTGCCAGGGACCGCGCTGCGCCAGCATGACGACGATATTGTCCTCAAGTTTTTCTTCGGGGATCGAGCGGTAGGGCCAGTAAGCCATCATGCTGAGCTTGCCGGGGATGCCCTCGGCTTTCAGCCTTTTCGCCCATGCGTTGACGGTTCCCCAGACCATCTTTGAAGCCATACCTTCACGGCCCTTTTCCATTTCGTATTTGGCTTTGCACTTGTCGCACTGGCAGGGGAAGAAGCTGTCCTGGGGCATGACGTCCACATAGGGCTTGTGGAAGGTGGAAATGGTCCACTGGGGTTTGCCGCTTTTGTTGACGATGTTCCGGACGGAAGCGTCTTTGCCGGTGAGATAGGCTTTCATATCCTGATAGATCTCTTCAAGGACTCCGCTTGAGAAGCAGATGTGGCCCGCAAAGTGGATATCAGGGTCGTTCCGCCGGATATTGTTGGAGGTGAGGGCGAAGTATTCGGGGTTGCTCTTGCTGAAGCGGCGGAGCAGCTGGTTGCCGTTCATGCCGTGGCAGCAGGGCAGATAGCTGGTATCGGCACGCAGACGCAGCAAATTGACGTTTTTGCCGGGATTGATGGTGGCTTTGCGGTTGTCGCCCTCAAAGTATTCGCCGTCCCAGAAAGAGGAGTAGCGTCTCTGGGGCATGTCGGGGCGTTCGCTCACATCCATATCGGGGAGAGCGAGAACCTTTTTCCGGGGGACAACGGTTCCCAGATTGGGGAAGTAGAATCGCACACCGCAGAAGCGTTCAAGAAATTCGTAGACACCGAAAAGCGTGGCGCGCTCAAAGTGGAAACTCCACGCGCCGCCCCGCTGGATCGACCATTTGATGTTGGCTTTGGGATCGTCCCTTCCGGCGATGACGATGTTTTTGCCGAAACTTTTGATGTAGAATCCGTCAAGGATGAGCTTGGAGGGGTCAAGTTTCATCTTTTCCGCAAAGGGTCCGAAGCCCACATAGATGTTGTACTCTTTGCCGGGAACTTTGGCAACAGGCACTTTCTGCCCCAGAATCTGAGAGAGAAAGGTTTGCAGTTCCTCTGCGGCGTACTGAGTCACAGGTGAACTGTTTTGCAGAACGATGGTCACATTGGAGCCGGTGAGCTGACGGACCGCCTTTTTTCCGGAACGGTCAAACCGTTCCTGCGCCTGCACCGGGAGCAGCAGGGCAGCCGTTCCCAGAAGCAAAGCGGACAACAGGAATTTTTTCATAGATGTTCTCCTTTTATATTTATTGTTACAGATGAAGTTTCAAAGTAATATATTGCCGGATAAAAAAATTTTCAAGTAAGCTCTTGGGATTTTCCTCTAAAAAAATGCTTTTTTTGCTGTGTCAATCTTGAATAATAGGGGAACTTGTGCTATATTGTGTGAGATATTGGTGTCAGTGACCGCGGGCAGCCGCGGGCGGAGCGTGGAGCAGTTTCTGTTTCTGTAAGACTCCGTCTGAGGAAAGTCCGGACTGCCGGGAGCAGGGAGTCCTTTTGAAAAGAAGGATGCTGCGGACCATATTCCGCAGAAAGACAAGTGCAACAGAAATTATACCGCCTCAGGTTTCCCGGGGTAAGGGTGAAATGGTGGGGCAAGAGCCCACCGGACGGTGTTGAGAGACCCGCCGCAAATGTAAACTCCTCCCGCAGCAAGACCAAATAGGAAATGAGCCGCCGCTCCCCGGCGCTACGAGTTTCGGGTTCTGGTCGCACAGACAGATGGTTGCCGCCTGCTTGCAAAAGCGGGTACAAAATCCGGCTTACAGCGGTTATTGATGCCTTTTTCTGAAATGTTCGTGACGGGGATCCGGGTATTCCCGATTGAGAGATAACGGGACTGAATAAATTTGAGTGAGGCGGTCGGGATTTTCCCCGTAAGCCTTGATACAGAAGGATTTGAATTTATTATGGCGAGATATGCGATCTTGAGCGATATCCACTCCAATCTGGAGGCGCTGACAGCAGTGCTTGAGGTGTGTAACAAAGAGAAGATCACCGACTACATTTTCCTCGGCGATGTTGTGGGGTACAATGCCAATCCCCGCGAATGTCTTGCCATCGTCCGTCAACTCAATATCGTCGCCCGTGTCAGAGGCAACCACGATGATTATGCCATCCGGGGCGATATCGCCGAATCCGGATTCAACCCCAACGCCCGCCGCGCCGTCGAATGGACACGAGAACAGCTCTCTGATGAGGACCGGCAGTGGCTCGATGCCGCACCCTACGAGAAAAAGATGTTCCTTGAGGGGGCGACTCTGGTCCACGCCACGCTGGACAGTCCCGCTTCCTGGGGATATATCCTCGATCAGTTCCATGCCGAGGACAATTTCAGTTATCAGCGTTCCAATCTCTGCTTCTGCGGACACTCCCACGTTCCTGTGGCTTTCGTGAAAAAACAGCTGGTCGAAAAGGGTGAGAGAGCTATTGATAAACTCAGCAAATGGGAAAGCCAGCCGGATGAGGATTTCACTCAGGCTGACTGCATTGAGGAAGCATACCGCAAAAACCAAAGATATCTTTTCAACGTGGGCAGCATCGGTCAGCCCCGCAACGGCGACCCCAGAGCCAGCTTTGTCATCTGGGATACCGATGCCCTGAAGGTCTGGCGTTACCGTATCCCCTACGATATCGCAACGACTCAGCAGAAGATCCTGGCGGCAGGACTTCCTGAACGGCTCGCCGAACGCCTCGCTGTCGGCTCCTGATTTTTTCTTTTTCACCTGCTGCGCAATGAGGAGTTTTGAATAATGGGCGGAACAGGCAAGATACTGGTCATCAAACCGAGCAGTCTCGGTGATGTTGTGCATACTTTTCCCGCCCTTGAACTGCTGCGCCGTGCCTATCCTGACGCCGAACTGGACTTTGTGATACATCCGGCACTGGCGGAACTTCTTGATCTTTCCCCCTTTCCGGTGCGTAAAAAGATCTATTTCAACCGCCGTGAGCTGGGTTCGCTTCTGAAAGGGGGCGTGGAGCTTTTCCGTCTGATCCGTGAGATCCGCCGTGAGGAGTACGAGCTTGTGGTGGATTTTCAGGGGTTGTTCCGCAGCGGATTTTTAAGCGGTATCAGCCGCAGCTGCATCACAGCCGGATTCACTCATCCCAGAGAAAAAAGCGCAGCTCTCTTTTACAACCGCAAGATAGATGTTGAAATGGAACAACATGCGGTGAGCCGCTATGCGGAACTGGTCAACAAACTCTGCGATACAAAGTTCCCTGTTCCCGAAGTCAAACTCCCCATCCAGACCCGGGGACTGCCCAAGCTCCCTGAACACTTTATGGTGATCGTTCCCTGCGCCCGCTGGGAAAGCAAGACCTTCCCGCCCCGGCTTTTCGCCGATATCGCAGCCGAAGCCTTGAAACACGCCCCCGGGACCGGAGTGGTCATCGCAGGGGGCAAAGGGGATTCACAGGCGGCGGCGGAGATCATGAAGTTTCTCCCTGATGCCGTTGATCTTACAGGCAAAACCTCTCTTGTTCAGCTGGTTTCGGTCATGGCACTTGCGGATGCGGTCCTCACCAATGATTCAGGTCCCATGCACATCGCCGCCCTTGCCAACACAAGAGTTTTCGCCCTTTTCGGTCCCACGCTCCCGGGACTGACAGGCCCCTACGGCACGGAGCATCTGATCTTCAAAAACGAAGGACTCCCCTGCAGCGGATGTATGAAACGCTTCTGCCCCAAAGGGAAAGAACAGCCCTGCCACGATATCGATGTCCGAAAGGCGGGAAGTGCGTTGGGAAATCATATAGTTCAGAAAATACTTGAGGTGTAATCATGATCAAAAAAGCATTCACATTTCTCCTCGTTCTCTTTGCCGCTGCGGAACTTGCCGCTCAGATCGGCATGTCTCTTGAGATCAACCGCAACTCTTTTATGCAATTTGAACCGGTCTATGCCAAGATCACCTTCCGGAACGACACGGGCAAAGCGCTGCTTTTCGGCAAATCCCCCCGTTTGCAGGGATTTCTGATGTTTGAGATCCAGGGATCGGGGCGCAAGTTCGTTTCCAAGCGCAAGGGCAAGGAAATTTCCATCGACGGACTGGTGCTGAAGCCCGGCGAAATACGCTCCATCATCATCCCCGTCAACGAATATTACGATATCGACCAGACCGACAACTACAAGATCCACGCCTACGTCGCCCACTCCATGCTGGATAAGGAGTACAGGACCCCTGACCGCTTCTTTCAGGTGGAACACGGCGGCGTCATCTGGAAACGCACCGTCGGTATCCCCGATCTTTACAGTGCGCTCCGCGCCCGCAGCAGCGAAAGGACCTATGAGATCCGCACGCTCCACGAAAACCGCCGCCGTTACTACTATCTGGTGGTTTCGGATAAGACCCACGTTTACGGAGTCGTCCGTCTGGGGCATCAGATGGGCTACGAAAAACTTCAGGTCGAAGTGGATATGTTGAGCCGCATCCACGTTCTTGTTCCCGTGACCCCCAAGGTTTTCCACTATCTTTCATTCAGTCTTGACGGCGCCAATGTCAACAACTCCTTCTGGAAGACCGGCAGCACGATCCCCCAGCTCTACCGCAACCCGAAAAACGGTGTCGTCACCCGCATCGGCGGCACGGAAGCGGTGGCAGGGCGTGACTTCAAAGCCACTTCCCCCGGCAGAAAAACAGCTTCACAAATCCTTATGGATGAAGATATTCAGAATGCTTCGCGCTCAGATCTCCCTGCCCCCCGCAAACACCAGCCCATGTTCGACCTGGGCAAGGGCATGGAAAAAACGGTCCGGGGCGAATAAAAAAGGAAAAGAAGAGATGAAAGAGGTCTTTTCAGGAGAAACTGTTTCAGGAAAGGTCAAACTTTCCTGGTCCGGAGAAATTTGTGACACCACGCTCCTCGCCGACGGCGTGCGGGAGTTCGCTGACGGTGAAAAATACCACTACCTCAATGTCAACAACCACGGAAAACCTTCTGAAAAAGAGGTGGAAGAGTGGGGGAAAGAGTGGCGTGAGTTTTTCGGAACTTTTTCCGATACTTACACTTACGAAAAAGAATGTACCCTTTATAAAAAGTTTTCCACCGACACCTATGACGGTGAACTCTACCGCCACGCCAACGCCCCCGGCAAGTTCCAGCAGACCATGCTGCTGCTGCCTAAAAAGGGCAAAGCCCCCTATCCCACGGTCATCATGCCCTTTTACGTTCCGGGGCGCATCATCGGCTTCGACCCCGAAACGGGTGAGGAGATCAACTTTCCGGGGCGCACCCCCGACACCTGGAACCGGGGCGCAAAACTCGCCGAAGCCGGGTTCGCCGTGTTGAGCTGCACCGCTTACTACCGCACCTATATCCAGAACGACATGCCCGAAGATTTTGAACGCTGGGCTTGCGCCGCCAATACGCTTCTTGCCGACAACCCCGACTGGAGCGGGTCAGGGAAACTGGTCTACGACAACAAGCTCCTTGTGGACTTTGCCGTTGAAGATGAAAGACTTGACTCCGACCGCATCGGCGTTATGGGACACTCCCTCGGGGGCAAGATCGCCTTTTATCTGGGCTGTCTCGATCCCCGTCTCAAAGCCTGTGTCCCCAGCGACTGGGGCATGGGATGGCACCAGACCAACTGGGAGGATATCTGGTACTGGGGTGACAAGGTCAAAGAGATGGAAAAGAAAAATATGGAACACGCCCAGCTTCTGGCTTTGACAAAGATCCCCATGCTCATTATCGCAGGACACTATGACAACGAAGCTGTCAACGCCTTTTACGACCGTGCAGCCATGGTTCGGGGCGACCGGGAAAAACTGGTTCTGGACAACCACGGTTCAGGACACAGGATCCCTGCCGAAAGCATGGAAAAAGCTATTCAATTCTTGCGCAAACATCTTGATGTAAAGGATTTTTGAAAATGTCACGCCTGATAGACCGCTTCACACCTCCCCTGAGTCTGGAACTTTTTGACAAACACGGGTTCTTTGAACTCTATCCCTTTGACGGGGGCGGCTCCTTTATCAACCATGAGATCATCGGCACCGTCAACGATGCCGGATACACCGCCGCCGTTGTGGAAAAGGGCGCACTCGATGAGTTCGGCGGCTACAGAAACATCGACTTTTTGAAGTTCAACTTCTGGCGCACCATTGAGCGCACCAGCTGGATCAACCGCATGTATTTCATCGCCCCCATGGCAAATCACGCCCGCAAGACCGGGAACAGACAGCTTGCCCGTGAGGTCATGGAAGTGCTGCTCCGGTTTGCCACTATGCCCGAATATCAGGCGCCCCCCACTCAGCAGGCGACCTGCGACCTGTGGGATGAGATACTCCGCCGCCGTGATGAGGAGTACAACGCCCTCGGACCTGACTTCAACGCCCCTGTGCCTTACGAATGGTTCGATTTCCAGCCTGCCAGCCGTATTCTCCACGGGCTTTACGCCATGTACTTTGTGAAAGATATGGAAGTTCTTTCGGATGAGGAAAATCAGATCCTCGAAGATTTGATTTTCGCCCACGGCCAGAACATCTTCTGGGGCGAAGAATCCCACATCCCCCTCAGACCCGGCAACCATCAGGCGCTCCGGGGCATGGCGCTTCTTGCCGCCTGCGCCTTTTTCAAAGGAACAAGAGGCACGGAAAAATGGCTCAAAACAGCTGAAAATATGGTCAACTACCACATTACGGAAGACTTCCTCGATGACGGTATGCTCTATGACTTGAGTCCTTCGTACCACTTCTTTGAAAGCTGGATCACCCGTGATGCCATCGCCATCGCCGACAACGAACACTACAATATCACCCCCGAAGCCCGTGCCAAGGCGGCAAAGGCTTTCGCCCTCTGCTGCGCCCTGCGCCAGCCCGACGGATTTTCCACCGTGGTCAGCGACGGATATCCCCTTGATATGTCCATATTTATCAGTTCTCTTAAAGATGCCGTGGAACAGGAAAATGTGGAAATGCTTCTCGAAAAGGCGCGTATCGCTGTCAAAAAAGATGCTCAAGGCAGTTTTCTGCTCTTTGACTGCTCCCCCCTGCTCCACAAACTTTCTCACCACCATGGGGGAAAACAGGCGGTCTCCTGCTTTTTCAAGGGCGAAGGGTTCCTCATGGACCCCGGCTGCTGCAGCTATGACGATGAAGATTTCTCCGAATACTTCAAACAGGGCAGCAACCACTGCTCCATGCTGGTGGACGGCAAAGCCGACAGCGTGCTTCAGGGACTTTACACCTGGCTCGCCGCCTCCGACTGCCAGGTGACGCCCTGGAAAGACGGCGTGATCTCAAGCACCATGACCTCCAACGCTCCCGGCTGGGAAAATGTTTCATGGGAACGCCGCCTTGAATTCAAAGAGGGGATGCTTGAGATCACCGACACTCCGCAGGGCGACAGGGAACATGAGTGGACCTTTGTTTTCCCCCTGCGCAGCGGCGTTGAATGTACCGTCAACGGGAACGAAGCGGTTCTGGAATCCAATTCCGTCCGGGTCAGGGCGGTTTTCCCCGCCCCTGTTGAACAGGTCGAGGGCAAAGAGTTCAAAAATTTCGTCAAACTCCCCGCATACAAACTGGTTATGAAGATCAGAGGGGAAAAGTGTTCTGTTAAAACAACATTCAAAGTTATAGAATAACAAAGAGGAGAAAGTAATGAAAAAGGTCATGCCGTTTCTTGCGTTCCTGGCTCTGCTGCTTCCCTGCGGTGCAGCAGAAAAGGTGATCGCCAAATACAGCGATGTCACGCTGGAAACCAATTTGAAGTCCAAATGGTCCGTCACCACCAAGTCCTTTTACGTTTACGCCAAAAACGCGGTGAAGTACCGGGGCAAAAAGGTGGTGTTCCGCATGGATGTC
>JAZONY010000136.1:0-19571 GCA_045654705.1 Victivallaceae bacterium
AATTATTTGGTCTCTTTGAGGATACAGGAGGATATCTATCACGACATCTACATACAGTAGAAATTATTTGGTCTCTTTGAGTTCACCATGGACGAAGGTCTCTCTGAATCTACATACAGTAGAAATTATTTGGTCTCTTTGAGGCCGGAAAGGTCATTGCAATAACCGGATTATCTACATACAGTAGAAATTATTTGGTCTCTTTGAGATATCGCCAACCTTAAATTCCGTACATCTACATACAGTAGAAATTATTTGGTCCCTTTGAGTACCTGGCAACATAAGCAGCAGAATATCTACATACAGTAGAAATTATTTGGTCTCTTTGAGCCTGTAAAAAAGATTGCTACGCATGATCTACATACAGTAGAAATTATTTGGTCTCTTTGAGCATCTCCGGAGCCTGCTACAAGTTTGAATCTACATACAGTAGAAATTATTTGGTCTCTTTGAGAGTTCGGTGTGTGCTGCGTCCTTCCAATCTACATACAGTAGAAATTATTTGGTCTCTTTGAGGACAGAGGTTACGGCATCGACTACGTATCTACATACAGTAGAAATTATTTGGTCTCTTTGAGCCGAAGAGATGATTATTGAGGATGAGCCATCTACATACAGTAGAAATTATTTGGTCTCTTTGAGTATAAAGGTTGACTGGTTGGAATACAATCTACATACAGTAGAAATTATTTGGTCTCTTTGAGTTGGATTGGCGTTTATACCTAATCCTATCTACATACAGTAGAAATTATTTGGTCTCTTTGAGCGTTTCATGTCAAAAGCAAGGGCCTTTATCTACATACAGTAGAAATTATTTGGTCTCTTTGAGGCCTTTAATAAACTTGGGGACGCCGTATCTACATACAGTAGAAATTATTTGGTCTCTTTGAGCTCACTTTACAATAAAACGACGGTTTCTATCTACATACAGTAGAAATTATTTGGTCTCTTTGAGCCACGTTGCCGCCGTATGCGTCCGCCGTATCTACATACAGTAGAAATTATTTGGTCTCTTTGAGTACGATATGTCCGGATTTTCGTTTAATCTACATACAGTAGAAATTATTTGGTCTCTTTGAGTGTCAGCGGTCAAGTGCAGACGGTTGATCTACATACAGTAGAAATTATTTGGTCTCTTTGAGATCAATTCTGGCAGCGCATCCTGCACATCTACATACAGTAGAAATTATTTGGTCTCTTTGAGTTTTCGGTTGGCGTCCCGATGATTTGATCTACATACAGTAGAAATTATTTGGTCTCTTTGAGAGTCTCCCAAAGAAACTGAACTTAATATATCATTGTTTTTCAGATTGTCAAATTAAAGTTGAGCAAAAAAATGAAAATTCAGACTCAGGTTTGCAATTCAAAACAATAAAAGGTCGTTTTCTTCGTTTTGGGCATAACCAAAACGATCGATTATTGAGTTGTCCGGTATGTTTATGATCATTACACTGTCGCTCTGTGAGAATTTTTTTTCGTAATTATGTTTTAATTCCAATCTTATGTTCGCTAAAATCCGGGGACTGTTTTGTATTTCAAAAACGGAATATTGCAGACGACGACCAAATTGTTTCAGGAATGATGAAAGATGACCTCGCAATTTGTCCGATTCAATATCATATATGACCAACAACATATTTCTTCTCCCTTCAAATTTTGTATTGCGGAAATTGTTCTATCGGCAGTTCTTTCATGAACCAGCGGTAATAGTCACGGCAAAAAATAAATAGTCCTTCTTTTTCCTCAATGATATCTTTCATAAACAACCGAATGTATTTTTGTTGGGAACTCCATTGTAAATGATATTGACAATCCCGGAAGAAAAAATCTTTTTCATCGATTTGTCCGAGATTGTGTGCCTTACGAAGCCGCCTGTCAATAATACAGCGAAAAGGCTCTATGATGTCACAAACTAATGATTTGCGCTGATAAAAGAAGGTATGGTACACGCCGCAGTAAATATCAAAACCATAAATACATAGAAGTCCTTCAATGAAGTTGAACAAATAAGTGTATCCAATATCCAACAGCAAATTGTTGATGTCATGCCGGCAGCGGGGCGCACGCCGTTGCCATTGCAAAGGTCGAAAATAGGCACTGAAGAACTTTTTGCTCGCGTTACCTTCGATCCCCAGTAATTCCTTCGAATTCCCGACGGCATCGACATCGTATCCTGCAAGTTCATCACGGATTTTTCTGTCTTCAGCAGAAAGGTGGCGTAACTGCGTCAGCAGGGATGCCTGATTGTTGATTTTCAATTTGATCAACGCTTTGGAAATCTCAAGACTTCGTTGCTCATCAATGGTATATTGTTTCCGGCGCAAAAGCGTATTACCTTCTGCACCTGAATTGATTCTTGCTGCAACTTTCATGTTCCTGTTCATGATGATTATCGGAAAGCCGAAGCGAACTGCATGATGAAGTGCCGGAGTGGTCAGTGTTGTTTCGCCGATGATCAATAAAGCAAAAAGACGGTGGCAGGAGTGCTGAAAAATAATCTTGCCTGTTTCATCTTCTATAATAATATTATCGGCTCTGAAACGCAGCCTTTCCCGACTGCCGCCGGATATGTGTACGGCAGTTTGTTTATATTTGAAATCAGGTAAAGAAAGCATTTTGTGATCATTCCTCCGAAGTAAAAGAATCACATAATGAATTATAAATACAATGACTGCATTTATTGTGATTGGGAGTAAAGGGTGAATATAATGAAAAATTTCTTATCCTTTCAAGCACGTCTTCAAACTCTGCCAGCGTGTTTGAATCAGGCAGTTCCACCGGATAGACCTTGTTGTCTTTTTTAGAGTATAAACGCAATTCCTTAACAGAAAACCCCATTTCTGTCAAAGCAATGTATTGAGCATAGAGTTGATAACGGAATCCCGGATAAACCGCTGTAATTGAATACTTGCGCTCAGTTAAAATTCCTTTGTGCTGATCAAAAATGTCGATTCTGCCAAGGAGTCTGTATTTTTCTGAATATACAGTAAGACCGGTGATGACATCTTTTCTTGTTGAATATTTGTTTTCGTCTATGGCAGTATGATGTACCAATCCCTCACGTTGCGGAGTTTGATGATAGAGGTCATCGGAAACACTTTCACGGTAAATTCCCGCAAAAAAGATAGAGCGGGGACAGAATATGAAATCATTCAATTGCGTGATCATCAAATAAGATTCCATATTCTGTAAACTCCCCGTCAGAGTGATTATTTATTACGGGTCTGGACAAATTTCAACCAATCTTCATTGGTGATTTTTCCCAGTTTTCCGTTCTTTATACCATGCCGGAGCAGATACAAGCCTTTCAAGGCGATATGAAACGCACCGTTGGCATCAGCATCTTGAGGCATCGTCGCCTTTGGTTCAGTTCCGGAAACAAAGAATGTTCCTGCACTATTCAGCACAGGTGAGATGATTTTGTCTTCCTCTTTTGAACTGTGACGGAGTGCCGTTGAAAGTTTGAAAGCATAAAAAATCGTTCTGAAAAAAGCGGCTGTCGCATGAGTTGCCTGCAAGGATTGCAACAAGGCAAGCAGATCGTAACCGTCGGTAAGTTTAACGCCTGCTTCTATCAGTGCTTTTTTGATTTCAGAAGTGGGAGAACGGCGTACCGCAGTAAACTTTCCACTCGTCTTATCTTTTTCCTGACTCCATGCTTCATCAAGCGAGTAGACAGTCCATTTGTTTTGGAAGTCTTTCTTAAAAGTTTTGAAATTGTTATAGTCGAATCCAAAGGCAAAAGAATCGTGTGCGGCAGAATAGCGGATCGAATCAAATTTGTCAAAGAAAGATTTTATGGCTTCTGCACTTGTACATTCTTTGGTGTCAAAAATGTTGATGAATCCAGTTGCCGGATCGATTTTTGAGGTGTATGCGGCGGGAACATAAAAGAGGAATCCGCACTGCTGAGTGAGTTTTTTGAAACTTTCAAATTTATCTGTCAATTGATATCCTGCCAGTGTACCTCCGGGAGCTTTGCGATCAGTTTGGTCTTTGAAAACGAGATAATTGAGTTTTTCAATCAGCGCACGTTCAAAGTTCTGATAGACCTGTTTTTCAATTTTCATTCTGCCGCGCTTGAAGCCGAAATTAAGCTCTTCCATTACGACGATTGCGTTATTCTCGACCATCATCCGGGCAATTTCATAGACCACCCCTGAAAGGTAACCGGATTTCAGCTCTTTGATCTGTCCGATTTCCTTCCAACTCTTTCTGGCAGCCTGTCTTTCTTTTTCCCGTAAATCAAGTTTTCCGTGATAATCGACTCCATTAATGACATTTAAAGATTTCTGTTCAAGGATTCTGCCCTGCTGATCTATCAATGTCAGATAAATCAGATTTCTTTCTCCACGATCAAGACCGATGATTTTTACATCAGGATTGTTTTCAAGGTATCTCAATACCTTTTCATTGAATTTGGACGGTTTTGCCGGGGATTTAAAATTAATGGTTATTGGCACATGAAGCGCATATTTGTCCTCAGTAAAACGTTTGTCTTTAATGATATCACACGGTGAATTCTTTACAATGATCTTATTAAGAGCTGCTGAGATGGGATCTCCTTTTTGCCAATGAAGAATTTCATATTGAGCAAGATAAGTACGAGTTGCGCTGCTGAGATCTTTTTCTGCCTTTAAGCCATTGACCCAAAGGAAGATTTCATGGTGAACGGATTCAGGCAGAGATTGACGGATCGCTTTATCATATTGATCAACGGCAGTGACAATGGTCCGATTAACAATTTTTTCATCTTTCCGATGGGCGATCTTTTTCTCTATTGCCTGAGGACGCAGAAAAAGTTCCGCTTCTCCATTCAGTTTGAAAACAATATCAGCCAGATTTTCAGCGGAAAAAATTTCTTTCCAATAAAGGGTAAACTTATTGGGCGTTCCGGCAGCGTTGGGTGAAAAATCTTTGTTCCAAATCTGGAAAAGATATAATTTTCCTTCGCCGACAAGCTGAGTCATTGTTGAGTCAGGAATATTTACAAAGTTTAAGATATAGCCTTGTTCGGCAACTTCGCGATAAAACTCATCAATTCCAGTATATGAACAGGTCGGGGAGAAACTGAAACCAAACTTTGACCAATCTTCGTGCTTGAAAATAGATTTTTTGAAAAAATCTATCAGTTCATGGCAAAACGCAAGATCAAATTCTTCTCCTTTCAAATGGGCTCCGAGTTTGTATTTGCGTAACAGTTCAGCTGAGGGAGAAAAGAAATCAATATTTTTCTGAGAAAAAAAGACTTTTGGCAACATTTTATTGGGACCAGGCAACAACTTGTAAACCATTTTTTGGTAGCAGTCCTTTGAATCGTTGTCAATATACTTTTCAAAATCCAAAGAGAGTCCCGGGGCAATGATTCCCAAGAAAAAGCAGTCATTTTTGCGGAACACAACTGTTGAGTTCGCTTTTTCTTTATTGTTGTCCCATCCATCAGCTAATGTAGGCTTGTTAAACATCAGTTTTACTTTAGCTTCATCAGTTGGCTTTTTCAATATATAATTGCGTGTCTGATTATAGAGGGGGATGATGGATTCAAGTTTTGTGCAATAGGTCATCAGAGTTGTCGACAAGTATTGATCGCCCTCGTATTCGGGGCTGACATTGAAAGGTTTAAGCAGATGAAGAATTTCCTGAACACTGTCCAGATATTCTTTCAGAAGTTGTACTTTGTCTTCATCATTACGCAAATTTTTATGTTCTTCCGAGATCAGCTGTTCAAATTGCGGAAAGAGGTTTTTTTCTTTTTCAAAAAGCTGAGCAGCAAATTCACCAGTCCAATATGTTGTAATATCGACATGCCGGGAAGTTTCTTCCTGAGGGACACTGATGTCCCAGTTTTTTATTTCCTGCAAATTAAACGCAGCTCTGTTGCAGTATTTTTCTCTGGCAGTCTTACTTGTGTGATTCTGCTCAGCAAAACGAAGCATCGCCTCTTGGATTGTATACCAGTTGCCAGTTGTTTTTGTGGAAATTTTTTCAAAAGACTTGGCATCGACAAATAAATTGCTATCTTCATTCAGCTTTGCGAGTTCTTTTTGAAGAGCAGGGAAAAAGTCAACTTTGCAGCCATTGATTTCCACTTCTTTGAAACTTTGTGCAAATTCCCTTAAGGCAAGGTACAAATCAGTATCATTTTCAAATTTTTTGATTGTAAATGCCTGTTCTCTGTCACTCAATATTTGTTTGAACAATAAGGGCATAAAGGGCAGCTCGGCGGCTTTGATCTCAGGATGCTGCTGACGGTACTGATTAACGGCATAATTGATTTCTCCAATAACTGCGTTGATAAAATCAATGCCGCTTTGAGGTAAAAACAGATTGTAGGAGTCTACTTTGAACATATCTGAAATTGTTCTGCCGTCAAGAATTGTTTGTGTTCTTGACTCAATTTCTTTGACTAACTCAGGATGCTTGTCTTGAAAGGAGGCATAAATATTGACGATATTAAGGAACTTGGGGAAATTTTCATTAACAGCCCGGAACGCTGCTGCAGTTTGCTGTGCTTCTTCTGAATAGATGTTTTTACGGTTTTCCTGAAATCCCTTGAAATAACAGGCAAAACGTGCAAAAGTTTCTATTTCACTGGCAGCTTCAGGAGTCGCAAGCAATTGTTTGAAAAGTTTGCTTGGAGTTGGTTCTTTTACCAAAGTTAAAAAAAGAGAGTCTTCCTTTAGTTTTTTAACGATTTTTTCTCTGTAATCAGCTTGTTTTTTTTCAAGATCTTCTTTCAAATCTTTATTTTTCTGAAACTCTGCGATGGCATTCGCCAGGGGAAGCCAATTAATGTCAGTAATTTGAGAAAGTACACGCTGAAGAAGTTGTTTGTGTTGTTCATCAAGGAACTCTTTAACTTTAGGGTAATCTTCAGCCCGTTGAAAATCTTGCTCCAGCAACCCGGATTTTTTCAGATTCTCCGCCGTTTTTCCTGTGGGGCGCAATTCAAAAGTCAAAGTTTCGGAAAGTTGATAAATATTTGTAAATTCACTCAATGTTCTATTCATGTTGCATTCTCCTTATTGGGTTCAGATAGTATAATATACCCCCTTGCCCCTGCCATTTTTTGTCTACCATTCATGATTTTGCTAAAAAAATATTGTTTTATTGAATATAGCACTGGAACATAAAAAATTCAACCGCTCTCCGGAGGGGGAAAGCGGTTGATGGAAACTTGAGAAAGATTCAGTATTTTTCCGGCGGGGATGATTTCCAGCCAGTAGCCGTCGGGGTCAGTGACGAAGTAGATCCCCATTTCGGGGTTTTCGTAGCAGATGCAGCCCAGCTTTTCGTGGAGCGCGTGGGCGGATTCGTAGTCGTCAACTTCAAAGGCGAGGTGGAACTCGTTGTCGCCTAAGTTGTAGGCGCCTTCCATCTCTTTGACCCAGGTCAGCTCAAGACGGTGGGCGCTGCTGTTGTCGGATAAGTAGACGATGATGAAACTGCCGTCGGCAGGCGCGATCCGCTTGACTTCGTGCATGTTGAAGGCTTCAGCATAAAATTTCAGACTCCTGTCAAGGTCTGCGACGTTGAAGTTGTTATGCACCATCTTGAATTGCATTTTTCCAGTTCTCCTTATTTTATCAATATTTACGGTGACTGCGGTAACTGCCCCCTCTGCCGCCGCTTCTGCCGCCTCTGCCGTGTCCTTCACGGCGGGGACGTTCAGGACGGGGCAGGTTTTTGACCGTTTCAGGCAGCGTGACCATCTCTTCGGTGGGGACTTCGCTGGGGAAGGTCACCCCCAGAAGCTCTTCGATGGCGGGCAGGTAATAGCCCCCGTATTCACACAGGAAACTGATGGAAACACCGCGGTTGCCCGCCCGTCCCGTTCTGCCGATACGGTGGATATAATCTTCGGAACGCTCCGGCAGGTCGTAGTTGATCACCAGAGAGACATCGTCCACATGGATCCCACGCGCCGCAACGTCGGTGGCAATGACGATCTTTTCTTCTCCGGTCCGGAACTTTTCAAGGATCTGGATACGCTTCTGCTGGGGAATGTCTCCCGAAAGAAGCGGCACGTTGATCCCGTAACATGCCAGATCGTACTGCAGACGGCTGTTCACATCTTTGCGGTTTCCGAAAATGATCACACGCTCGTATTCACATGTCCGCAGCAGATAAAGGAGCAATCCCAGTTTTTCTTCACGGGAAACGGAATAAAAGGTCTGGTCGATGTTTTCACTGACCAGTTTTTCAGGTTCGCTTTCGATGACCGCAGGTTCGGCGAGCCATCCGGCACTCAAACGCAGGATGCTGTCCTCAAGGGTGGCACTGAAAAGCATGGTCTGCCGCACACCTTTGGGGGGCAGCTGGGAAACGATACGCTTGATGTCGGGGATGAAGCCCATGTCAAGCATACGGTCCGCTTCGTCGATGACAAGGACTTCAGCCTCTTTGAGGTTCAGATCTCCTGAACGGCAGTAGTCGATGACACGCCCCGGAGTTCCCACCAGCAAGTCGATGGGACCCAGCAGGTTGCGTCGCTGTTTTTCGTGGTCCATGCCGCCGAAAACCACCACGGTTTTCAAATCGGTGAAAACGCCCAGTTCCAGCGCATCCTTGTGGATCTGCATGGCAAGCTCACGGGTGGGGGCGAGGACCACCATGCGGGGAGTGCCGGGTTTTGCTCCGGCGGGACGGGGCTTTTTGAGCATCATGGTGAAACTTCCCAGGAGGAATGCGGCTGTTTTGCCGGTTCCGGTCTGGGCTTTGCCGGCGATGTCCCTGCCTTCGAGGACGGCGGGGAGCGTCAGCGCCTGGATGGGGGTGCAGTATTCAAAGCCTGCGTGCTGGATCCCGTACTGGATCTCTTCGTGGAGATCAAGGTCGAGGAAGCGGGTCTTGCCCTCGACAACAGGGACCTCTTTCAATGCCACGGGATGTTCAACTTTGGGGGGAACTGGCACTTTTTCCCGTTTTTCGGGAGCTTTTGTATTGGGGCGTTCTCCCTTATTTTTCTTCTCTTTGCGCGGTGAAGACTTTTCTTTGGGCGCACTTTTCTTTTCCCCTTTGTGTTCGGGGGCGTTGCCTTTTTTCTTCTCTCTGCCTTTTTCAGATGGTGCGGGGGACTTCTCTTTGATGCCGAAAAGTTTTTTCAGAAATTCAAACATTTTTTCCTTCTTCTATTCTGCGGGCGGTCTCTGATATCCATGAAGCGAATGCTTCCCGGAATTCGTGCCGCCGCAATCCGAATTCCACTGTTGCTTTGAGGAAACTCAATTTGTCGCCGATGTCATGGCGTTTCCCCGAAAAGATCCTGCCGTAGACACTTTCGCCCCGTTCCATGAGGTGGCGCGTGGCATCAGGCAGCTGAATCTCGCCCCCAATGCCTGGAGCAGTGATGCTGAGACAATCAAAGATCTCAGGCGTATAGATGTAGCGTGCCGCCACGGCAAGGTTGCCGGGAGCTTCCTCAACAGAGGGTTTTTCCACCAGTTGTTCGATTTTCAGCACGCCGGGGGTGATCATTTTTCCTCCGGCGATGCCGTAACGGTTGACCAGTTCGGGGGGGACCTCTTCAAGTGCCATGACTGTGGACTGGTATTTCTCAAAGACCTCAAGGAGCTGTCCCAGAACGGGAACGCCGTTTGAGGAACTCATGACCGTATCGCCGTTGAGAATGGCAAACGCTTCACCTGCGGCAAAATCTCTGGCGCAGGCTATGGCGCCCCCCAGACCGTTGAGGGTTTCCTGATAAACGTGATGTATCTTTATTTTTTGGGCAGTTTCCATCACTTCCGCAAGTTCGGAAAGGCGGTTTTTCCGCTCCAGCTGCGCCTCAAGTTCGGGGGAGGGAGCGTAGACGTTGAGGAGGGACTCTTTGCCTTTGGAAATAATGAGAAGTATCTCTTCGATGCCGCATGAAGCTGCTTCTTCAATAACATATTGCAGAACAGGTTTATCCACAAGGGGGATCAGCTCCTTGGGGACCGACTTGGCAAAGGGGAGAAAACGGGTCCCGAATCCGGCGGCGGGGATGACAGCTTTGGTGACTTTTTTCATTTATGGTTCCCCCTGAGTGACGATTTCAGGTTTGATGACTTCGATACCGTCGCCCTTGCAGACGGCGCAGAGGCGTTGGAACATCTCTTCATCTTCATAAGTTCCGATGATGGCGCCGCCTGAGCCGGTGAATTTGGCTGATGCCCCGGCGGAGCGTGCCAGCTCCACCATTTTCCGGTTCATGGCAGAAATGGAGGTGCGGCACACTTCAAGGCGCAGGTCGAAGTTGCGGTTGAGCAGTCCCGGGACGGCACCGAAGTCGCAGGAGTCCATGGCGGCGAGGACCTTTTCGGTCAGCTCCGCCCACTCTTTCATGGCGGCAAGGACGGCGGGAACGCCGGATTCGTAGTCATCACGCAGACGGCTGTGGAGTATTTCAGAACCTTCCGCAAGGTCGGTACGGTAGGCGACGTAAAGTTTCAGGTCCTCAGGAATGGTGATGGGGCGGTAAATGCCGATGCCGTGTTGTGCCATGTGGTTTTTGTCGAAATCCATGAAAACCGGGGTGTTATAGGCTTGCGCCACCCGGTCCTGAAGTCCGGCGGGGATGGAAAGTTCATCACGCTCCGTGGCAAGGACCAGATTGGCAAGATGGGCAGGAGCGATCTCAAGTTCGTAAAATTTGAAAAGTCCCCGCATGGCGGCGGTGATGATGGCACTGCTGCCCGCCAGTCCCAGACGGTTGGGGATGGAACTGCTGTAACGCATGGTGAAGTTGCGTTTCGCAGGCGTTATGCCCATTTCACGACAGTAGCGGTTGAAGCGGTTGACCGTGGCTTTGAGCAGCCGGATCCCCCCGTAATAGCCGAAAATACGCACATCTTCACTCAGGGCATCCATATCTTTGAAAACGCTTCCGTCACGGCGGGCGGGGAGCAGTTCCAGCTCCGGCGTTTCGTAAAGGGTGATATCGGCACTGTAATTACGGAAGACGAAAGCTATGGTCTTGCCGTGGTAGCCGTCGGAGGGATTGCCCACCAATGCGGCACGGGGGTAGGCGGATTCTCTTATGATCATAACTTTATTCTGCTTTCCGGATTTTATGAATTGAATGTTTATATAATATACCACGAAACGGCTTTTTTTACAAGTCTTTCTGCATGTGCGAAGCGGTACGCTCCGGTTTTTCCGGGGCGAAAAAAGGAGATAAATATTTTTCTTTCCTTGAAAAATCCCGGTCGTGATGCTATAATATAAGGAAAATCATCCCAAATCTTAAGGAGTTATTGTATGGCTGAACAAATCAGGATCGGAACCATGGTCCGGGGAAAAGAACTCCCTGAAATCACCGCTTACATCGAAAATCTGGGTAAATACGGCTTTGAAAGCATCGAAATCACTTTCGGCGCCGATGCCACATGGATCGCTGATATGGCTGAATATGCCAAAGTCGTCCGTGAGTGCGCCGAAAAAAACGGTATGATCATTTCAGCATTGGGCGTTTACGGCAATCCTCTTATCCCTGAGGGCGAAAAGACAAAACAGAGCCTTGAACTCGTCATCGACAACGCCCATCTTTTCGGCGCAAAGGTCATCGCAGGTTTCACCGGAAGACTCCCCGATCAGGAAATGCCGGAATCCCTCCCCAAATTCGCCGAAGTGTTTGCTCCTCTTGCCGCCCGCGCCGCCGGCAAAGGATTGAAGATCGCTTTTGAAAACTGTCCCATGGGGGGCAATTGGAAAACCGGTTCATGGAACATCGCCGTCAACCCCACCATGTGGGAAAAGATCTTTGATGCCGTTCCCGCAGAGAATCTGGGGCTTGAATGGGAACCCTGCCACCAGATGTGCCAGCTGATCGAACCCATCCCCCAGCTGCGGAAATGGGCGCCCAAAGTGTTCCATCTCCACGGCAAGGATGCCACGATCCTGAGAGATGTCATTGCCGAAAAAGGTATCAACTGCGGAGAAAATGTTGTGTGGCACCGCACCCCCGGTTTCGGGGATACCAACTGGACCGATATCATCACCATCCTCAGACTGAACAACTATGAAGGCACCATTGATATCGAGGGGTGGCACGATCCCGTCTACCGGGGAGAACTGGAGATCACAGGTCAGGTCCACGGACTCAACTATCTGAAATCCTGCCGGGGCGGAGACTTTATCCCCGCTTTCTGAAAGGCGCCGATAAAAGAGGTTGAGGGAATTGGGGCGGTGGAAAAGCCCTTTTGAGGAAAGGTCTTTTTCCCCCGCCCCAAACCCCACCCCCTTTTCCCAAACCTTTTTCAGCACAACACTCTTGCAAAAATTTGCAAAAGTATTGTGCCGCTTAAAAGTTTAAGAAAAATATGAATCTACCCATATCGGGAACACAGCCTTCTGAAATTACCGGAAGTGAAGATGTTTTAAAACTGCTGCACAGCTGCGGCAGTTTTTTTTATCCCTTGAGAAAGGACTCCAGACGGGAAAACTCCGCTTTCGCCTGTGCGTAACCCATGTCGTAGACCGCCTGCAGTTTTTCAGGATCGTGACAGAGCCTTTTCACGGGGAGGGGCGTTTCAGGACGGAAAACGAAGATGCTGCCCTTTTCTTCTTCGGAGCGGAGATATTCAAGTGTCTCATTATAAAGAATGTGGCGTTTTTCAAGAGCTTTCACCAGTGCCGGATATTTCCGCAGGGCAAAGCGGAGCAGCGGCATGGCACGGGAGGGCTTTTTGACATAATCGGCACACTGGGTGAGGATGACCACATTCCTTTCAAATCCCTTTGTCTGAAAGAAACGCAAAGGAATGGAGTCCCCCAATGCTCCGTCAAGATACTCCCCGCCCCCCACTTTGACCACATTGGAAACAAGGGGCATGGAGCCTGATGCCCGCATCCACTCGAAACATTCGGCATCCGCCTTGCGGCAGCGGTGATAGCAGGGTTCTCCCGTATGGACATCGGTGCAGACCAGGAAAAATTCGCATTTGTTTTCTTCAAAGGCTCTGCTGTCAAAGGGATCAAGTTCAAGGGGGAGTTTGTGATAACAGAACTCCGCCCCGAAAAGATCCCCCGTCAGAAACCATGAACGCCAGGAGCAGTAACGCCAATCCCGGCAGAAACGCTTGTTGTAGCGCAGCGCTCTGCCTTTCTGGCGGGACTGGTAATTGCATCCGAAAGCGGCACCTGCGGAAACACCGATGATGCCGTCGAACTCCACTTCCTTTTCCATGAGGAAGTCAAGGATGCCCACGGTGTAAAGCCCCCGCATGGCGCCTCCTTCAAGAACCAGTCCTGTTTTCATGGTGTTTACTGTTCCGTGCTGAAAAAGGGAACGTTTTTCACCTCAGAGGGCAGAATGTTCTCTTTGATGCTGATTGCGGCACCGAAACCTGCGGCTTCGCCCAGAGGAACGGAGTTCCCCGTGACCCGGTAGCTGGAATGGGCGATGAAGTCGCCGCTGATACAGCGTCCTGCCATGAGCAGATTTTCCCTTTCGGCACTGACCAGGGCGCCCCAGGGAATGTCGTAGGGTTTGGTGGAGACCTTCTGTTGGGCGATCACATTGCCTTTGGCGGGGTCAGGGGCGTGAACGTCAACGCAGAATGTGGCACGGCAGACGGCGTTGGGGCATCTGGTGCCTGAACCCAGATGTTTCCAGTCCACATACTCCACGCCTTTGATGCGTCTGCCCTCACGGACACCCAGATTATCGGAGCTGCCCGCAAGAGCGATGTTGCGCCAGATGCCTCCGAGAGAACGCAGAAAGTTCACGTGGGTGTGGAGTTCCCGGCGCCCCTCGATGACCTTGCGTGTCAGATTGTCGGCATCTATGGCGTTGACCTTGTATCCGTGGTTGCTCATAAGGGCGAAGACCCCCTGTCCCAGATGGAAAAGAGAGGGCATACCGTAGGAGGGGTAAACGCCGTGGGACTCCATCAGGGCTTTGAACTTGGGTTTGCCGCCGTTGGAAGCCAGATATTCGCCGACCTCATCGGGATCAAGTCCGCAGACGATACCGATGAATGAGGAGGGCTGGGTGTTGCCGTCGTCGCCGCCGAATTCAAAGGAGCATCCGGCAAGGGCGGCGAGATCTCCGTCGCCGGTGCAGTCGATGAAGCATTTGCCCTGCCACGCTTCCGTGCCGGACTTGGATTCCGTGACCACATGGGTCAGGCGTTTTCCCTCAAGCTGAACGCCTGTGACCAGCGTTCCGTAACGGAGCTGTACCCCCGCATCTTCAAGGAGTTCTTCAAGAAGCAGCCGCAGGGCTTCGGTGGGACATGAAAGGGCACCTGAGGCGTGGA
Source organism: Victivallaceae bacterium (assembly GCA_045654705.1). GTDB lineage: Bacteria > Verrucomicrobiota > Lentisphaeria > Victivallales > Victivallaceae > UBA1784. The sequence continues at coordinate 14,244 of JAZONY010000136.1, forward strand.
TCATCCCCCCCCGCTCAAGGCAGAGATTTCTGATTTCAGCGAGGATGCCCGTTTTGTTTTTGTGGTCAAGGATCCAGGGCATGGCACCTGCGGTCCAGATGCCGCCGCAGCACTGGTTGCGTTCTATGAGCAGCACGGAAACACCCTGCCGTGCGGCAGAAAGAGCAGCGGCAGCACCGGCAGGACCGCCGCCGCAGACGATAAGATCGTATTCCCCCTTGACGGGGATATCGCGTTGAGAAAGAGTAAGAGTTTGCATTTTATGATCTGTCTCCTGAATGGAAAGGTTATTTTTGAGCAGGATGTGGAAAGGCGGAATCGAGAGTTTCTTTCATCAGAAAGGTGACGGCGAATGAGGGAATGGTACAGAAAATGACCCAGATGAAGAACATTTTGTAACTGAAAAGAGCGCCGCAGTCAGGGAAAAGCAGGGCGGGGAGCTTCAAAAGATAGCCCGCAAAACTGCCGGGAAGCATCACGCCGAGAAGCGAAAGTGCCGTGAAAAGAGCAAAACAGCTGGTTTCGTTCCCCTTGCAGTTCCGTGCCAGAGCCACCATGCAGAGGGTCTGCAAGGTGAATCCGAAACCGTATCCCAGTTGTTCGATAAAAATGCAAGATCCTGTGATCCAGAGCGTTTCAGGACGGAAAAAGGCAAGATAGACATAAACAAGATCAGGCACATTGATCGCCAGCACCATGGGCAGAATCCACCGCCTGATGCCGAAGCGGGCGACCAGATATCCTGAAAGGATGCCGCCCCCGATGAGGGCAAGGGGACCGCAGGTGCCGTAAAGGAATCCCTGCTCGCTGACAGTAAGCCCCATGCCCCCTGCTTCACGCCCGGCAAGCAGAAAGGGGACGGCGACACGGAGTTGGGACTCCGCCAGCCGGAAAAGAAGCAGAAAGGCAAGGGCTTTGAGAAATCCCGGTCCCGTCACCGTCTCTTTATAGGGGGCGAAAAAGTTCAGAAAAGAAAGTTTCCCTTTCTGCGTTGTTTCAGGGGGAGCCGTCTGCTCCGGGCGGGGCATGATGATCAAGTGCCAGAACCCCAGAAGCACCATGAAAACACCCGCTGCGGCGTAAACAGTTCCCCACGCCGCTCCGGGGGAAAGGTGTTTGGCAAGGAATCCCGCCGCCATGGCAAGTCCCCCCTGACCCATGATGGTCCCCCCTTTGTAAAGGGCACTGCGTATGCCGGAGAATTTCGCCTGATCCGGAGCATCAAGGGCGATGATATAAAATCCGTCTGCGGCGGCGTCGTGGGTGGCTGAGGCAAAGGCGGCGGCGAAGAAACAGAAGCTCAAAGCCCCGAACCACGCTCCCATGGCGGCGGCGGCTCCTGCGGCGGCGAAAAGTCCGCCCATGAGCATTTGCAGCACGATCCCCCATGAACGGGGCGTGCCGATGCGGTCGATAAAGGGGACCCACAGGGGGCGGAGCATCCAGGGGAGGGCGTAGAGACCCGTCCAGAAAAGGCTTTTTTCAGCGGGAACGTTCAGGTGAGAGAACATGACAAGAGAGACCGTCGTCACCAGTGCGGCGGGGAGACCTTCGGCAAGATAGAGAGAGGGGACCCAGAACCACCCGTTGCGTGAGGCGGAAGAAAAGCGGACTCGGCTTTGCTCCATGAAAAACACTCCTTATTGAAATTTTCTCTTGGTTAAATATAGCACCGTTTTCGCTTTTATTCAAACGGATCAAAAGGATTTTGTCTCTTGCAAATTCATAAAAAGGGTGTTATATTAAAGCCGTTGATCAATGAGGTAAATCATGAAAGAAATCAAGAATATTCTGCTCCGGGGCAGCTGGCAGACCCGGAATATCGGCGATATCGCCCATACCCCCGGATTTCTGGCTCTGGCGCGTCAGGTGATGCCCGATAAAAAAATATGGCTCTGGCCCTGCGAACTTGACCGGGGGGTGAGAGAGATGCTTCTTGCCAATTTCCCCTCCCTCACCATTGTCGAAAAGGAGGATGAACTGGAACGCGCTTTTGAAGTTTGCGATCTGCTGATCAACGGTTCCGGTCCCGGCGTTGACCTCAACGGCATGGAACTCTGGTACAGCAGAACCGGCAAGCCTTACGGATTTTTCGGCGTTTCCGCAGACGGATTCTGGAGCGAAAAGAAAAGAGAGATCTTTTCCAACGCCTCTTTCATTTTCTGCCGGGACAGTTTATCGGTCCACTTCCTGAAAGCCCAGCGTCTGGCGTGTCCGGTGATCAGTTTCGGACCCGATGCCTCCTATTACCTCGATCTGGCGCGGGGAGAGAGTGCGGCAGATTTTCTCCGTGAGAACGGTCTTGAAAAAGAGAAGTTTATCTGTGTCATCCCCCGTCTGCGCTGGACTCCTGTTTCCTTTGATGATGAGAATTTTTACTACAAGGAACCCTTTAAGGAACAAACCTCACTGGAGCATCTTGAGGAGGATATGGAAAAAATGCGCGCCATTATCTGCCATATCGTCCGCAACACCCCTTTCAAGGTGCTGATCTGCCCCGAAATGACCTATCAGGTCCCCCTGGGGCGGCGGTATCTTTATGAAAGACTTCCCGCTGATGTGCAGGCGCGCTGTGTCCTCAAAAAAGAGTACTGGATCACCGACGAAGCTCTGGGTGTCTATGGGGCGTGCCACACTCTGGTGAGTATGGAAATGCATTCGCCTATCATGTTCACGGCACTGGGCAAGCCCGCTCTGCTGCTCCGTCAGGCGGAAGATACATGGAAAGGTCAGATGTGGCGGGATACAGGATTGCAGAAGTGGATCTTTGAACTCAACGATACGGAAGTTGAAGAAATCACAGAGGTCATCGATACTGTCATCCGGGATTACCCCCGTGCCTGCGCCGCCGCGCGCCGGGCAAGAGAAAAAGCCTGTGACGCAGGCAGAAAAGCCCTTGAAACAATCGTTTAACATATAAACAGATGAAAGGAAGAAAGATGAGTTTTTTCAAAAAATGCGCCGTGCTGTTTCTGCTGGCAGCAGTAAGCAGTGTTGCCATGGCGGCGAAACTGGAGCTGTTCCCCACCTTCAACAGCTGCGGTGTCTACTTCAGCACCATTGTCCCCAAAGATTGTGTCATCACCTACCGTGAGAAAGGCACTGCCAAATGGCTGCCCGCCTTTGCCCCCACCTGGGACAGAAACTACGGCGGCATACACCGCACCTCCATCGTCCACCTGAAACCCGATACCGTTTATGAGGTCCGGGCCACAGCCCAATCAGGCAGACAGAAGGTCAAAGCTGAAGCGACTTTCCGCACCTGGGCAGAGAAGGTTCCCGTGGCAAAAAGAATCGTCCTCACTCAGAAGCAGGTGGAAAAAGGTCTTGTGATCAAGGATAAAGGCACCCCCAAAGGCTGGATCGTCTACACCACCGCCCCCGGCGTGGTGGTCAACGGAACCGGCAAAAAAAGTGCCGTGGTGCTGGATAAGGCTGAGTATGTCATTCTGGAAAATATGACCGTCCGCGGCGGCGATTACAACTGCGTCGTCCTCAACGATTGCAAATATGTCCGCCTGAGAAATCTGGATATCAGCGCCTGGGGCGATCCTCAGAACTTTACCTATGACAAAGGTACCGGAAGAATGAGAAACAAAGCCGGAAGACACCTTTCCAACAGAAATGCCATCTATCTCAACGGCGGTTTCGGACAGGTCGTTGAACGCTGTTACATCCATGACCCCCTCCAGAGTTCCAACTGCTGGCGTTACGGACATCCCGACGGTCCTCAGGGTATCAGTCCCTGGAAACCCCGCTCCACTGTCATCCGCTACAACGATATCTGCGGCAGTGACCTGAAATGGTGGAACGACGGTATCGCCGGAACCGGCAACTTCGACCTTGACGGCGGTCTCAACAGAGATTGCGACGTTTACGGCAACTTCATCGCCTTTGCCAACGACGACTGTATCGAACTCGACGGCGGACAGCAGAATGTGCGCTGTTTCAGGAACCACTTTGAAAACAGCTTCATGGGTATCAGTATCCAGGGGTGTATGACGGGTCCCTCTTTCGTCTTTGAAAACCGCATCGTCGATCTGATGGATGAACTCGGCACCCGCAGCAGTGCTTTCAAGACCGCCGATGTCTGGGGCGGTTTCTATGCGGCATCTTACTTCTACAACAACACCACTGATAATGCCAATGCCAAACTGCGCATCTGCCGCAACTTCCGTATTGTGGCGAAGAACAATATCCTTGAGGAGATCCGTGTAACTCCTGCGGCGCTTTTCGCCTTTCTCGGAACGAAGTGGGAAAACAATCTGCTCAAGAGCAGAAATTCCAAAAAAGATTTTGAGGGCGTTCCCCGATTTGTTGATGCTTCAAGGGGCATCTATGCGCTGAAAGCCGACTCCCCCGGATACGGCAAATCTGTTGCCATTCCCGGACTGAACTACAAAAATCCCGATCTTGGAACCCCCCGCGGTCTGGAACTGCCCTACCGTCCTTTCGGACTGACTCTCACCGACGGCAGAAAAGCGGCTTTCACCGTTAAGAACGGCAAGGCTTCCGCACCTGTGAAATTCACGGTCAAAGCCACGAAGGATGTTTCTTTCAAAGTGGCAAAAAGTCTTGACTCCGACTGGTACGATGTGACTCCCGCCAAGGTTTCCCTCAAAGCCAACGAAACGGTCACGCTGACCGTCAGAGTCAAGCCTGAAAAGATGAACAGCCGTATCAACTACCGCAGTGCCTTCTTCCTGCGTACAGCTGATGGCTGGAGCCGTCCTCTGAGTGTCCGTGCCGTCACCGACTTCAAGTACCCTGAAAACAGCGAAGGAAAACGCTCCATCGTTGTTACCGGACCTTTCAAAAAGGTTTCCGGCGGCGGCGTGCGCTTTGAAGACAAGGAAAAGAAGTTCCAGTTCAAAATCACTTTGAAAGAGAAAAGCGGTGTCAGCATCTATATGGATGTCCGCGCCCTGGAACCCATCGGTACCCACGACTCCGTCCTTCTGGGTGTCAATGATGAAGAACCCTCCTACTGTCCTCTCAGGGGTATTTCTTCCAAAGAATACCTTGAACTGTCAGCAAGAAGCTATGTTCTGCCTGCGGGGACCCACACGGTGACTGTCATGCCCCGTGAATCTCTCGACCTGAGAAAAGTGATCGTTATCACCGACGTCCGCGCCACGGAAAGACGGTGACATCACCCCACAAAACAAGGGGGTGTTGCAAAACCCGATGTTTTGCTTCACCCTCTTTTTTTTGCACACATGGCGCCCCCTTTTTGTTTGGTCATACTTGAGGTTGTGCTTGAGTTAAAAAGGTCTGCGGAGTTGGGGTAAAGACAGCGCCAGCGCTTTCTTTCCCCCAAGCCCCCAT
>JAZONY010000137.1:0-21946 GCA_045654705.1 Victivallaceae bacterium
CTCGCAGCTCGTCGCAGCTGCGAGTTACTTCGGTGTCGACGTTCGACCGCGCTCGGCGCGAAGCGCCTTCGCTGGTGGCTTGCTTCGACCACTGTGGTTGGCTGTTTCAGCTAGCGGGCGCCTTGTCCACTGGTCAATACAAGCGGGCTGTGTCAAAACAACGAAAACGCCCGCAGACTGCCAACCGGCTCGAGGGTATAAAAAACCCCCGTGGCGTTGAACACGGGGGTAGCGGTTGTTCCGGTCTGTGGACCAGACATTATCGGTAACTGATGTTTTGCAACAGCACCTTCTTTTTTTGTGCTGCCCAAATCACTTGCAGTGTTTGACGCACATTTCATAGGTGCGGCTTTCGCCGGGTTTCAATGTGGCGGATTCAAAGACCGGTTCGCAGGAGCCTTCATCGCTCTGATCGTCCCAGCAATAGACGAAAGCAGGCAGGTCTCCGGGGAAGGTGACATAGAGTTTGCCGTCCATGCCGGGGGCTGTCAGATACACCCCTTTGCCGCGGGTTTCATAGAAGGGATCTTCAAAAACCACCTTTTCAGCTTCGCTGTTGCGCTGTTCGCCCAACCGGAAAGCAAAAGCCAATTTGTTGCGTTCATGTGTCACGCCGTCATCCATCCAGACGCTCCCGACGGGGAGTCCGTCGCCGCCCATGACGGAGGGCATGTTGTGGAACCTGAAGGTGAAAGGAACAGTTTCCTTATCCGTGGTGTTGATGACACGGACTTTGCGGTTGAATGAATCAACTCCGAAGGTGTCGGTGATCTCATAGGTGACACCTGCAAGGGCTGTATTGTTGTCCTCAGTCAGGACCTTGGTCATCCGGAGTTCGATACCTTCGGGAACGGCGGTGATACTTTCGATCTTCACACCGTTGGTCAGGCTGAACGCCGCCGTGGAAGGACACCAGTTGCCGGCGATGCCCCAGCCCCTTCTGTTGGTGCGCTCCAGCATTTCCCGGTCAAAGGCGCGCCACTGAGCCACACGGCCCCCGTGGACGGGATCGACTTTGAGGGTGTATTCAGGAGTTGTGACACGGAGCATGTATTTTTCAACTCCGATCTTGACGCCGTTGGAGTTGACCTCTCTGATAGCGGCGTAATCGTTCACAGGATCTTCAGAAGCAGGTGCTTCGGGATCGTAATTGAAAAGCCTTTCCGCCTTTTCGTAATTGTGGCGCAAAATCATGTCACGCCATGCCTGATCGAGGCATCCATCCCCCAGATTGTCGCCGATCTCCATGTTCCAGAGGTAGTCATAGTTGATGGCACGGAGTGCCGCCACCACACGGTACCAGTTGATGGAGCCGGCGAAAAATCCCGGCATCATGTGTTTGTCGGAACACAGCCAGCCGGGGATATGCAGAACGCCGTCGGGGTGCATGGGTCCCACGTTGTCGTGCATGTGGAGTGCTTTCAGATATTTCCCCGCCCGCAGAATAAAGTCTTCATGGTCGGGCTTGGGGCTGAAGTGAAGATGTCCCGTGTCGAGACAAAGTCCCAGATTGTTGGGGAATCCCATGGCTTCAAGATTGGCGTAAACATCTTCAAAGGTTTCGTAAGGGAGATTCTCAAGGCAGATGCTCATGCCGTCGGGGAGGTCAGAGAGAAGTTCGGTCAGGGATTTGACACGGATGGCACGGACAGCCTCGGGATCTTCACCATTGAGGATCTCACGGTATCCCCCGCAGTGCAGAACCGCCGAGGTGACACCGACGGCGTGATACATGCGGCAGTAACGGCGGTGAAGCTCCACATTGGCACGGCGGATCGTTTCATCTTTTTCAGTGATATACTTGTGCAAGGGCAGATGTCCCTGTCTGAAACTGAGACCGTGATCTTCGGCATAGTTCCGGAAGGTTTTCCACGCTTCGGGGGAACGCTCAAGCATGATGGAGCTGTGTCCGGAACCCAGCTCGGCGTAGTGGAACCCCGCAGCAACAGCACGGAGTACGGCAGTTTCAGGCGATCTTCCAAGGATACCCGAGGTAATTGAAATTTTGATCGACATAATCAGTAACTCTCCATTTTATTTACAGTGTTTGACGGCGATCTCAAAGGCACATTCTTCGCCGGGTTTCAACGTGGTGGATTCAAAGATCGCTTCGCAGCTTCCGGCGTTGTTCTGGGGATCCCAGCAATAGATGATGGCGGGAAGAACTCCGGGGAAGGTGACATGGAGCTTGCCTGCCATATCAGGCGCACTCAGGAAGACGCTTTTGCCGCTGCTCTGAAGTATGGGATCGTTGCCCACACGCTTTTCGGCTTCGGCATCTCTCTGCTCGCCGATACGGAAACAGAAAGAGGTTTTGCAACGCTCAAAGGTAACTCCGTCATCCATGGTGACACTGCCTGTGGGCAATCCTGCGCCCCCCATGGTGGAGGGCATATTGTGGAACCTGAAACTGAAAGGAATGGTTTCATTTTCCGTGGTGTTGATGATACGGAGTTTGCGTTTGAAAGAATCGGCACCGAAAGTATCGGTGATCTCATAGGTGACACCTGCCAGCGCCGCATTGTCATCTTCGCCGAGGAGTTTGGTCATGAGGATCTCAATGCCCTCATCAACAGCTTTGACACTTTCGATCTTCATGCCGCTTGAGAGATTGAACGCCGCAGAAGCAGGACACCAGTTGCCCACAACGCCCCATCCCATGTTGTTGGAGCGTGCCAGAAGTTCTCTGTCAAAAGCACGCCACTGAGCCACACGGCCCCCGTGGACGGGATCGACTTTGAGAGTGTATTCAGGGGAAGTGACCTTGAGCATGTATTTATCGACTTCAGCTTTGACGCCCTTGGAGCTGACTTCACCGATAGCGGCGGGATCGTTCACAGGATCGTCGGGAGCAGGAGCTTCGGGATCGTAGTTGAAGATCAGCTGCGCCCGTTCAAAATCGTGGCGCAGAACCATATCCCGCCATGCCTGATTGGGCGTGCCGTCCCCCAGGTCGCCGCCGATTTCCATGTTCCAGAGGTAATCGTAGCCGATGGTGCGGAGTGCCGCCACCACACGGTACCAGTTGATGGAGCCGGTGAAAAATCCCGGTGCCATGTGTTTGTCAGAGCCGATCCATCCGGGAAGACGCAGCACGCCGTCGGGGTGCATGGGTCCCACGTTGTCGTGCATGTGGAGTGCTTTCAGATGTTTCCCCGCCCGGAGGATAAACTCTTCATGGTCGGGCTTGGGGCAGAAGTGCAAGTGTCCCGTGTCGAGACAAAGTCCCAGATTGTGAGGGAATCCCATGGCTTCCAGATTGGCGTAAACATCTTCAAAGGTTTCGTAAGGGAGATTTTCAAGACAGATGCTCATGCCGTCGGGGAGATCAGAGAGAAGTTCAGTCAGGGATTTGACACGGATGGCACGGACAGCGGCGGGATCTTCCCCTCTGAGGATCTCATCGTATCCGCCGCAATGCAGAACGGCAGAGGTGATGCCCACGGCGTGGTACATGCGGCAGTAAAGTTTGTGGGTTTCCACATTGGCACGGCGGCGGGCATCATCTTTTTCGGTGATGTACTTGTGGAGCAGCAGATGTCCCTGTCCGAACCGGACCCCCTGATCTTCGGCAAAGTTGCGGAATGTTTTCCACGCTTCGGGGGAACGCTCAACCAGTATGGAGCTGTGTTCCGAACCCATTTCGGCGTACTGAAACCCGGCTTTGGCGATGCGTTTGACGGCAGTCTCAGGGGATTTGCCTGCGACATAACTTGAAATTGAAAGTTTGATCGGCATAATAAAAACTCCTTGAGTAAGGTAAAACAGGTTTTGGAGAGGTAATTTCAAATTTTTTTTGGAAATTGCCTCCGGAGCTAATATAGCACACAAAAAAGATTTCTTCAACTCACAAGAGACAATTATTTTCTTGAAATTTCCCCCTTTCTGCTGTATATTGGGTAAGTGAAAGAGGCAATCCCAAATAAAAAGGAGAATTCTATCATGTGGGACAAAGAAATCGCTATCGATCAGGTCAGGACTATCTCGCTCAGAGGCAAGATCTATTTCGGCGTGGGCGCCATTACACGCATTGAGGAGATCGTCGATCAGCTCAAACAGGAAGGTATCAGCAGATTTCTTGTGGTCACAGGAAAGAATGCCTATATCTCCTCCGGCGCATGGGCGGTCATCGAAAGCTGTTTCCTTGCAAAAGGAGTGAAGTTCGCCGTCTACTCCGAAGTCACCCCCAATCCCACCGCTGAACAGGTGGACACCGCCGTTGAAGTGGCGCGTTCCATCGATGCCGGGGCGGTCATCGGTATCGGCGGCGGCAGTGCCATCGACGCTGCCAAAAGTGCCGCCATCATGGCAAAATACCCCCAGTACAAGTGCGCCGACCTTTATGAATACAACTTCACCCCCGCTGAAGCACTCCCCATCGTGGCGGTGAACCTGACCCACGGTACGGGCACGGAGTGCAACCGCTTCGCCGTGGTTTCGATCCCCGAGAAAAACTACAAGCCCGCCATTGCCTATGATCTCATCTATCCCCGGTTCGCCATTGACGACCCCGCTTTGATGACCGGACTTTCAGAGGCGCAGACCCGTTTTGTGAGCATCGATGCCATGAACCATGTCATTGAAGCTGCCACCAGCTGCTCCGCCAATCCCCTTTCCATCCAGCTTGCGGCGGAAACCATCCGTCTGGTGACGGAGTATCTCCCCCTCGCTGAAAAAGATCCCAAAGATCTCAAAGCACGCTACTTCCTCGCCTATGCCGCATTGATCGCCGGATGGGCATTTGACAATGGACTGCTCCACTACACCCACGCCCTTGAACATCCCCTGAGCGCCGTGCGCCCCGATCTGGCTCACGGTCTGGGACTTGCCATGCTCCTGCCCGCCGTCATCGAAAACATCTGGCAGACTTCCGGACCTGTTCTCGCTCAGCTCTTTGCGCCCTTCGCCCCCGGACTCGACGGCTCCCCCAAAGGAGCCGCCAAAGCCGCCAAAGCGGTGCAGAAGTTCCTGGTCTCCCACGGGGTTTCCGAAAAGCTCTCAGATCTGGGATTCACCGAGGATGATATCCCCGTTCTCACGGAACTTGCCCTCAACACCCCCTCACTGGGTGGACTTCTGGATCAGGCGCCCACCTTTGCCGACCGGGTGGCGATCAACACCATTTACCTCAACTCAATGACCATGAATCCCTGAGAGATGAGCAAACGCACTGTCATTATCGCCGAGCCCTGCGGATTTTGTTCAGGGGTCCGCAACGCTCTGGCGATGATTGAAAAAAAACTGAAAAACACCACTGAAAACATCTACATTCTCAAAGGATTGATCCACAACAACGGTGTCGCCGCCGAACTGAAAAAAAGCGGCTGCATCTTTGCGGAAGATGTTTCAGAGATCCCGGCAGGGGCGGAAACGGTTTTCGGCGCACACGGCGTTTCGGCAAAGGTGAAACACCTTGCCGCTGAAAAAATGCTCCGTGTCACCGATGCCACCTGTCCTCTGGTGGAAAAACTCCAGAATGCGGCGGCGGCGGTGACTGCGGAACGGGAACTGGTCCTTTTCGGACACCCCGGACACCCCGAACTTGAGGGGGTCATCGGTCACGCCGGAACGGAAAAGATCTTCGTCATAAGAAGTGCCGCCGAAGTGGAGGAACTCCCCGAACTTGAATCCCCGGTCCTGCTGGTCCAGACCACTTTGAGCCATCTTGAAGCTGAAAAGGTGAAAAAGGCATTGAAAGAACGTTTCCCCAACGCCTCCACCCCGGGGAACATCTGCCGGGCAAGTCTGCTCAGACAGCAGGCAGTGGAGCGTCTCGCCCCTGAATGTGATCTTTTTGTGGTGGCGGGTTCCTCCCACAGCTCCAACGCCAACCGTCTGCGTGAAGCCGCCGAAAGGTGCGGGGTGAAAGCCGTTCTGCTGGACTCCCCCGACGAGGTCACGCCCGAACTCCTTGCAGGGGTCAGAAAAATAGGACTCAGTGCGGCGGCAAGCACACCTGAGTCCCAAATTGAAAAGCTGAAAGTGGTTCTGGAAGATCTTTAAGATCAGCGGATCACGAAAGATCCGGCAGGAACGCCCAGTTCCTCATCTTTGCCGAAGTTGGCAAAAACTTCGCTTCCGTTGGCAAAAACCGTGTGTTCCACATGATCGGAAAGGAACTCATGTTTCACCATTTCGGCATGGCAGGCTTCACGCAGTTCTTTTGAGATCCGCAGAGAATCCGCCCCGAAGTCCCAGGGGAGCATACCGTAAAGTGCCACCCGGTTCACATAATCTGTGCCGTGCGTTCCGGAAACTCCCTGTCCGCAAAAGGTGAGAACGCTGTCGTGGTAGACCAGCTGGAAGAAAGGAATGGGGCGCATATTCGTTCCCACACAGCGGTCGATGGGGGGGTAAGCTCCCATATCCACATCCTGCACGGCGAACTCATGGGGCGCGCCCTCGGTGGCGACGGCGCCGATATGTTTTTTCGCCTCACGGAACGTTTCAATGCGCCACATGGCATCATCTTTTCTGGAACCGGGATGACCGGGGTGATAGCAGTGGTTCAATGCGGTGCATCCCTGAACGTCCAGATAGATGGCACCTCTGCCGCACATTTCCCCGATATGTTTCAGGTCCCGGCGGGCATATTTGAGACTTTCTTTGCAGCAGATGATGTAACATCTGCCCCCCCGCCAGATACCGCCTTTGAGTTTGCCGCCGTCGATGGTGCGGATGATTTCCTCAAAGTCGAACTCCTCACTGTTGGGGTAGACATCCCGGTAGTTGTCGTGGACGGAAAAGATGAAATCTTCCGAAAGGCTTCTGCCGTATTCGGCGGCGGCGGTGAACTCCGCCTCGCTGCCCCGTTCAGGGTTGGGGGGGAATCGTGTGGGATATCCGCTGTCAAAGCCTTTGTTGTTCCATCCGGTGTTGAAGATGCACACCCGGTCGAAACCTGCGGCATGGGCGGTGTCAAAAACCTCTTTTGCGCTCCAGTTGTTGGGACGCCCCTCGGCTTCGGCGGCTTCAGGGGTGGTCACATAGAGGGAGTAATCTTTCCGGACACCGGTGGGGACTTCACAGGCAAAGGTGTTGTGTTTCCAGATGACGGAGCCGTAAAGTTTTTCCACCTCGGGGGATTGCGCCGCCTTTTCGTCAAGGGATCTGAAACGGTTTTCCCGCTTGACACTTTCACGGTGCCACTTGGCAAGATCGACGTAGCTGCTCCCCGGTCCGAAGAACTTCATCCTGACGGTGCGGGCGTATTCGCTTTTGCCCTTGTCAAAGGTGTGGACGAGTGTGGCGCTTCCCGTCCCGGGCCGGTTGTTGATCATGATCCTCAAACGGTAGTCGATGCACTCCGCAGTCCGGATCCCGGTGCCGCCTTTTTCGCCGAAACAGCCTGCCACGGGGAGAATTCCTACATAGTCCGAAGTGTAACGCTCTGAACTGGGGAAGAAAGCGCAAGTTCCCAGACTGTTCCACGCCCCTGCGAAGTGGCATTTTTCTGCGGTATTCCAAAGGAGGGGGGTGCCGGGGAACCAGAGTTCAGAAGTCTCATTGTCCAGCCCTTCAGGGGGTTCCGTAATAAAAAGCACCTCATCCTTTTCAAGACGGAGTTTGAAAGTAAAGCGCATTTCAGGGGCGGGATCGGGTTTCAGATACCCGTGTCCGGGGAATCTTGCCATCCAGACCAGACGGCTGACGGAAAAAGCGATCTCATCATCCTTCTGCATCATTTCGACTTCGCCGCAGCGGACCGCATCCAGACGGATGCAGCTGCCGTAAAGAAACGTGACAAGATCCCGGCTTTCCCAGAGGGTTCCGGAAGCGTTTTCGACTTTCATCCACTGAGCATCTTCAGCAATGGTCAGACGGAGTATGCCGTTATCAAGGCAGTATATCTTCTTATCCATAGAAACTCCTGTATTTACGTCGTTGTTGATTTTAATATAATTCAATTTTCAGAAAAAAGCAACCATGACAGCCAAAAAGCATTTGAATAAAACTCCTTTTCAGGTTATCTTATATCTTTGTCATATCACATTCACCCACAGCGGATCATTTATCATGTCACATAACGGAACGTTTATCACCTTTGAAGGTCCCGAAGGCGCCGGAAAAAGCACCCAGCTCAAACGCCTTGCCGAAAATCTGCGCGCACGGAACTTTGAAGTCGTCACCACCCGGGAACCGGGAGGCACTCCCCTCGCCGAAGAACTGCGGAACATCCTCAAGACCCATCAGGGTGCCGAAACGCTCCACAGCGCAACGGAACTGCTCCTTATGGAAGCGGCCCGGAGCCAGCACGCAAGAGAGGTCATACTCCCCGCCCTTGAACGGGGTGCGGTGGTCCTCTGCGACCGTTATTACGACTCCACATCCGCCTATCAGGGGGGCGCCAGAAATATGGAAAGCTCCCTGATCGACACCCTCAACCTTTTCGCCGCCGCCGGACGCAGACCCGATTTGACATTGCTCTTTGATCTCGATATCGAATCCGGGTTCCGCCGTGCCGGAAAAAGAGGGGAAACCGCCGGTCAGTATGACCGTTTTGAAGCTGAAGCAAGATCGTTCCACCAGCAGGTCCGTGAAGCGTTCCTCGCCATCGCCCGCAAAGAGCCTGAAAGGGTCAGGGTCATCGACGCCGAAGGCTCCGTGGAAGAGGTGGAGCAGAGAGTCTGGAGCGTTTGCCATGAACTTTTCAACTGAAATGCGCCGTAAATATCCCGAAGTGGTCAACTCCCTTCTCACCGCCCGTGCCAACGGCAGACTTGCCCACTCCTTTCTGGTCATTTCGGAGTCCGGTGAAACACGCCGGGCTTTCGCCCTCTTTCTGGCGCAGATCGCCGCCTGCCCCACGCCTGACAGTTCCGGCGCCCCCGATCTGAACTGCCCCGTCTGCCGCGCCCTCGCCAAAGAGAACTACGCAGATCTCCACACGCTGGGGCCCGTGGGCAAGATGTACCAGATCCGTGTGGGTGAACTGGTCAACCCCGAACCCAACACGGTCCGCTCCTTTATGAACGCCCTCTACCTCACCGGAAGCACCGCAGGGGGCAAAGTGGGCATCATCCACGAAGCCGACCGGATGAACCGGGAGTCCCAGAACGCACTTCTCAAAACTCTTGAAGAGCCTCCCCGTGACACCACCTTGATCCTCTGCACCGCCAATCCGGGCGCGCTTCTTGCCACCACCCGTTCCCGCTGCCAGCAGCTCCGTCTGCCCGATCAGGAAAGCCTTTACGACTTCCCGGGCAAAAACGAAGTGGTCAGTGCCATGCACGAACTGATTTTCAACGGCATCAACGATCCTGTCCGTGCCGAAAACGCCGCCGCACTCCTGATCAAAGTGGCGGAACATCTGGAAACCGATGCCGAAAATGAGGTGGGCGACCGCTTCGATGAAGCTATCGCCGCCGCTGAAAGCATGGGGGACAACGCCATGAGAAAGAAGATCGAAGCACGGAAAAACGACGAAGTCGCCGGAGCTTTCATGCGTTGCCGTGCCAAGTTTCTGGGTGTCATCAACGCCTGCTGCGCTCAGGTTTTCATGCTCTCATGCGGCGTTCCTCCGGCGGAACTGCCCCACCCGGAACTTCTGGAAGGGGTCTCCCCCCTGCCCATGACCACGCCTCAGCGGGGGGAATTCGTCCTCAAACAGTCCGAGGAACTCTGCCGCACCTTGAACTACAATGTCAATCTGGAACTGGCTCTGCGCACCTTTGCGCTTCAGCTGGCACTCTGAAATGTTTCAGTTTGACGGCAGATTCAAACAGATCGTCTCCCCCCGGCGCAAGCGGACAGCTCTGCGGATCAACGCCGACGGCGTGCTGGAGATCCACACGCCCCCCGGTGTCACGGAAAAAGAGATAAGGCTCCTTCTTGCTGCCAATGAGCGTGTTGTGGCAAATCTTTTCAAATCATTTGCCGCCCGTCCCCCCGCCGTGCGTTACAGATTCACCCCCGGTGAGAAGTTCCCCTTTGCAGGGCGGGAACTGACTTTGCGCCTCACTGAAAGGCTCGCTCTCATCACAGAGACAGAACTTCTGCTCCCCGCAGCTCCCCCGGAAGAAATAGCGCTCAAAGCGGAACAGCTCTACCGCCGTGCCGCCCTGCCGCTCCTGAAAGAAAAATGCCGCCTTCTGGGGGCAGCTCACGGCCTCTGCCCCCGTTCCGTGGGCATCACCGGTGCAAAAACCCGCTGGGGCAGCTGCAACAGTGCCGGACACATCAGTTTCTGCTGGAAACTCCTCCTGCTGCCGGAGGAACTTGCCGACTACATCGTCTGCCACGAACTTGCCCATCTGCGCCATCTGGATCACTCCCCTGCCTTCTGGGCTCTCACAGAAAAACTCTGCCCCGGCGCCCTTGCCAAAAGGAAAAGATTGCAGGAACTCCCCGAACTCTGGAACACCCCGCAGTAACGCCATTCCCCCCTCATAAGGCTGAAAGTCAATTTTTTTTTGCCACTTTACCGGGTAATTCACCGCTTTTGCCTTGAAAAATCGGCACTTCGGGTGTATCTTATAACAACCGTGTTTTAATTTTGCATATAAAGGAATTGTGCCATGCCGAAAATTACATTTATGGGGGCGGGAAGTACCGTCTTTGTCAGAAACGTTCTCGGTGACTGCATGTGCCGGGAATCTCTTAAAGATTCGCATTTTGCCCTTTACGATATCGATGCGGAGCGTCTTGAGGAATCCCGCTATATCCTTGATGTTCTGAATAAAAACATCAATCAGGGACGCGCCACCATCACCACCCATCTGGGCGTGAAAAACCGCAAAGCCGCCCTCAGAGGCGCAGACTTCGTGGTCAACGCCATTCAGGTCGGCGGTTATGAACCCTCCACCGTCATCGACTTTGAGATCCCCAAAAAGTTCGGTCTGCGCCAGACCATCGCCGACACGCTGGGTATCGGCGGTATCTTCCGTGCCTTGCGCACCATTCCCGTCATGCTGGACTTTGCCTACGAAATGGAACAGGTCTGTCCCAATGCGTGGCTGCTCAACTATACCAATCCCATGGCTATGCTCACCGGAGCCATGCTCAAGGGGACCGATGTGAAAACTGTGGGTCTCTGCCACAGTGTTCAGGTGGGACTTTCCTCACTTCTCGACAGTTTGAGCATCAAACCCACCGAAGAGGAACTTGCCCGCACTCAGGTCAAGATCGCCGGTATCAACCACATGGCGTGGCTCCTTGAGATCACCCGTGACGGCAAGGACCTCTATCCTGAACTCAAAAAGATCGCCGCCAAAAAGGTTAAAGAGTGGCGCAAAAACAAACAGGAGTTCATCGACGGCGGCCGCAAGATCATGAAACAATCCGAAGGCGGCAATATGATCCGTCTGGAAATGATGCGCCTTTTCGGCTACTATGTCACCGAATCCAGCGAACACAACGCCGAATACGCCCCCTGGTGGATCAAAAGCCAGTTCCCCGAACTCATCGACGAGTACCGGATCCCCCTGGATGAATATCCCCGCCGCTGTGTCGACCAGATCGCAAGCTGGAAAAAGATGTATGAGGAACTCCACGACGATCCTGAACTGAGCCACACCCTTTCCAGCGAATACGGCTCTCTCATCATGGAAGCGGTCGTCACCAACAAACCCGCCCAGATCGGCGGCAACGTGCTGAACAACGGCCTCATCACCAATCTGCCCTCCGATGCCGTGGTGGAAGTCCCCTGCCTTGTGGACCGCAACGGTATCCAGGGAACCTTCATCGGCGACCTGCCCACCCAGTGCGCCGCCATGAACATGACCAATATCAACGTCCAGCTTCTCACCATCGAAGCGGCGCTGACCTTGAAGAAAGAGCGCATCTATCAGGCGGCACTCCTTGATCCTCACACCGCTGCGGAACTCCCCGCCGACAAGATCATCAAGATGTGCGATGCCCTCATCGATGCCCACGGCGATATGCTGCCCAAGTACCGCTGAGCCTGTTAAAGAAAGAGAAATAAAATGTATTTTACCGGATTTGCCGATGAAGCCTCAGGCTCCATCGAAGGTCAGATCGAAGTGACCAAAGCTCTGGGGTGGCGTTTTATCGAAGCCCGCCAGATCAACGGGACCAATCTTCACGACGTCACAGAAGAGGTCTTTGAAGATGTCTGCACCAAGCTCGCCGATGCGGGCATCGGTGTCAACTGTTTCGGCAGCTGCGTCGCCAACTGGGGCTGGGAACCTCTGAACGACGAACACTTTGAACAGACTAAAAAACAGCTTGAACGCGCCATCGTGCGTATGAAAAAGCTCAACTGCACCATGCTCCGGGGCATGAGCTTCAAAGCCCAGTGGGAACGCCCCGCATGGGATCCCGAAGTGGAAAAACATGTGTTTTCCAAGCTCAATGTTCTGGTGAAAATGTGTCAGGATGCAGGTGTCGAGTATCTCCACGAAAACTGCAATAACTACGGCGGACAGTCCTGGAAACACACCCTCAAACTTCTGGAAAATGTCCCCGGTCTCAGACTGATCTTTGACACCGGCAACCCGGTGCTGAACTTTGACCGTTCCCAAGGCGACGAACTTGTTTGTATGCAGGATTCTTTCGTCTTTTACTCCAACGTCAAAGAGTTCATCCGCTACGTCCACATCAAGGACGGTATCTGCACCGAGAAAAAGGTGGGATTTTCTTCCGCAAAGTACACCTTCGCAGGCGAAGGCCATGGCAAAGTCCGTGAAATCGTCGCCGATCTGCTCAAGAACGGTTACGACGGCGGATTTTCCATGGAACCCCACATGGGTTCCGTCTTCCACGACACCGACAACGGCAGCGCCGAAGATAAACGCAAAGAGATCTATATCGAATACGGCCGCCGCTTTGAAAAGTTGATTGAGGAGTTGTCTCCTGTAAAATAAACGGGCTTTGCCCCAAATAAAAAGGAAAAGTAAAATGATCGAACTGAACCAGACCCCCGCCGCCGCCAGCGCCAAGCTGGTCGCATGGGTCAAAGAGTGGGCCGCTATCTGCGAGCCTGACGCTATCTACTGGTGCGATGGCAGCCAGGAAGAGTACAACCGTCTCTGCGAAGAGCAGATCGCTTCCGGTCTCGCTGTCCGTCTGAACCCCGAAAAGCGCCCCAACAGCTTGCTGTTCCGCTCTGATCCCTCCGACGTTGCCCGTGTGGAAAAACGTACCTTCATCGCTTCCGAAAAAGAAGAAGATGCCGGTCCCACCAACAACTGGATCAACCCCAAAGAACTGAAAGAGACCATGCTCGCCCTTTACAAAGGTTGTATGCACGGCCGTACCCTCTATGTGATCCCCTTCTCCATGGGTCCTGTGGGCTCCAAGATCGCCAAGATCGGTGTTGAGCTGACCGACTCCGCCTACGTTGTGATCAACATGCACGTCATGACCCGCGTTGGCACCCGTATTCTTGAGATCCTGGGCGAAGAAGACTTCGTTCCCTGCGTCCACTCCGTCGGTAAGCCCCTCGCCGAAGGCGAAAGCGACAACGGCCAGTGGCCCTGCGCTCCCATGGATCAGAAGTACATCGCTCACTTCCCCGAAACCCGTGAGATCTGGTCCTACGGTTCCGGTTACGGCGGCAACGCTCTCTTGGGTAAGAAATGTCTTGCTCTGCGTATCGCCACCGTCCAGGCCCGTGACGAAGGCTGGCTGGCTGAGCACATGCTCATCCTGGAGCTGACCAATCCCCAGGGCGAAGTCAAGAATGTCACCGGTGCATTCCCCTCCGCTTGCGGAAAAACCAACCTCGCCATGCTCATCCCCACCCTCAAGGGCTGGAAGGTCGAGACCGTCGGCGACGATATCAGCTGGATGAAGTTCGACGATGAAGGCTACCTCCGCGCCATCAACCCCGAAGCCGGTTTCTTCGGTGTGGCTCCCGGTACCTCCATGAAGTCCAACCCCAACGCCATGCTCTCCTGCTCCAAGGACACCATCTTCACCAACGTGGCTCTCACCGATGACGGCGACGTCTGGTGGGAAGGCATCGGCTACGATGCTCCCGATCACCTGATCGACTGGAAGGGCAATGACTGGAAACCCGGTCAGGTCGACGCCGACGGCAACCCCGTCAAGGCTGCTCACCCCAACGCCCGTTTCACCGCCCGTGCCTGCAACTGCCCCGCTATCGCTCCCGAATGGGAAGATCCTGCCGGTGTGCCTATTGCCGCATTCCTTTTTGGCGGCCGTCGTCCCTCCACTCTGCCCCTGATCTATCAGGCCAAGGATTGGGAACACGGCGTCTTCATCGGCTCCACCGTCGGCAGCGAAGTTACCGCTGCTGCTCTTGACGTCAAGGCCGGTACTGTCCGTCGTGACCCCTTCGCCATGCTGCCCTTCTGCGGCTATCACATGGCTGACTACTTCGCTCACTGGTTGAAGATCGGTGAAGCCGGTGCCGCCAAAGGCAACCTGCCCAAGATCTTCTGCGTCAACTGGTTCCGCAAGAACGCCGAAGGCAAGTTCATGTGGCCCGGCTTTGGCGACAACAGCCGTCCTCTGGCATGGGTCTTCGGACGCTGCGCCGGAACCGCTGAAGGCGTCGAAACCCCCATCGGTACTCTGCCCACCGCTGAAGGCATCGACCGCACCGGTATCGAAGACGAAGTCTCCGCCGCCGATCTCGAACAGCTCCTCGCTGTGGACGTCGAAGGCTGGAAGAACGAACTGGCTATGATCAAAGAACACTATGCCAAGTTCGGCGACAAGCTCCCCGCCGCTCTCGTCAAGCAGCTGGAAGCTCTGGAAGCCCGTCTCGGCTGATCAGTTCTTCAGTAACTGAAAAAGCTGCTGCATCTCAAGATGCAGCAGCTTTTTTTTATCACTGAAAACGCTTGTGGGCGTGGTCGGCTGACAGCGTTTATTTGCGACCCTCGCAGCTAGAAGCAGCTGCGAGTTACTTCGGTGTCGACGTTCGACCCGCCCCAATTCCGCAGAGCTCTTTTATCGCTCTTTAAGCATGATCAGCTTTTTGATTTTGGGGCGTTCCACCCGGAACTGGACTCCGGGTTCGGGGCTGAAGGTCACATATTCGGGTTTGCTGTCACGCAGGAATCCACGCTCCGTTGAACCATCGGCGTAGGTGATTTCGCAGTTGGCGATCCACATGTTGACGGTTTTGATCGAAGTGGTCTGATTCTTTTTCACCCGGAACGTGAAAGTCTGACGCTGGGGATCTCCCAGTGAGTGGAACATGGTCACGGTATATTTTCCGGGGGCGAGTCCGGAAATGCGGAAATCTTCCGTCGCCTCAGCTCCGGGGGCGACGGCACGGGTCACGCCCAGAGGTTTGCCTTCAAGGAAAACCTGCACGCCAACAGGACGGACATTGAAAACCACGCCGCCGGTACTGCTGACGAGATCAAAGTGCTTTTTATCCGTGGCATCGGCGACGATCTGCACGGAGCTTTCCACCGTATCAAATCCCTTGCAGATCAGTTTCAAGGCGTATTTGCCGGGTTCAAGGGCTTCGACGGTGCAGGGGGTGACGCCCCTTTTCAATCCGTTGATATAGAGTTCAGCTCCGGCGGGAGTGGAACTGACGGCAATGGCTCCGGGTTTCTCCCCCAGTTTCACATGCAATCTGTCGGTCTTCCGTTTGGTGATACGCACAGTGCGCTCTTCGGGATTGCATCCGGCACGCTCGATGCGGATCACATATCTCCCCTCTTCACGGTCGATGGTGCAGGGGGTTTCGCCCACCTCTTTGCCGTCCACGATGACCCGCGCCCGGTTGGGGTGTGAAGTCACGCGCAGAAAGCCGAGATTGGAGTCAAGGAGACCGCTGACCGCCTTGGGGCGTTCACTGTCGATGACCCAGAAAACGGGCACAGAACCATATCCCCGCATGGCAAGCTCCGCCCGGTACTCGCCGGGGAGGAGGTCACGGATCACAAGTGGCGTGGTCCCCATGTTTTTATCCTTGATCTTCACCGTTGCGCCCTCGGGCTTGCTGGTGATGAGGACCGATGCCCTGACAGGACTCAAATTGGCTTCGCAGACAAATTTTTTCGCCGCAGGGACGGTGATTTTGCGGTATTCGGTCCGGTATCCGGGGGCGGAAAACCCCATGACATACTCCCCGGGAGATACGGCAAAGGTGGTGCGTTTCAAGGGGACTCCGGCAATCTCACATGAAAGTCCGGCAGGTCCTTTGAGCTGAACAACGGTCCGGGGGGACTCCTTTTTCCCGCAGGAACTCAGAAACAGCACTCCCGCAAGCAGAAACAGCAGAATAAGATATTTTCTCATCATTACTTCCTCTTTCTTAACATCTGTTCAATGATGATGAGCCTTCTTTTGGCGGCACTGTGTTCACGGGATTCGGGATCGGTCAGATCCATCATCTTCAGGAACACGCTTTTCATCTCGGCGAACTGCCTCAGCTGGGCAAGGCGTTTGTATTCAGTTTCCAAAGCATCCAGTTCCGTATTCCGTTCTTTTTCAGCCTCGGCAAGGCGGGTGCGCGCCTGATCCCACATGGGGGGTCTGGGTGAAAACTGTTCCAACGCATTGGTCACAGCCTTGTAATACTTGATGGCCTGCCGCAGATTTCCCGCAGCGGCGCGGCGGTTGTCGTAAAGGTCGTTGGCGTTGATAAAATACTTTTCCGCCTGGGCGATGAGCTGTCCGGGGGTCATGGAGATCGTTTCCAGTCCGAAGGTCTTTGCCACGCCGACCACCGCCTCTTCCACGGCGTTGAACTCCGTCGAAGCAAACTCGCCCGGTACGGAACACTCAAGGAGCCTCTTGCCGTCAACAATGGTCAGACGCCGGTTCATGGCATCGCTGCCGCCTTTGTTCTCTGACTCATTGGTGAAGATGCCGGAGTCACGGATCACGCTGCGCAGCTCCTCGGCGGTTTCGTCCGAAACGGGAACTGTGCGGGTGAAGTGGCGTTGGGAAGCGATATCGTCAATGGTGAAATCGACGAAATACTCTCTTTCATAGGCGGTATACTTTTTGCCATCCTTGCTCTTTTTCTCCTTTTTCACAAGTTTGCTCTTGAGCAGGAAGTCGAAGCGGAACACATTCCCTTTGGTGACCACCTCTTTTTCGTATCTGAGGGTCAGGGGCTGGGGGCGTTTGGCGGCGGCGGTGGTTTTGTTCCGTGGATTCATTATGGAAAAAGCTGCGCTGAGAACCATGATGACCACGCACGCCACAATAGTATAGAAGATCATATTGGAACGGCGTTTTTTCGCATCTCCTGCGCCGTCGGCGGACTTTTCCTCACCGGAATTGCCGGCACTCTTTTTTTTCTGTCCGAAAAGGGAGCCAGAAAGTTTCTTGATATCCACCGTCGAGGGGATGGCGGGAGCCGTTTTTTCCGCAGCAGGAACGGGAACTGCAACAGGAACGTCCGGGGGAACGGGAGCTGCCGCTTTTTCAGGTGCAGGCGCAGGGGTGCTGTTGAAGATCACCGCTCCTCCCTGAGGAAGTGAGGGGGATGCAGGTTCCACACTTTGGGGCGTGGAAATGATGGGATTGAAAATGACCCGTGCAGGTTCCTGACGCAAATCAGAGACCCGGATCAGGTTTTCGCCGATGGTGACTTCAAAGTTTTCGTTGAGAACTGCCGTACCGTCGATGCGGACTCCCGCGATCTTCACACCGTTGGTGCTGTTGAGATCCCGGACGATCCAGCTGCCGTCGGGGAGTTGTTGAAATTCGGCATGACAGCGTGAAACGCCGTCGGTATCGAGGATCAGCTGATTGCCGCCGTCCCTGCCGATGGTCACTTTGGGGGAGTTGATTTCAAACTTCTTCCCCTTGTAAGGTCCATCCAAAAAAGTTATTTTCATAAACAGTCCGATCGTAAAGTTGATAATGCTCTTCAACGGACAATCCCCATGGTGGGATTGCCTCAACATACATTAGCATTAAAAGGGGACTTTTTCAAGTGCCCTGTGCAACTTTTTTCGGGATAAGAAGCCCCGCTGAACTCACTTGCCCTCTGAAGTCATGGGGGTCAGGGCGGCTTTGACCTCTGAAAGGTCAAGTCTGCGCCATTCGCCTCGGGGGAGTTTCCCCAGTTCCAAGGTTCCGATGGAAAGGCGGTCAAGCTCAACGGTGGGGGCTCCCAGAGCGGCGGTCAGGCGGCGGATCTCACGCTTTTTCCCCTCATTGAGATAGAGTTCGTAGCGGCATCCCCCCAGGGGGACCACCTTGAGGACCTTGAGGAACTCCCCCTCATCCTTGATGCCCCGGACCATCTGTTTCTGGGCTTCGGGGGTGAGTTCCGAAGCAAGGCGCACCACATAGCGTTTGACGATCTGGTATTTGGGATGGGTCAGCTGCGCCACAAAGTCGCCGTCGTTGGAAAAGAGGATCAGTCCCGAACTTTCCTTATCCAGCCGTCCCGCCGAAAAAAGGCGCACCGGAGGCGCAGGAACGATAAGGTCGATGGCTTTCAAAGGGGCATGGGGATCCGAAGCGGTGCAGACATAGCCCACAGGCTTGTTGAGCATCACATACCACTTTTCGTTGAGATCGGGGATCTCAAGAGGACGGCGGTCAAAGGCGATCTTCATCCCCTGTTCGATGCGTTCAGCAGGATTCATACACACTTTGCCGTTGATACGGACTCTGCCGGATTTGATAGCAGTCACGGCGGCACGGCGTGAAAGAAAAGCCGCCTGACTGATAAGTTTTCCCAAAGTTTCAGCCATGATTCACTCCCCCGGTTCAGAATAGATAATGAGGGCTTTAGCCTCTTTGCACTCCGCCGCCAGTTCCGCCCGGTGGGGGATCTGGGATTTCAGATAGACCGTCTCCCCCTGGGCCAGGTGGCGGCTGGTATTGTTGTCATAGACATAAAAGTTGACCTCCCCCGAAAGGAGGACAAAGAACTCTTCGGTTTCGTGTGCCATGAAGTCACGGGGGGATTCCGTGTGGTGATACTCCACCACAAAGGGGTCCAGTTTTTTCCCTGAAAGTCCCTCAGCCAGCGCCAGATAGCGCATACCGTACTCCTGACTGTCGTCCCGCTGGAGTTCAAAACCTTCGGCGATATTGCCGAAAAGGAACTCAGCTGACTTGTCGGGGGCTTCAAAGAGATCTTTCAACTCCACCTCAAGGGCATCGGCGATGCGGTTGAGAGCTTTGAGGGAGGGGGAAATACGGAAATTTTCCACCTGTGAAATAAACCCTTTGCTGAAGTTGCTCCGTTGCGCCAGCTGCTCCACAGTAAGATGCCGCTCCTGTCTCAGGCGGCGGATAGTCTGTGAAAGTTCCAGTAAGTTCATACCGTTTTTCTCAGTTCAAAGCCTGAACCACTTCTTCGGGAGCGGCGACTTCGATGATTTTGTAGTTCTGTTCAGCAAGCTGTTTCTTCTGGAACCCCAGATTCTTGTTCATCTGCTGAATGAGGATACGTTTGCCCTGAGCGCGGAAGGTGTTGCAGAGCTTCTGCAAAGCTGCCACATCTTCAAGGGTGAAGGAACGGCGGTAGAGCACGGCGATCTTTTCGGCAACGCCGGGGATCTGGAACCCGCCCTCGATAAGAGCGCCGATCATGCGTTCAAAGCCGATGGAAAATCCGCAGGCGCAGACGTCGGAACCGATATATTTGCCGATCATCTTGTCATAGCGGCCGCCTCCGGCGATGGAGATGCCCTTGAAACTTTCGGCGCGGATCTCGAAAATGGTTCCGGTGTAGTAGCCCATGCCCCGGACCAGAGTGGGGTCAAAGACAAAACGGGTATCTTCGGCAGTGGTAAGTTCACGGACAGAACGGATGATGGCTTTCAGGTTGTCGGCGGTGCCTTCGGGCAGAACGGCATCCAGAGTTGCGGCGCAGAATTCAAGTGCATCCTCAGCTTTCTGGAGCTTGTCAAAGAAATCGTAATAAAGCTCCACAGATTCCGCAGAATATCCGGACTCAAGCAGCTCCTTTTTCACCCCGTCAGAACCGATCTTGTCGAACTTGTCAAGAATGATCAGCACATCGCCGTGGGATTCCTCGGGGAACTTGCAGTAGTCCATCATGGCTTTCAGCAGACGGCGGTCGTTGATCAGCACCGTGCAGCCCCGGACACCCGCCTTGTCAAGGAAGGTGGTGGTGGCGTGGATAAGTTCGATTTCCGCATTGCAGCTGCTGTCGCCCAGAATGTCGATGTCGCACTGGGTGAACTGGCGGAACCGCCCCTTCTGGGGACGGTCGGCACGCCAGACGGGACCGATCTGCATGGCCTTGAAAGGCAGTGTCAGGGAAGCTGCGTTGTTGGCGTAATAACGCGCCAGAGGCACAGTCAGATCGTAACGCATACCGGAGTCAACAAGATCAGCTTCGTTCCCGGTCATGGCGTTGCCCAGCTTCTCGCCCCGTTTGAGGATCTTGAAGATGAGTTTTTCGTTTTCACCGCCCTGCTTGCTGCTGAGGTTTTCGATATGCTCCATGCAGGGGGTTTCGATAAGGGAGTAACCGTAGGTGCGGTAGGTGGATTTGAGCAGATCCAGCAGATATTCACGGATCTCGTTTTCAGCGGGGAGGATATCACGCATCCCCTTGACGGTCTGTTTGACGAACATTTTTATAAATCCTGATTTCCGATGCCTGAGAAAGAGTCTCAGGCGCAAGTGAATGATTGATTATGAAAGAGCCAGCATCTTTTCGATGGGCTTGACGGCGTTTTCCATGATTTCGGGATCGAGGGTGATCTCATGCTGATTGAACTTGAGGGCATCCCGGAGATCTTCAAGGGTGATCTTTTTCATGTCGGGGCAGAGGATCTCGGGGGCAAGGGGGATGAACCTTTTCTCCGGATTCTCCTTTTTCAGACGGTGAAGCAGACCGCTTTCAGTGGCGACGATAATGGTCTTTTTGTCGCACTGTTTCACAAATTTGAGCATCCCGGCAGTGCTGAGGGCGGCATCGGCTTCAACGACGCATTCGCTTTTACATTCGGGATGGATGATGATGGCGGCATCGGGGAAAAACTCCCGGGCGCCTTTGAGCATTTCGGGCGTCACCTGATCGTGGACGGGGCAGCATCCGTTCCAGAGGGACATTTCAGTTCCGAGGGCGTTGTTGATGTTGCTTCCCAGATTGCGGTCGGGGAGGAACACCACTTTTCTGCCTTCAAGGGAGCGGACGATCTTTTCGGCGTTGCCGCTGGTGCAGCAGATATCCACCTGGGCTTTGGTTTCGGCGGTGGTGTTGACGTAGGCGGCAAAGACCGCATCGGGGAACTCGCTGCGCCATGCCTTGACCTGTTCGCCGTCAGCCATCCGTGCCATGGGGCAGTCGGCTTCGGGATTGGGCAGCAGAACAGTCGATTCAGGAGAAAGAAGTTTGGCAGTCTCAGCCATGAAACGGACGCCGCAAAAAACCATGAGCGAAGCCTTTGCGTCACGGGCCTTGATGGAAAGCTCAAGGGAATCACCGGTAAAGTCCGCCAGATCCTGAATTTCGGGTCTGACATAGTTATGGGCAAGGATCAGGGCATTGCGCTCTGCCTTGAGGGCTTTGATCTCGTCGATAAGCTCCATAAAAATTCCAACTCCTGTAAATGAGGAAACTTCCTGTCTGGAAATTACCTCGTAAATTAAAACAGGGGGGCTGTTTGGCAGCCCCCCGTGTCGTGTTATTGATCAGTCCACCCGGACCAGTTCGATCTCAGGGTCCAGCTCTTCCCGCAGGATGTGTTCCAGACCGCCTTTGATGGTCATGGCGGCGTGGGGACAGTGTCCGCAGGCGCCCCGGAGGCGCAGCTGAACGGTTTTGCCCTCGATGGCGACGATTTCAAGATCGCCGCCGTCAGCCTGAAGATGAACGCGCAGTTCATTGAGACGATCAGTGATTTTCTGTGCAAGATCTTCCATAGTTCGTTAATCCTTATATTGAAAACCTTATTTTTCCACAGGAACCACGATACCGCGCATGATCACGTTCTGACAGAGCATGAAGATCAGGAAGGTGGGGATGGAGGCGATGATCAGTGAGCAGTAGATCACAGCCTGGCAGCTGGACTGCTGCAGCTGATACAGCCAGGGCATCAGGGTCCAC
>JAZONY010000138.1:0-4995 GCA_045654705.1 Victivallaceae bacterium
GGCGCCTTGTCCACTGGTCAATACAAGCGGGCTGTGTCAAAACAACGAAAACGCCCGCAGACTGTCAACCGGCTCGAGGGTATAATATGCCCCGAGGCGTTGAACATGGAGTAAGCGGTTGTTCCGGTCTGTGGACCAGACATTATCGCAAAGTTATCGCCGCAAACGCTTATTTGCGGTTCTCGCAGCTCGTCGCAGCTGCGAGTTACTTCGGAGTCGAGGAGTATGGAAAAAGTTCAAACCGTAAAGGTTTCGCCAAGTTCAGGGGTGAAAATATTGCACTGGGGCAGATGTTCTTTCAGATAGGCAATGGCGTTTTCGCCTGTGCAGTGCATGAGGTAAAGATTTTTCACCTTGAACTGTTTCAGGATATTGGCGGTCTGTTCCAGACGGACAACATCCGCATTTTTCAAATGGAGTCCCCCCACGATGGTGTGGATGGGCAGCTCAGGCAGCATCTTGTGACAGTGAAAAAGGGTGTTGATGATCCCTGCGTGGCAGCACCCCGTCACCAGAACGCCGGAGGTACTCAAAAGCGCCTGCTCCTCGGGAACGATGTCCTTCTGGGTACATGCTTCGTCGTGAAAGAAGTCACCGCCGCAATCTTCGGGGGATCTTCTTGCAATGGGACCTGTGAGAAAGATGCCGTAACCGATGTAGTCAAAAAGATTCATGGGAGTGGCTTTGGCAACTTTGCGGGCAACTTCCAGGGAAGCAGCGGGCATGGAGATCTTGTGCATGGTCCCGTCGGCGTGACGGCTGTACTGGGGATCCTCCACCCCGGAACAGAACCAGAGTTCCTCAGGATTCAGATAAGCCAATCCCCCGGTGTGGTCGTAATGACCGTGGGAAAGAATGACTGAACCGCACTTTTCAAGAGGGATCTCAAGGGCTTTCAAATTATGGAGCAGCGACTCCCCTGCCCCGGTGTCAAAAAGGAAACTTTTCCCCTCATTTTCAAGAAGCAGAGCAAGTCCGAATTCAGAAACGAGTGCGGGATTTGCGCCCTCTCCGGCGACAACTGTGATTTTCATAAAAAATACCTTTATATCTCCAATCCCGGATCATCGGGAAGTCCCCCTACGGCGGCGGCACATCTTGCCAGTTCGTCGCAGCGGTTGTTAAAATCGTTTTCGGCATGGCCCTTGACCCAGACCATGGAAATACGGTGGCGCGCCTGGGCAACAAGATAACGCTCCCAGAGGTCAACGTTTTTGACGGGGGATTTATCAGCCTTGATCCAGTTTCTCTGTTTCCAGCTCCACAGCCAGTTTTTGGTCACGGCATCCACCAGATAGCGTGAATCGCTGTAAAGCGTGACCTGACAGGATTCGGTCAGAGTTTCAAGGGCGATGATCGCCGCCAGCAGCTCCATGCGGTTGTTGGTGGTGCGGGCGTAACCGCCGGAAATCTCTTTTTTGCTGCGTTTATAGGTCAGAATGATGCCGTAGCCCCCCGGTCCCGGATTGCCGGAACAGGCGCCATCGGTGTAAATTTCAACCTGTTTCATCATGATTTTGCGGAACTCCTTTCAAATTTCTTTAAAATATATCACCATTTTTAAAAAAAATCCATGTTGCTTTTGGAAAAATCACAAAACATGGTGTATATTATATAGAAGTATGGTAAAAGTACTGTCAGAACCTTTCCTGACAGTATCCTATGGATATTTCCCCAAAAACGAGAAACAAAATCCAAAAACAAGGAGAAAACTCGATGAATCTGAGTCACGAAGTCGAGCAGATGGTCTGCGTGGCAAAAGGACCCAAACACGGTCCCGCGCCGATCCCGCAGGAAGGAAAGTGGACTAAAGCCAAGGAAATCACTGATATTTCCGGTCTGACCCACGGTGTGGGCTGGTGCGCTCCCCAGCAGGGCGCCTGCAAACTGACCCTCAATGTCAAAGAAGGTATCATTCAGGAAGCTCTGGTGGAAACCATCGGCTGCTCCGGTATGACCCACTCCGCCGCTATGGCTGCTGAGATCCTCCCCGGCAAGACCCTGCTTGAAGCTCTCAACACCGACCTGGTCTGCGACGCTATCAACACCGCCATGCGCGAACTCTTCCTCCAGATCGTCTACGGCCGCACCCAGACTGCTTTCAGCGAAGGCGGTCTCCCCATCGGCGCCGGTCTCGAAGACCTGGGCAAAGGCCTGCGCAGCATCACCGGTACCATGTACGGCACTTCCGCCAAGGGCGTCCGTTACCTGGAAATGGCTGAAGGCTACGTCACCGCTCTGGCTCTCGATGACGAAGATCATGTCATCGGCTACCAGTTCATCAAGATGGGTCAGATGCTTGACGCCATCAAGGGCGGCATGGATGCCAACGAAGCTCTCAAGAAGTTCACCGGCACCTACGGCCGTTTCGCCGATGCGGTCAAGGTCATCGACCCCCGCAAGCAGTAATTGATATTTTAAGGAGTAATCATCATGGCTCTTTTTGAAAGTTATGAACGCCGGATCGCCCAGATCGAAGCATTCCTGAAAGCCAACGGCATCGCTTCTCTGGACGAAGCCAAGCAGATCACCGAATCCAAAGGTCTGGACATCATCAAACGTGTCCGTGACATCCAGCCCATCTGTTTTGAGAACGCCTGCTGGGCATATCTCGTGGGTGCTGCTGTCGCCATCAAGCGCGGTCAGACCGTCGCTTCCGAAATCGCCAAGACCCTGGGCGAAGGACTCCAGTCCTTCTGCATCCCCGGTTCTGTTGCTGACGACCGTAAAGTCGGTCTCGGCCACGGAAATTTGGCTTCCATGCTGCTGCGCGACGAAACCAAGTGCTTCGCTTTCTGCGCCGGTCACGAATCCTTTGCCGCTGCTGAAGGCGCCATCGGTCTTGCCCGCTGTGCCAACAAGGCCCGTAAAGAACCCTTGCGCGTCATCCTCAACGGTCTCGGCAAGGATGCCGCCCAGATCATTTCCCGCATCAACGGTTTTACCGGCGTGGAAACTGAATTCGACTACTACACCGGTCAGGTGAAAGTTGTTTCCGAGCGCGCCTACTCCAACGGTGAGCGTGCCGCTGTCCGCTGCTACGGTGCTGACGATGTCCGTGAAGGTGTCGCCATCATGTGGCTCGAAGGTGTCGATATCGCCATCACCGGCAACTCCACCAACCCCACCCGTTTCCAGCACCCCGTCATGGCTACCTACAAGAAAGAGCGTATCGAAAAGGGTATGCCCTTCTTCTCAGTGGCTTCCGGCGGCGGTACCGGCCGTACCCTGCATCCCGACAACATGGCTGCGGGTCCTGCCTCTTACGGCATGACCGACACCATGGGCCGTATGCACTCTGACGCTCAGTTCGCAGGATCCTCTTCCGTTCCTGCCCACGTTGAGATGATGGGTCTGATCGGTATGGGCAACAACCCCATGGTCGGCGCTTCTGTCGACGTGGCTGTTGCTGTTGCTCAGGCTATGGCATAATCAGTCATCCTGATCATCAAGGCGCTTTCTTTTCCGGAAAGCGCCTTTTTTTGCACCGGAACTCAGGAGAATACACCCCATGACACCCATTATCATCAACAGCTCTCCCGGGGAGGAATTTCACCTTTCCCGCCGTTTGTGGCAGGGATGCCCCACCATCTTGCGCACCCCAAAAGGCAGACTTTATGCCGGATGGTATTCAGGAGGAACAGGGGAACCCGCCCCCGACAACTACAATCTTCTCATAAGGAGCGATGATGAGGGCTGGAGCTGGAGTTCCCCCGTCGCCGTTGTGCCGAGCGATATGAAAAATGAACATATCTCCATCGACATCCAGCTGTGGCTGGATCCTCTCAAAAGAATGTGGATGTTCATCACCCAGCGCTATCTCGGGGAAAAATGGAAGATCACCGACACAAACCATCTGGCTCTCTGGGCGGTGGTCTGCGATGATCCCGATGCAAAGGAACTTGTCTGGAGCGAACCCCGGTATATTTCCAACGGATTTCTGCGCACTCAGCCCACGGTTCTCTCCAACGGCGAGTGGCTTCTTTGCGCCTACAACTGGTGTCATGACCGCTATCAATACTGCCGCAGCAGCGATCAGGGCAGAACATGGCGCAACTGCCTTGCGGGGAAAAAGCTCTCTCCCGACTTTGACGAAACCATGATCCTTGAACGCAAAGACGGAACATTGCTCATGCTGGCACGGGACATCCAACGCCGGCTGGTCAAAACAGAATCCGCCGACCTTGCCGGAACCCATTGGAGTGACGGCATTTTTACCGATCTTCCCAATGCAAGTTCCCGTTTCTTTCTGCGCCGCCTCAAATCGGGACGGATTTTGCTCATCCACAATGAAGCCGAGGATTTCCGCAGAAACCTTGTGGCGAAACTTTCTGAAGATGAAGGCGCCACCTGGGCTTACTCTCTGCAGCTCGACGATGCAGAAACCCCTGAACGCAGCATCTCATACCCCGATGCCGTGGAGTCGGATGACGGGAGACTCTTCATCATCTACGACCGGGGCCGCACCACATTCCGTGAGATCATCATGGCGCAGATCACCGAAGCCGACATTCTCAACGGCACGCTCTGCCGTCATGACTCCTATCTCAGACGCATCATCAGCAAAGCCCCCTGCCCCGCCGATCAGGAGCAGTACGCACGTCTCAGGCAGCGGGACGAAAAATGGAAAGAAGAAATTTTCTTCAAAACCTGCCGTCTTTGAGAATTTTCTCCGTAACAAAAAAGGTTGCCGCAAAACATAAGTTGCCGATAATGTCTGGTCCACAGACCGGAACAACCGTTCCCCCCGTGTTCAACGCCCGGAGGGCTTTTTATACCCTCGTGCCGGTTGCCAGTCTGCGGAGGTCATCGTTGTTTTGACACAGCCCGCTTGTATTGACCAGTGGCAGAAGTGCCCGCTAACTGAAACAGCTAACCACAGTGGTCGAAGCAACCCACCAGCGAAGGTGCTTCGCGCCGAGCGCGCAAGGTTGGAGCGGAATAAGCCCCTGCGGTATTCCGCAGGGGTCGCCCCGAGTCATGTCGGGGCGAATG
>JAZONY010000139.1:0-2064 GCA_045654705.1 Victivallaceae bacterium
TATTCCGCAGGGGGCGCCCCGAGTCATGTCGGGGCGAATGGAGTGAAACCTGAGCATCTAAGCCCCCCTGAGATCAGCCGCAGGCTGTCGACGGGGGGCGCGGGAATTGAGATGAAGCCTTGTACCACACTGATCGAAGCCCCAAACCTCCCCAAAAACAGGATCACCATAGCACCACAACAACACGCCCCACAGGTCGCAAGAGAGGGGGCTTGGGGGAGAGAGGCGCTGGCGCCTCTTTACCCCAACTCCGCAGACCAAAGTAAATCTCTCGCAACCTCAAGTATGACCAAACAAAAAGGTTTAGTCACACACTCAACCCCTCAGTACTGGTAAACGCCCCCGGTTTGCATGAGTTTGCGGTGCGGCGCTTTGTCGGACAAGTCGGACAAGTCGGACAAGTCGGACAAGTCGGACAAGTCGGACTTTATCGGAGTGCCACTGGTCAATACAAGCGGGCTGTGTCAAAACAACGATAACCTCCGCAGACTGCCAACCGGCTCGAGGGTGTAATATGCCCCCGTGGCGTTGAACATGGAGTAAGTGGTTGTTCCGGCCTGTGGACCAGACATTATCGGTAACTGATGTTTTGCAACAGCGCCTTTGCAAAAAAATGCAAAAATCTTCCTTTTTTTTACAGATGACTTGAAAAATTCGATTGGCGGTGTATATTATATGGATAAAAAAAGATCTATTGCAATTAACTTTTTTCAGACGGGGTGACAATTGAGCCGGAGCAAGATACCTAATTCGCCTTCTATCAGGCGGATGCCGAGCTATTTGCATAAGTTGATGCTTATGCACCAGAACGGCGAAAAACATGCTTCCACCACCCGTCTGGCTGAATATATAAATCTTGATACCATCATCGTCCGCAAGGATTTTGAATTGACAGGCATCTCAGGTCAGCCCGGTGTCGGATACAAAACCGATGAACTCATCGAGGGTATCCGGCGCTATCTCAACTGGGACCGCACCTGCCGGGCGTGTCTCGTGGGGGCAGGCTCTCTGGGCAGCGCCCTGATCGGGCATGAGGAGTTCGCTGAATACGGCCTTGAAATTTCTGCCGTTTTTGACTCCAATCCCGACCGCATCGATTCGATCATCCACGGACATAAAGTGACCGATGTCCGCAGAATGAGTGAGGTTCTGAGAGATGATCCCCCTGAACTGGGAATTATCTGCGTTCCTTCAAACTGCGCACAAATGGTTACAGATGAACTTATTTCATGCGGCGTCAAAGCCTTCTGGAACTTCGCCAACGTCTGTTTGCGGGTCCCTCAGGATGTGATCGTGCAGCGTGAAGTGATCGCCGGCGGTTTCGCCATGCTCTCTGTGAAAATGGCTAAGAGGAATTTGAAGCAGGGAGAGTTTTTAGACGACTGATTTTTTATACGGAATTTCAGTCGTTGCTGTTTAAAATAAAAGGTTATGTGTGTTACTCCGAACTGTCCAAAGGGGGGCTGCCCCGGAAAACAGTTCGGTTCGGTGGACGCCCGGGAATCGTTCCGGACGTCAGGAAATGCCGCCTGCAAGGCGGGAAGTTTATTTAACAAAAGGTTGAAAAAAATGTGTTGCAACAAATTGTCAGAAGGAGCGGCTGCTAAATTTGCAGAGCTTGACGCTTTCATTGACGGTCTTGGAATTGACCGCAATGATGAACGCCGGCGTGGACGGCTGATCCAGGTTTTGCACAAAGCACAGGAGATTTTCGGTTATCTCCCCCGTGAAGTGCAGATCCACGTCGCCAAAAAACTTTATCTTACCGAAGCCCAGGTTTCAGGTGTGGTCAGTTTCTACAACTACTTCACCACTGAACCCAAAGGCAAATACTGCATCGACGTCTGCATGGGTACTGCCTGCTACGTCAAAGGCTCTGAAAAAGTTCTTTCTGAAATCGAACGTGTTCTCGGTATCAAAGCTGATACCACTCCCACTGCCGACGGTCTTTTCTCCGTCTCCGCTCTCCGCTGCGTCGGTGCCTGCGGTCTTGCTCCTGTTATGATGGTCAACGGCAAAGTTTACGGCAAAGTCACCCCCGCCAAAGCGGTGGAAATCGTCAAC
>JAZONY010000140.1:0-33684 GCA_045654705.1 Victivallaceae bacterium
CCGGGCGAGGGCGGGTTTGATGATGTTGGCGGCATCCAGAGCCCCCTCTGCACCGCCTGCACCCACGAGAGTGTGGAGTTCGTCGATGAAGAGGATGACTTTTCCGGAGTTGCGGACTTCGTCGATGACCGCTTTGATACGCTCCTCAAACTGTCCCCGGTACTTGGTTCCCGCCACCATGAGGGGCAGGTCGAGGTCGTAGATCTGTTTGTCGGCAAGGAGTTCGGGGACACGCTTGGCGGCGATGGCTTGAGCGAGTCCTTCGATAATGGCGGTTTTGCCCACCCCCGCCTCACCGATGAGGACCGGGTTGTTCTTGGTGCGGCGGCAGAGGATCTGGATGACCCGTGAGATCTCATCGCTTCTGCCGATGACAGGATCAAGTTTTCCTTCGGCGGCGAGGCGTGTCATGTTTCTGCCGTAGGTGTTGAGGGCGGGGCAGCTGCCGTCATCTTCTCTTGGTGAAGTGTTGTCGCTGTCGCTGTTTTCCTGTTCAAAACCGTTGAAAAGGTAGTCCCCTTTTTCATCGGTGTTTTTGGTGTCCGGAGGGGGCATAAAGGCGGAATCCAGCGCACGGAGAGTCTCTTCACGGGCGTTTTCCAGATTGACCCCCATGTTTTTCAGCACCCGGCAGGCATCGGAACCGCTGTGGCTGAGAATGCCCAGAAGCAGATGTTCCGTGCCGATGAAGTTGTAGTTCATCTCTCTTGCCTCTTCTTGTGCGCTGAGGAGGACCTTTTTCATTTCCAGATTGAAAGGCAGGGGGGCGCCCTCCTGCGCACTGTCGGCGGGGGCGCCGCCGGAGGATTTGCAGCTCTTTTCGATTTCCAGACGGAGCCGTGAAATATTGACGCCCAGTTTCTGCAAAATTTCCATGGCGACCCCGTTTTCCATGCCCAGCAGGGCAAGGAGCAGATGGTGGGGGGCGATGGCATCCGCATTCATCTTGTGAGCTTCTTCTTTGGCGATGACCAGAGCATACCTTGCCCGTGGAGTAAAGCCGTTATCGTGTCCCATATAATTGATCTCTTTCGGTTGGATAAGTATATATTCAATCTACAATATAACAACATTCCTTTAAAAAGTCAAGTCTCAATGTGCAATTTTTACTTGACATTAAGTGTAAAATGATGTTATATTATGTAAATTGAATTTTTTTTCACCCTTTTTAAGGAACCATTGACAATGAATAACATTTATATCCACGCTTCCAGTGCCTCACGCCTGCTTTTCTGCGACGGTCCTGAAACTTTGAATAACTGCACCATCCTTTCCGGATGCGGAAAGTCCCTCACCCCCGTTCTTCTGAAAAAGGAAACTCTGGAAAACGGCGTCTGCCGCCACACTTTTGATGCTGCGGGACTTGAATTCTGGTCCCCTGAGAATCCGGTGCTTTACACCTTCAAGTCCGATGAAACAGGTGAAGTCCTTTTCGGTCTCAACGAACTTGTCACTCTGGGCAATACCCATGTCCTCGTCAACGGCAAGCCTTTCTGCTTCAGAGGGTACATCCGGGGCATCGTCGCCCACGATCACCCCAATCTTTCTGGAAAAAGCGACTATGAAAGCTACCGTTACCACATCAGTCAGGCGAAAAAGTACGGCTTCAATCTGGTGCGGTTCCACAGCACGATTCCCTCAGAGGATTTCGTCCGTGCCGCCGATGAGCTGGGACTTTTTACCCACATGGAGATCGGGTTCGCCTATGAATATGACGATCAGGGCAAAAAGAAAAATCTCGCCCTTGACAACGCCAACTGGCGTGAGACCATCATGCGTTACCGCAACCATCCTTCCGTCGCCATCTTCTGTATCGGCAACGAGATGCACAATTCGGGCCATCAGCCCCTTGTCCTCAAACTTTACGAAGAGGGCAAACGCCTTGCCCCTGCCAAACTGATCCTTGACAACTCCGGCTGGGGTGAATATGACCGTTCCAGTGCCGATATCCTTTCCCAGCATATCGCCTACTATTTCCCCTACAAATCCCACCGTGACATGTTTGTCTCCGATGCCTGCTGGCACATGAACGGTTCTGCCAAGGATACCCCCATGCAGAGCAGTTGCGGCACAGCCGAGATCCGCCGTTACGCCAATCCTGTCAAACCCACGCTGGCACATGAGGCGATCCACTACATCGAGATCCCCGATTACGAGGCGCTCAACGCCAAGTTTGAGGCTTTTGCCACAAAGATGGGAAGTGAATTCCTTGAAAAGAACGATATCAAAAAGCCCCGTTACATGACCGATTTTGCCGCACTTGTGCAGCAGAAAGGCATTGAAGCAAGACTTCCTGAATACAGAACCGCCTCTGAAAAGTTCAAGAAGTTCGGTATCAAAACCTACCTTGAAAGATTGCGCCTTTCAGGACTCTGCGGCTTTGAAATGCTTCAGTTTGCCGACTGCTTCAAATACGAGAACAAAAACGGTATCGTGGACTGCTTTGACGATGACAAATTCATCGATGCCGCATGGATGAGACAGTTCAACGCCGATGCGGTGCTGCTGACCGATCTGCCCGAAGAGTGTTTCGCCGACGATCAGAAAGTGGAGTTCCCCATCCACATTTCCAACTTCACTCAGACAGAGACCGCTTTCGGAACGCTGAAAGTCTCTCTTGAAACTTCCGCCGGTAAAGAGACCCTTTACTGCGCCGACAACATTTTCGTCGTCTCTGGCGTCCAGAAACTTGTGGATATCAAAGTCGCTCTGCCCCCCGTGGCAAAAGCCGAAGAGTGTACCATTTACGCCGAGTTCACCGCTCCCGGCATTGAGTGCCGCAACGACTGGAAGATCTGGCGTTACCCTGCAAAACACTCTATCCGCAGCCGGTTCGATGTGAAACTTGAAAACAAACCTTTCGCTCAGTGGATCACTGAAAATACCGCAAAGGATGCCCCCGCTTCCGGCATCGTGCTGCGCGATCGGCTGGATGATGCGCTCTTTGCCGACCTTGAAGAAGGAAAGACCGTGGTGCTTTTCTATCACAGAGACAACCCCGGACAGGAGAAATACTATATTCCCGGCGCTCTTGAACGCTTCAAGCCCTGCATCTGGGACCGGGGCAGCAATCTGGGCGGTATCATCCGTGACGAAAAGCTCCGTGAAGCCATCGGCTGCGGCAAATATTTCGATGCCCCCATGTATGACCTGATCGAGGCGGGGTACAAGCTCAATCTTGACCACTTCCCCGTTGCCGTGACGGAGCTGATTTCCGGCGTTGACAAACCCGTCCGTGACCGTATGAAAGGGTTGATCCACGGCATCAAGACCTACATGCCCGATGATACTTTGCGCAACTTCTGCCACTGCGGCGTGGTCAATGCGGGCAAGGGCAAACTCATCATCTGCACCTTCAACACGGAACGCTTTGCCAAACCTGCGGCGCAGAACTTCTTTGCCGCGCTCCTCAATAACGCAGAGACCATTACTGCTGAAAACACCATTTCTGTTGAAGCTCTCAAAGATTATTTCGCCAATGCGCCTCTGGTCAAAGAGGATGTGATGAACCACTTCTGGGAAATCGACAACAAACCCGTGGAAGATACCCTCTTCTGGGAGGAAACCGGTATCAATCTGCGCAAACTGAAATAAGAGTCCGGAAATGAAAAGAA
The DNA here is from genome assembly GCA_045654705.1 of Victivallaceae bacterium. Classification (GTDB taxonomy): domain Bacteria; phylum Verrucomicrobiota; class Lentisphaeria; order Victivallales; family Victivallaceae; genus UBA1784. The sequence goes on from JAZONY010000140.1 coordinate 3,615, forward strand.
ATCAACTGCCGACTCCGGCACTTGTGCTGGATCTGGAGCGCTTCAACAAGGCTCTTTCTTCCATGGCTGAAATGGCGGCAAAGGCGGGGAAAAAACTCCGCCCCCACGCCAAGACCCACAAATCTTCCGCCATTGCCGCAAGGCAGCTTGCGGCGGGGAACTGCGCCGGTATCTGCGCCGCCAAACTGGGGGAGGCTGAAGCTCTCCTTAAAGCAGGGATCGAAAATGTGCTGCTCACCTCTCCTGTTGTGGCTCCTGCCCGGCTGGAACGGCTTGCCCAGCTCAAAAAAGCCCATCCGGGGCTGTGGATCACCGCCGACAATGTGGAAAATCTCAAAGCTCTCAACAGTTTCGGCGTGAAGTTCGACGTGATCGCCGATGTGAATCCCCGCATGGGGCGGACCGGAGTGGAGTTCAAGGATGCCCCCGCTTTTGTGAAAGAGATCATGGCTCTTCCCAATCTTGATTTCAGGGGTATCCAGTGCTACGCCGGAAATCTTCAGCATGTGACCGATGCCGCCGGACGGCGCGCCGCCACCGTTGAAGTGATGCAGGAAGCCGCAGCCCTTGTCCGCGATCTGCGCCGTGACGGGATCCCCTGCGAAGTCCTCACCGGAACCGGAACAGGGACTGCCGCTTTTGATGTGGAGATCCCCGAATTGACCGATATCCAGGTGGGTTCCTACTGCATGATGGATACGGAATACTACAATGTCGAGGGCGTCGGGAGTGCCTTTCCCTGTGCGTTGACCTGCCTTTCGACGGTGGTCAGCTGCAATCAGGAGGAGTTCGTCACGGTGGATGCCGGTCTCAAAGCTCTCTATTTCACCCCTCATGCCCCTCCCTGCAAAGCCGCCGCAGGTCTTCCCGAGGCGGGCTGGAGCTATGACTGGTTCGGGGATGAACACGGCAAACTCTATTTCCCCGCAGGAAGGAAACCCCGTCTGGGCGAGGTGGTGGAACTGACGCTTCCCCACTGCGACCCCACCATAAATTTGCACGAATACATCTACCTTTGTTCAGGAGATGAGGTCATTGAAGAACTCCCCATCGACCTGAGAGGAAAGTTTTTCTGATAACATTTCTGAGGATTTGAGTCATGTTGAAAAAAATCATTCTGCTTGGAGTATTGTCACTCTTTTCTCTTCTTCCGGGAAAAGAGCTTTTTCACTTCAACTTCAAAGATGCCAACGGCAAAAAAGAGTTCTCCTCCGGGGCTTACAAGATGATCTCACGCAGAGTGCCTCTGCTGACACAGAAAGGGGCGCTCCGTCTTGCCGCAACTGCCGAGATCGAGATCTCAGGCGCTCTCCCTGATTTCAGGAAAGGCTTTGCCGTTTCCGCATGGGTACTGCGCAAAAGGGATATCGACATCTGCCCCATTCTGAGTTCCGGACTTTTCCGCAAAGGACAACCCTTTGTTTTCAACGCAGGTGGTGAATTTTTCACACGCCATGAATCTTATCAGATTTCCGGGATCCAGAAAGGCAACAGGATCCGGAGATCCGGCGTCTGGGAACATGCTGTCGCTGTTTACGGCGCAGGGAAATATCACTTTTACAAAGACGGAAAACTTTTCCTGACCGCCTCAGGAAAGATGATGCAGGGCAACGGTCCTCTTTATGTGGGCGCAGAAAAAGAGTTCAACAAGGTGATGAACTACGCCAACGCCGACATGCTCCTCAATGACCTGAGATTTTTTGATGCACCTCTGAGTGCGGCGGAAGTGGCAGGACTTTATGCCGCCGAGCGGAAAAATTATCCTGAGGGTTCTCTCATCCCCAAGGGCAACACCGTGCGCCACGCTCTGCCTTTGTGTTTCCATTATGCCCCTGATGGGTATGATCCTGATTTGAAAAATCCTGTTCTGCCTGTCAAAAAGATCGCTCCTCCCGGAGAAGCGCTCAAAGAAAGTGCCATCCGCAGCAAAGGACCTGATGCCGCTCCTGAACTTTTCATCAACGGCAAACAGTATTTCCCCTACATGGGGTACATCGCCAAATATGTCTGCCACGACCGCTACGAACCCGAACAGGGCGGCAGAGTCGCAGCCGACTTTGCCGGTGCCGGTGTGGATCTGATCCGTGTTTCCGTGGGGGGTGACGGACATCCCTACTGCGGCTGGACATGGTTCGGCGAGGGGAAACACAACTTCAAAGTCGCTGATGAAAGGATCCGTGAGATCCTGAAAAACAATCCCCGTGCCATGCTTCAGATCATGTTCCACCCGGGTGTCTCCGCCCCCTGGTTCAGAACGGCCTACCCTGACGAAATGGAGCGCCTCATGCTCCCCGACGGCAAGACTTACGCCCCCCTTGCGGGAGGACTTCTCAACTCCGATATCTGGAAAAGATGTAAAGAACGGTTCTGGCGTGATCTAATCCGCCACCTTGAATCAGGTCCCTACGCCGACCGTATCTACGGTTACGTCGTCGCCGGCGGCGGCTCCGCCGAATGGTATTGGCCCGGAACCTTTTCCGCAGGTGTCCCCGGTTACTCCAAGGCGACTCAGAAGATCTTCCGCGCCTGGCTGAAAAAGCGTTACGGCAGCGATGAAGCACTTCAGAAAGCCTGGGGCGATCCCAAGGTGACTTTGGAAACAGCTTCGGTGCCGCTTCCTGCGGAACGTGCCTTTTCCGAGACGCTGTTTCTGCGTGATCCTCAGAAAGCGGTCAAGGTCCTCGACCTGCGCCGTTTCTTCAACGACCGTGTCTTTGAACTGCAGAAAAGCCTTTTGCAGCTGGTGAAAAAAGAGACCGGAAACCGTAAGATCGCAGGAACTTACAGCGGTTATGCTTTCGGCAATCAGAACAAACACCACATGACTGGAATGAACGCCGCAGGAAGACTGCTGCGGCTCCCTGAGTGTGACTTCACCCAGCTGGCGATCGTTTACGGCGATCTCCGTCTGCAAGGTGAAAGCGGTCTCTGTGTCAATCCTTTCAACGGCAGTGCCATGCTCCACGGCAAGATGCTCTGGAACGAGGCGGATCTGCGCACCCCCTACACCTTGAACACCGCTCCCTATGAAACGGGCAACCGTCACAACACCATGGAAGAGATGGCAACGGTCATCCAGCGCAACTTCGGGAACGCATTGACCCGCAATTCAGGTATTTACGAGATGCTGCTCACCGGACACACCACCTACCACCACAAGACCATTATGGAAGCTGTGGCAAAGGTCCGCAAGATCGGTGAATCCACCGTTGGCAAGACCCGCCGGAGCGTGGCTGAGATCGCCGTGATCCACGATGAACACTCTGCCGACTACTTTGCCTGGCCCAACAGCAAAAACAAAAGATTTTTCAACTTGCTGATGCACAATTTCCACTACGCCTCCCCCCGTGCGGGAACGCCCATGGATTTCTATCTCATGGATGACATCGCCGATCCGAGGATGAAGGATTACAAACTTTATCTTTTCCTGACCGCCGTGGAAGTCTCCCCCGAAATGCGTCAGGCGATCCGGAAGAAACTTGCCGGAAACAACGCTTCCGCCGTCTGGTTCTTTGCTCCCGGACTTATCGAAAAGGGACGTTTCGCCCCCGATGCCATGGAAAAGCTGACCGGGATCAAATTCGACGTGCGTATGGGGACTGAGAAACTCAAAGTCCTTCCCGTCAAAGGCTCCGCCCTCTTTGCGAAAGCAGGCAACATCCCTGAAATGCACTACGGCCCCGTTCCCGTTCCTGTTTCAAAAAATCAGAAAGTCCACGCCACAGCCGCAGGACGTCCTGCCGTGGTGGAACTTCCCGGAACGAACGGCAGCCGTTCTTTCTACTCCCTGCTGCCCCCTGATGCTGAAATGGTCAGAGCTTTGGCGAAGATGTGCGGAGTCCACACCTATCTTGAGACGCCGGATATCTTCAACATCAACTCCACCCATATCATGCTCCACGCCAGTTCGGCGGGTGTGAAAAAGGTCAAACTTCAGGGGAAACACAATGTTTACGATGCTGCAACAGGAAGGAAACTTTTCAGCAATGTTTCAGTGTTTGAGCTTCCCATGAAGCGCTACGAAAGCCGTATCCTTGCCATTGAGAAAGGAAAATGAAAATGAGATCCGTAAAACGTTTCACTTTGATCGAGCTGCTGGTTGTTATTGCCATCATAGCTATTCTCGCCGCCATGCTGCTGCCTGCGCTGCAGCGGGCAAGAGAGGCTGGTTTCACCACCGACTGCATAAGCCGTCAGAAACAGATCGGTATGATGCTTCTGAGCTACTGCAGCGACTTCAGAGGCAATTCCCCCGCCCCTTACTATGACACCAAAGACACTTACATCAACTGGGCGTCCCGGCTGTGGAAACACGGTTACGCAGGTGTGGGATACAGTACCGACGGTGCGACAGTGCGTACTGCTCACAAACGGTTCCTCTGTCCCCGGCTCAATCCCCTCCTCAACGGAAAAGCCTACAACACCAATTACAACTCCGCATTCACCCAGCAGACCTACGGGATGATGCTCTATCCCTCGGATTCGACAAAGAGTTCAGCTTACGGATTTGTCGGCATCATCGATCCCGCCCAGTCTCTTACCCGTTTTCTGATCCTCAAGCGTATCTCCAAACCTTCGGCTTACGGCTGGGTCGCAGACAGTTATGTGGGAACTCAGGGCGGCAAAGTCTTTGACGGTATGTATTACTGCCTCAAGATGACGGGAGCCACCGGCATTGCGCCTATGGCAAGATCGACCGCTTCGACCGTGGCAGGAACACCTCTGGTCCACAACGGCGGAGCCAACAATCTTATGGCTGACGGTCACGTCAAAACGCTGCGTCAGGGAGATTACGCTTATCTGGCAGGACAAGCCAACGACCAGAACGGCGTCGGCATCTGGAGCAGACTCAGTTATTACATCTTTTGAGAATTTAACAAAAATGAGAAATCTTATCTATCTGTTTCCCCTTGTTATGGATATCGTTGTCAGCGGTATTCTCTTTATTGCCGCCTACCGTTTTTCTGAAGCCAAAGTCGCCGCCTGGATGGTGGGTTCGACCATGACGGTCTGGGCGTTGATCTACACCGTGCTTGCCTATGCTGCGGGATGTATGGTCAAGCCTGAAAGATCCCACCGGGTCCTCATCGGTTCCTCTGTCGGGATCGGTCTGGTCTCTCTGGGGATGCTGGTTTTCAACGGCCTTTACACCCAGTTCCTCTGGCTGATCCTCACAGGAAGCTGCGGCGCACTCTTTTTCACCGCATTCCAGATGTACATGAAACGCTTTGTTTCCGACAACCGGGCGGGTATCGTCCGTTCCACGGCACTTTACACAGGTTCGTGGAGTCTGGGTTTTGCCATGGGGCCGCTCCTTTTCGGACTGGTCAGTATGCAGACCGCTTTTATCTGCTGTATTGCGGCGGGTGTCATTATGGCGGCGGGATTCATTCTGCTTGAACTTTTCCTCCCCAAAGCAGCTGCTGTTCAGGACTCCTGCTCTGTTTGCAGCAGCAAGGCGGTGGATTACTCCCGCTTCCCCGATATGGTGAAAATGGGCTATCTCGTGGGAGGTATGGGGTGTCTTGTCATCGCTCTGGTCCGTACCATGGGACCTTTCAGAGGGGTGCAGGCACTGGGATTCAACAAGGATGAAATGGGTATCATCATGTGTCTGGTGAGCTTCTTCCAGAGTTTTGCCGGTTACATGCTCTTTTTCAGCCGTGACTGGATGTATAAAAAGTTCAACGGCGCACTGCTCAATGCGGCAGGTGTCATCGCTTTGCTGGGATTTGCTTTCAGCAGCAACTTCATCTGGTTTGCGTTGTCGGCGGTGCTTTTCGGGATCTATGCGGGGTGTTTCTACTTCTTCTTTGTCTTCCACTCCCTTGTCCACCCCACCAAGAGCCACCGTTACGTTGCGGGGAACGAGACCATCGTCGGCGCAACAGGTATCGTAGGACCTATCCTCGGCGGTGCTTTGATCACTCCGGCAAGTTCTCACTGGATCTTTATTACAGGCGCACTTCTGGTTTTTCTCGCCCTTGCAGGACAGCAGTTCATGCTGAACCGGGCAAAGATCCGCTTCTGATTTTTACCTGATACTTTTTCCGCAGAGGGCGCCGGAACTCAACGCCCACTGGATATTATAGCCGCCGCAGGGACCGTCAAGGTCCAGCAGCTCCCCCGCAAAGTAAAGTCCGGGGAGCAGGCGGCTTTCCATTGTTTTGGCGTTGACTTCATTGAGGGCGACGCCCCCCTTTGTCACCATGGCTTTGTGCCAGTTTTCGGTGCCTTTGATGTGGAGTTTCAACGCCGTAAGGTTGGCAAGAAGGGTTTTTGTGTGTTCCGCAGAATAACGGGCAAAAGGGGTTTCAGGCTCAGGACAGAGGAAAGGGATCAGCCTTTTGGGGAGAAATCCGGCACAAAGTTTTCCCGTTGCCGTTTTGCCCCGGGTCTGCCGCCACTCTTTGAATTGCTGCTGCCAGAGTTCCACGGACATTCCGGCAAAAAGGTTGAGCCTGACCGTGATTTCTGAATGGGTTTCCAGCAGTTCCGCCGCCCGTCCTGCAAGATCCAGGACCGCAAAGGCGGAAATACCCTGATGGGTGAAAAGCAGTTCCCCCCGGCATTTCATCTTTTCACCGGGAAGATCAATGGCGCATGTCACATCTTCAAGAGAGATCCCCGCACACTCACCGGGCCAGGTTTCGACGCATTGGAGTCCCGTCATGGCGGGGTAAAGGGGCGTTACCGTGTGTCCCCCCTGCCGGGCGAGGGTGTATCCCCATTCGCTGCCGCACCAGTCGGGGTAGGATTTCCCCCCGCAGGCAAGAAGCACGTTGGGGGCGTAAAAGGTTCTTCCCCCGGCACAGCGGACACCTTTGAGGGTATTATCTTCAATCAGGAGTTTTTCGACCTTCACTCCCGTCAGGTGGCGGAGGGCGTGTTCCATGCCGTCTTCAAGAAGTGCTTTCACCAGATCGGTCGCCTTTTTAGAAACAGGGAAACAGTGGAATCCGTCTGTGACTTCAATGGGGACACCCCGGCTGGCGAAATATTCACGGACCTTTTCCGGAGGGAAATTCCGGAGCGCAGGCAGCAGAAAACGCTCGTTCCTGCCGAAAGCATGTGCCATTTCTTCCGCAGAAAGGATGTTGGTCACGTTGCAGCGTGCGCCCCCCGAAAGAGGCATCTTGCCCCCTGTGCGGTTTTCTTTTTCAAGGAGCAGTACACGCTTCCCCCGGCGGGCGGCAAAAAGCGCTCCCGCCAGTCCCGCAGGACCGGAGCCGGCAACGATAAGATCATAATTTTCAGAAAAACATTCCATAGAATTCCCCTGTTGTATTTTGCATAGTATACAGCAAAGTTCGGAAAAAGTCAACGATCATCACAAAGAAAATTTGACAAAAAGGTAAAAAGATGCTATTTTATCTAAATTCATTTTTTTAAATTATCAAGGGGGCTTTTATGATTCTGGAGCTGTTGAAAAATCCGATCCTTATTTCTGTTGCGCTGATGCTGATCCTTTCGGCTCTGCGGTTGAATGTGGTTTTTTCTCTGGTCATCTCTGCCACAGCCGGGGGATTTATCGCCGGAATGAGCGGCGAAGCCATTATGAAGGCTTTCAATTCAGGATTGACTCAGGGCGCACAGATCGCTTTCAGTTACGCCATGCTGGGGGCATTTTCCATCGCCATTTCCCGCTCCGGCATTACGGAGCTGCTGGCAAAGATGCTTTTCAAACAACTCAACAGAGAGCTGACCCCGAAAAATGTTCTCTGTTTCAAATACATGCTCCTGGGGATCCTCACTCTTGCGGCGATCTCATCCCAGAACCTCATTCCGGTCCATATCGCCTTTATCCCTGTGCTGATCCCCCCCCTGCTGCCTCTCTTTGACAAACTGAAACTCGATCGCCGGGCGGTGGCATGTATTCTGACTTTCGGACTTATCACCCCTTACATGTTCCTGCCTTTCGGTTTCGGACAGATCTACCTCAACGAGATCCTGATCAAAGGTATTTGCAGCAACGGCGTTCAAGTTACTTCCGCCATGGCTCCCAAAGCCATGCTGATCCCGGCACTGGGTATGGTTGCCGGATTGCTTATTGCCGTTTTCTTCTCTTACCGCAAGGAACGGGATTACAGCTGCGTTGAAAGCAAAACCAACACGGTTTCAGATTCCGGTGCAGCTGATGTCACCATCTCCCCCCTCAAGGTCGTTGCCGGAGTCATCGCTATCGCCGTCGCCCTTGCGGGGCAGATCTGGCTGGATTCTCTGGTCATCGCTGCTTTGGCAGGTGTCATGGTCTTTGTCATCTCAGGAGTTATCTCTCTCAAGGATTCTCAGGATGTTTTCACCAAAGGTGTCTACCTCATGGGCGGTATCGGTATCGTTATGATCGCCGCCAACGGATTTGCCGGGGTACTCAAAGCCACTAAAACCATCGAAGTCCTGGTTGAACTTCTCTCTTCCGGATTCGGGGATGCGAGAGGCATCGCCGTCTTTTTCATGCTCTTTGTGGGATTGGTCATCACCATGGGCATCGGTTCATCCTTTTCCACGGTCCCCCTTATTGCTGCCATTTACGTTCCCCTGTGCGTCAAACTCGGCATTTCCCCTCTTGCCACCATCGCCATCGTCGGTGTGGCAGGGGCATTGGGGGATGCGGGTTCCCCTGTTTCCGAATCGGTCCTCGGTCCCACTGCCGGACTTAATGCCGACGGCAAACATGACCATATATACGACAGCACCATCCCGACTTTTCTCCACTATAATCTGCCTCTGCTCGTCGCAGGGTGGATCGCCGGAATGGTGCTGTAAAAGCCCTTTTGAAGGGCAGGTTTATTCCTAGGCTATGTTCCCGACATGGGTAGATTTCTGTTTTCTTAAACTTTTAAGCGGCACAATACTTTTGCAAAAATTTGCAAAAGTGTTGTGCTGAAAAAGGTTTTCCGGCTTCGTAATACTACGCCGTGACAAGGGGAAAAGGGGATGACCCCAGTTTTCGGTTCTCGCAGCTAGAAGCAGCTGCGTGTTACTCCGAAGCCGACGTTCGGCCTGTTACAGGGGGTGAAAGGGTCTCAATATCTTTTTGATAGGCTTCTTTTTCCCACGGATAGTGGATGGGGAGCGTTGCGCCCTTTTTGAAGACCGACTCCGCCGCATAAATTCCCGGCAGTGTCATGGCAAGCCCCTGCCGCAGGGAAACGGGCATCTCCTTTGCCCCGTTGCGGAGAGCTTCGGCAAAGCAGAAGAGCAGATAGGAGTCCGCTCCGCCGTGACCGCTGCCCTTTGTTGCCTGAAATCTTTTTTTTACCTCTTCCGTAAAGGGGGAAAATCCTATCGGCAGCTCCGTGATCTTTTCGGCACCCGTGAGTGTGCGTGTGGAAAAAGTGGTGCGCTCAGGTGACTTGTCGCCCCGGGCGGAAAGGTGTTCAAAACAGCCCTGAGTCCCGAAAACACGGAAAGAATGATTGCCGCCTTTCCAGTTATTGATATAAGAATTGGTCATCCTCACCAGCACGCCGGAAGGGGTCCGGAAGAGGGAACAACTGTAGTCGTGAGCATAAGGGAATTCCGGTTCATGGTGACTGCCTGAGGTGATAGAGGTCACTTCGCACAACTCCTCGTTCAGAATGGAAAGCAAAGGTCCCAGAGAGTGGGTGCAGTTGTAGCAGGGGGCGAATTTATCGGAGGAATCGGGTTTCCGCCATGGTGTTTCCTCCCAGAGATAGCGGCAGTCGTGGATATACTCCGCTTCAAGGATCGCAGGTTTCCCCAGCATCCCTTTGCGGTGCAGATCCTGCATGGCGTGAACAAAACCCCATCCCATGGTGGTCGCTCCCGTCATGAGTTTGGCATCACTTTCAAGATGAGCCTGCCAGAGTGCGGCTCCCTCGGCAAGAGTTCCCACGGAGGGAATGTCTGAAAACACATGGACACCTCTGGCAAGAGCCTTGATACAGAACTCCGTATGACAGTGCGCCGGAGTTTCCACAAGCACAACCTGGGGCGCAGCTTTTTCAAGCATTTCATCGTAATCGTCATAGAATGTCACATCGGGCATCTGTGAGGCAAGAGAAGCGGCATGGACACCTTGGTATGAGGTCGGTTCAAACCACAACTCTTTTTTGACATCACAGGCGGCAACGCCCTTGAATCCGGGGATCTGGCAGGCCGTTTGAAACATGAAACGCCCTCTGTGGCCAAGTCCTACGACACATATTCTGAAGTCATTCATAATCTCACCTTTATAAAAATACTCTGTTCCCTTCACGGGTAGGTAAAATATTTTTTTTACAAAAGACTTTTACAGACCGCTTTTTATTTTTGAGAACTCAAAAATGAAAAGCGTTACTGAAAAAGGTTTGGGAAAAGGGGGTGGGGTTTGAGGCGGGGGAAAAAGACCTTTCCTCAAAAGGGCTTTTCCACCGCCCCAACTCCCTCAACCTATAAAAAAAGCTCCGGAAAAGACCGGAGCTTCGGGGAAATGCAGCATATTATCCCATGCGTGCCTTGAGGAAGTCCACGGCAAGCTGGATATCGGCTTTGGGGGTATCGCCCACTTCGCGTTCGATGGTGAGGAATCCGTTGTAGCCGATCTTGTTGAGGGTGCGGAAATAGCCGTCCCAGTTCACATCGCCCTGACCCAGGGGCACTTCCAGATAGGCTCTGCCCAGAGCGGCTTTGTCGTATCCGGGAGTCAGGTCAGACAGTTCAAGTGAGCCGTATTCATTGGCGGGGTTGCAGGGACGGAAATTTTTACCGTCTTTGGCGTGGGTGTGGACGATCCAGGGGCCCAGGATCTCGGCAGCGGTTTCCGCATCATCACGGACGACCATTGCCAGATTGGCGGGGTCGAAGTTGACACCGATGCCTTTGCCGCCGATATCTTCGAGATAGTGGCGCAGACGGGTGGCGGGTTCGGGACCGGTTTCGATGGCAAGGGTGACGCCGTTGGCGGCGGCATATTCGCCCACAACTTTGGCGACACGGACCATTTCCTGATAGACAGGGGACTCATCTTTGGTGGGGATCACGCCCACATGGGTGGTCATGACACGGGTTTCCAGTTCGCAGCAGGCATCGATGATCTGTTTGCTCAGTTCGATACGTTTGGGGTTGCCCTCTTTGTCCTGAAATCCGTGGCCGCCCAGGTCGCCGCAGATGGAGGAAACTTCCATGCCCAGATCCTTGATGTATTTGAGCAGATCAGCACGTTCTGCGCTGCTCATTTCGATCAGGGATTTGTGGGACTGGTGGCAGGCGTAGATCTGAACGCCCTGGATCCCCATCTTGGAGGCAGACTGAAGAGCTGTATGCAGATCTTCACAGAAAGATTCAACAATAACACCGATTTTCATTTGTAATCCAATACCTTATATTTTATTTGATGGTAACTTCTTTTCCGGCTTCGGCGGAGCGGTAGATACCGTCCAGCATCTTCTGGACTCCCAGACCGGCTTCGCCCGAGGCACCCAGGGGGGTGCCGTTGAGACAGCCCTGGACCCAGTTTGAAAGTTTTCTCTGGAACATGACCATCCAGTCATCGACGGGCATGTAAGAGGGTTTCATATTCATCATCATATCATGCTCGTCGGCGTAGATGGAAACATCTTCCCATGAGCATCCGCCTTTGGTTCCCATGGCGGTAAAGTTGAAAATATCATTTTCCGGGATGTGGGCTGCGAAACTGGATTCGATCTGCAGAATGGCACCGTTTTCAAAACGGATCTGACCGATGGCGAGGTCTTCCACAGTGTAGGTCTTGTAGTCCCAGTTGGGCCATGCGTTGCGGACATTGCTGGGTTTGTCCCCCAGGTAGGTCCAGCAGTTACCGCTTGCGGCGACGGGCTTGGGGGAACCCATGAATTCCCAGGCGCACTCAAGGATGTGGACACCGATATCGATCATGGGACCGCCGCCCTGCAGTTCTTTCTGACCGAAAACGCCCTAGTTGGGGATGCCCCGGCGGCGGAGAGCCTGACACTTCACAAAGAGGATATCGCCGAAACGACCCTCGTTCCGCGCCTGGATCAGAGCCTGGGTGTTGTTGCGGTAACGCTGCTGGAACCCCACAGAGAGTTTCACATTGTTCTTATTGGCGGCGGCGATCATCTTTTCGCACTCTTTGGGATTCATCGCCATAGGCTTTTCAACGATGGCATGGCATCCGGCGTTGCAGGCATCCACCACGGGGGCGCAGTGGACTCCGTTGGGGGTGCAGACATCGACGGCATCGGGTTTGATGACCTTGAGCATCTCTTTCCAGTCGGTAAAGAGAGCTTCTTTGGGGAGTCCCCATTCATTTTCCATGCGTTCGAGACGTTCAGGCAGGATATCCACACCGGCGACGATTTCCACTTCGGGGATATTTTTATAGGCTTTCAAATGGGTCTGGGCGATACCGCCGCAGCCGATAATGGCGACCCGCAGTTTTTTGCCTTTGTACTCAGCTTTCTTGTCATCTATCTTGGTTGATACGCTTTCTGCCATTTTTCAACTCCTGTTGTTCAGAGAATTATTGAGACGCTTTCTGTAATTTAGCACGGATTTACTTAATTTTCAATCAGAGAAACAGAAAAAAGGTCACTTTTCCTAATCTTAAAGCCCGAAGGTTTCAAGGAGTTTGACGGCAAGTTCCGTTTTGGGGAGTTCTTCAAAGGGGAGCTTTTCCCCGTTTTTGCCCAGAACGGTGCAGATGTTGGTGGATTTTGCAAAGCCGTCAGAAAGTTTGTTGGCGACGATCCAGTCCAGATTTTTGCGGGCAAGTTTTCCTTGAGCGTTTTCCAGAAGATTTTCAGATTCTGCGGCAAATCCGATGAGAAGCTGGGCAGCTGTTTTCATGGAGCCGAGGGTTTTCAGGATATCTTCTGTGCGCTCCAGTTCGAGGAAAAGGTTCCCCGGACTTTTTTTCATCTTGTGTTCCAGATTGATCACCGGACGGTAATCCGCCACGGCGGCACTCATGATACAGACATCGTTCTGTAAAAAGCGGCTTTTCATGGCTTCAGCCATATCGGCGGCGCTGGTGACTTTGACCAGTGTCACCCCGTCGGGGGCGGGGAGATTGACCGGACCGGAAACCAGAGTGACTTCATGGTTGCGGCGCATCGCCGCTGCGGCGATGGCGTAACCCATCTGACCGCTGGAAGAGTTGGAAATAAAACGGACAGGGTCGATATATTCCCGTGTCGGCCCTGCGCTGATAAGGATCTTCATAAAAAATTACCGTTTGCCGCCGTAGAGAATACGGAGCAGAAAAATAAAGAGGTTGATAAAGTCGAGATAGAGTTCCAAAGCACCGAGGACGGCGTATTTTTTTACCTCTCTTGCGGGGGTGCCGGCGGCGGTGAATTCCAGCGCAAGGAGCTTGATTTTCTGCACGTCCCATGCTGTAAGTCCCACGAAAAGCAGGACTCCGATACAGCTGATGACAAAGTCAGCGGTGCTGTTGTACCAGAAAAAGTTGACGATAGAGGCGATGATCAGTCCGATAAGGCCCATGCCGCAGAGGGAGCCCAGCGTGGAAAGATCTTTCTTTGTGGTGTAGCCCACAAGCCCCGTGACGCCGAAAGTCAAACTCGCCGAGCAGAAGGCTTTGGCGATGACAGCAGGATTGAAAGCGACGAAGATCCATGACAGAGTCAAACCGTTCAGCAGCGCAAACAGTGCAAAGAGCAGCGCCGCAACACCGGCACTGAATTTGCGGATCCCCGCTGAAATGGCGATGACCACCACCACTTCAAGGATACCCAGGATCCAGAGCGCGCCCCGGTACTGTATGATCCTTTCGATTTGAAAATTGCCCAGATACCAGGAAATGCCCCCGGTAATGGCAAGTCCTGCGAACATCCACGAAAAGACACGGTTGATGAAACCGTTGATCAAGGTCCCGCCGGAGGGAACGGCTGCGCGCGCTTCTCTTTCGGCAGATGAGGTGTATTTGTTTTCGTCGTACATGATTCAACCTCGTTCAAAGCTGTTTTTCAGAGCTGGGGGAAGCTATGGGGGACATTGCCGGGGAGATGGGCGGTTTTTTCTTCCTGGGGACGGGCGACAGGGGGAGGTGCGATAGGTTCTTCGACGATCTCAAAGTCCCCGGTCATTTCAGCCCGTTTGAGGTCCAGCTGTTCAATGGTGAGACGGTTGGCACGTCTGAGTTCCCCGAGGATCTCGGACATGGTTCCCTGAAGCTGTTTGAGCTGGGCGTTCTGCGCCATCTGCTGGGTGTCCATATCTTTGCAGAAGTTGCGGAAAAACATCAAAAGGCGGATGATGACTCCCAGAATGACCAGAAGAATGAGAGAGATCAGCACGACGGCACTCCAGAATGAGACAGCGGTGATTTCCTGAGCGGGCATAAGAACTCCTTTAATATTGTTTTAACAGGGTGACAATGCAATATGTTCCAAAGGTAAATATAGCATGAATATAGATAAAAGTCAAGTAAAAAATGCTTAAATTATTCCCCTTGACACGAGGAAAATTATCTGTTATTTGTTATCCTTCCATCACGTGCAGGGCGCGCAGGTGGTGGGAGCGGATGCGTTTCATGACTTCAAAGGCGTGGGGTTCGAGGTAGCTTTCAGGGCGGCAGGTGAGTCCGAGGTCGCGCAAATGGTCAAGGATTTTGGCGCAGATTTCCTCTGTGACGGCGCTTTTTTCAGCAGGTGTCTGAGGGGAAACAAGAAGATTTTCGAGAGGGCCTGCAAGCTCACCCATAAAGGGAAGCTCCCGCAGCGCCCGGAACTGCCACTTGTAGTAGGGGGCAAAGCGGAAATTCAAGATGAAAATAAGGGAAACGGCATTTCTGACAAATTCGTTCATCGCCATTGCCGCCGCTCCGGGTTCACCGTGCTTGTGACAGCGCATGAAGTTGTATTGTCCGCTTTGAGCCATGAAAATCAATCTTGAAGCGATCTTTTTCAGCCTGACATCTTCGGGCATGTCGTAGAGGATGACACTTCTTATGCGTGAAAAACTCCCCTCGTGGTCCATGAAAACTTCACCGTTGACACTTTCGGCAAAGGCGTGTTCAGGGGTGTAAAGCCACTCCTGCCAGGTGCGGGGCGCCCCCGGAATACCTGTCCTGCGGCGGAAAAAGTCACTGATACGGATGACGCCGTGTTCCTGAGCGCCCAGTTTGCTTTCGGCGGAACTTTCCTTTGAGGGGAACACCTGCCTGACCAGCGCATCGTATGCCCGCTGGAGCCGGAATCCGTGACACCTTTCCGTCTCATCATCCAGATAGAGGGCGAATCCGGTGCGGAAATCGTGGTCTTGAGAGATCTCATCGTCAAAGCCGAAGCACTCCGAACCTCTTCCGGCGATACCGGCGGCAAGAGAGGGGAGCAGTTGGGGGAACTGTTCCTCAAGCATGGGGAGACCGTGGTCTCTGAAAAAAATTCTTGCTTTCTCAATGCCTTTCATAATAAAGGTCAGCCTGTTTGTTCAGTTCATCCTCAAGGTCCCTGCGCCCCAGTGCGCCGAAGCCTGAAGCACATTTGCGGCAGGTGTGAGCGTAGTAGCCGTCGTGAATCTGATCCGGCATGTTGAAGTACTCCATGGCGATCTCAAGCATGTTTTCAACAAGCTCCATATCGTTGTGCCAGGTCTTGTAAAGCTGTGCCAGATTGAGGCAGGTGACGGCAGAATCCATATTGTTGGCGCAGAGTTTCAGAACATCAAGCGCCCGGAGATAACACTTTTCCGCCAGCGGGAATTCCCCTTTGGCTTCATACGCCGCCGCCATGTTGTTGTAAAGTCCGGCAAAACGCCAGTCGGCGGGGTCCAGATGCCGTTCATAGATGCGGGCGGTCTCGGCGTAAAAGGAAAGGGCTTCGGGGACCTTGCCGAAACTCTGGAGTGCCGTTGCCCCGTTGAGCAGGATCGTCCCCGCCGGAAGAGTTCCTGAAAGCCCCAGTTCCCTGAGAAGCGCAATGCCGGACTCAATGGCTTCCATACCTCTTTCAGGATCTTTCTCCATACGGTAGTGTCCCATCATTTCGCTTAAAATGCTCAGTTCGCCGTGGCGGTCGCGCCGTTTCTGCGCCTCACTGCGCCAATAGCGCAGGAGTTCCCCCAGTTCCGCCGTTTTTTCGGCGTTGAAAAGCTCATCGCACCGGGCGATGATCTCTTCCATGGGGATCCCGTTGCCGCAGCGTTCTTCTCTGCCATGTTCTTTACCGCAGGCGCAGGGGGAACTTAAGGGGCAGGCAGGTTTCATATAATCTTCGGGGGAAAGGGGCATTTTATCTGAACTCCGCACCTGTGAGTTTTGCAATACCGGTCCAGTCGGTGTACTTCAATATACCGGGGACCATGCCTGAGAAAGAACGGGTGTTGTAAGTTCCCACCAGCTCTTCAAAGGCAGGGGGGCAATCCAGCAGAATGGTTTTTTCCACCATATCCTCTGCCAGAAGTGCCGTATAGCTTGCCAGCATGGCGCCGTAACCTTTGCCGATAAGAGTGATTTTTTCAGTGCCCCGTTCTTTCAGGAGTTTCAGGGCAGAAAGGATGCCTTCCATCTGCAATCCGGGGAATGTTTTGCCCAGCATGTAACTTATGCCTGCAAAGTGCCAGTAAGCACCGTAGAAGTCACTCAAATTCCGTGCCGATACCCCGCATGAGGTGGGAATGAGATTGCCTGTGCCGAAAGAGTCGAATCCGAAAAGGATTTTCCCCTCATAGAGTTCCGCAGGGAGCGTTTCCATTTCGATACATTCTGTGTCAGGCAGGTAGAAAACCGCCTCTTTGCAGCGGGGGATCTGGTAGGTGGTGTCCCCGGTGAGGGCGTTGAGAACACCCAGAATGCGTTCATCGTTTTCAAGGAGATAACGGTTGATGAGCCGGGTGTCATCTTTGAAGATCTGAAGCGGCAGACGGCGGAAATCGGCAGGGACGGGGATCTCTGCCGGGAGTCTGAGGCATTGGGAAAGAGCTTCGGCGGTTTCTTTGCGGTTCAGGGGACGCCGGGCGGCGATGACTTTGGAACAACGCTGTTTCATCAGTTCCATGGCGGGGAGGTTGCCGGGGATCTTGAAAACATCGCCGTCGGGAGCGGCAAGTTTCTGCTCCGTTGCGGGACGGGGGATATCATCTTCGGCGATGCCCCGGGGCGTGAGACCTGCCGCCTTGAAAAAGAAGGCCCGGATGGCTTCACGCTGTTCTTTTTTGAGACCGTGATCGTTGGGACCTGTGAAAAAAGTGCTTTTCAATGGGGCTTCAAGAATGGCGGAGAGTTTTTCCAGTTCCCTGCCGATCTCCTGCTGTCCTCTTTCGTCGAAAAAGTCGTTGGTTTCACCGCTGACCAGAATGGGGCGGGGAAGGGTGGCAACGAGGAAGTCCGCCATGTCGTACCCCTCACCTGCCAGGTCGGGGGGCATCTGTTCGGCGTCGATGGGGTTTTCATTTTCCACGGTCCGCCGCCAGCGGGTGACGGCGCAGCTGGGGGCGGCGGCGATGAAACGATCTTCAAGGGCGTTGACCCAGGTGGTCATGGTTCCGCCGCCGGAGCATCCGGTGAGCATGAGGCGGCTGCTGTCGATCTCAGGAAGTTCGCAGAGCAGATCCACCGCCCGGAGCGCATCCCACGCCCGCCATGCGGGGAAATGTTCCCCGAAAAGCACCAGCTCCTTGCCGATGGTGTTGTGTGCGCCGCAGAGGTTCATCTCATTTTCCATGAAGTGCTGGAACCGTTCCCCCTGACAGACGGGGTCGATGCAGAGGACGGCGATACCGTTGGCGGCAAGTCCCACATTGAGGGAGACGCCGTTGGTACAGGATTTGGCATCGAAGTTGTGTCCGCAGAGGTGAAGAACGGCGGGGACCTTTTCAGGCAGCGGGTCGGGGAGATAGAGATCGGCTGTGACATAGTACCCGGGAACACTTTCAAAAATGAGGGTTTTCAAAGTGTAACTGCCGAAAGCGTGGACGCCTGTGATTTGAAGATTCAAAGGGGTCCTTTCGAGACGGTCAAGGTCAAAAACCTCACGGATCCTTTTTTTCGCCTGGGCGGCATATTCCAGCACCGCTCCGGGAGTGGTGAGGGCATCTATGCGATGTTGCCGTTCTTTGTAAAGGCGGCGGAACTCTTTGACGAAATATTCGTTGACAGCGTTTCCGAAGTCATTGTGCATGGTTATTTAACCTCGATTCTGATGGTTTTCTTCAAGCCGGTGTTGACATGCTTCACCGCAAGAGTCCAGAGCCCCTTTTCACCGTTGAAAGGTATCTGCACCTGACAGGAGCCTGAACTGGAAAGTGTATGATGATTGCGGGCGCAGACCGGATCGGTTTTGCCGGAGGGAGCGATCAGTTCCACACGGAACACCTGAGGACCTGCGCCGTCAACTGCAGCAAACCTCACGGTGAAGATATCACCCTGTTTCACAACTGCGGGGGCGTTCACTTTGAGCGCGGTGATCTTTTTCTGCTGGAGGGAGTAAACTTTGCTCCATGCCGGAAGAATGGAACTCTTGAAAGTGTCGGTGAAGCCCAGATATTTGCCTTCACGGACATCGTAAACATGCGCTTTTTCAGCAATTTTCACCGTGACGGGAACAGCATTTTTGAAGTCGAAACGCTCCCCTTCGCCGCCGGTCTGGTGGAGGAAGAGAACTTTGTTGCCCTGATCGTAACGCATTGCCGCAAGACAGGGGAACTCCTCGTTTTTGGCGTTTCTGACACTCACTTCGCTTCTGACACCTGCCCCTTTGAGGTGGCGGTCCACAACATTTCGCAGAGTGAGCTGGAGCTTGGCATCGCCGGAGGTGGCTTTGCTGAGTTCGCCTCCGGTTCCCCCCAGAGTGATGAAGTGGTACTGCCCCACCACCAGATTGAGAAGAACACCTTTGCCTTTGCCGTAATTTTTCACATTTTCAATGGGAAGAGCCTTTTCGCCGGTGAAAAATTTCCCTTTCAATGCGGGGGAATCCTGCAAGTTCGGCTTGATTTCTCCAGAGTTGGCAGGGAAAACAGAAGCAAGATGGGGATTGTTCCACCGTTTGCCGTGTCCGTCATATCTGCCGGGGGCGATATCGGCGATGACAGTGCCGCCTTGTTTTACAAACTCTGCGATGGCGGCGGATTCTTTTCCGGAAAGGGAAAGGGAGCAGGGCAGAATGAGGACCTTGTACTCCTTTGCCACACCTTTTTCCGCCAGCTCCTCATAAGAGATGAAGCGGCAGTCATATTTCAGATCTTCAAGGAGCTTCACCCATGAAGACTGGCTGTTCTGCCACTGGGCGTTGCCCACGGAATTCATGGCGGTGTAGAGAGAACTCTGGGAGTAGAGAATGGCGATCTCAGCTTTCCGGTCGGCAGAGAGCCACATCTTTGCCAATCCCCCGGTCAACTCTTTGAGAGAACGCTCCACATGGAAGAAGTTCCGCAGGGGCGTTCCGTCGCCGTTGGTCATGATGGGGGGCCACACTGCCGCCATGTTGGCACCGCGGAGAAGTCCCTCCCACATGGGGTCGTAGATGTAAGGCTCGGCGTCGATATGGGCGTGGCAGTAGCCGCCCCACTTGCCGGCGCGGATCTCTTTGCCGCCGAAGTCGTGGATGAGTTTCACCTGAATACCGCTGTAATAGCTCAGGAGCTTGCAGTATTTCATCATCTGATACCAGTCATACCCCAGTCCGGGGTTGGCGGTGCCGCTGGGACCGAACTTGATGTTGGAAGAGTGTTTCTCAAGCTCTTTGGCAAAGAATCCGAACTGTCCCTTTGCGTAGACCTGAGCCATGAAAAGTTTGTGGTCCAGCCAGGGGGCGAGATTGTTTTTGTCCTTGAGTTCATCCTGCTGCACGGGGAGGACTTCTTCAAAGGATTTGAAAGAGGTGTTCCACTCTTTGTTGAGTTCAGCAATATTTTTGTACTCTTTTTTCAGGTATTCACGGAAGAGCTTCAGACAGTGAGGCGAATAGCAGACCGAAGCCCCCAGATACTGTTCGTCACCGCTCCAGAAGTTCTGCACATCGTAGTAGCGGTAGCCGCTGATTCGGGCTTGTTGGAGAAGGCGTTCCCGGTTGGCTTTGTGGAACGCAGGATCCGAGAAACAGGGGGTGCGGACCGGGTCGGATTTGCGGTCGCTGCGGTAGAGATGGGCGGTGGCACCGTATTTGTACATGCCCATAGGTGAGGGATCTATATTCAAAAGGCGCATGGCGCGGATGTAGACCGGGGTGTTGGGCCAGTCCACATTGCCCAGTGTTGACCCCTGGATGCCCATGTTGCGTTTGACAAGTGTTGCATTGCCCCACATGAGACCTTTGTATTCGAGGAAATCGGGCTTGCCCTGAGGTGAGGAAAATTCAGCCATGGTTTCGGCGAGGAACTCTTTGTTGCGGGTGACTCTGACAAAGAGATTATTGAGATGGGTACGCTCGATGTCGGGAACAGAGAACACATTCTGCGCTTTGGCAGGGGCGGAAGTGCGGTGGATGATACGGCCGTAAACATCTTCGATCTCAGTTTCAAGGATCGCACCCGCCGGAGCATTTTTCACAGAAACGGTGAAATCAATGCCCTTGCCTCTGGGGAAGATCTTTTCAGAATTGGCAAACTTGATGCCGACAGCGGCTTTTTCGGGGGCATCCATACGGAACGCGCCCGCATCAAGGACTTCTCCTTTGCTGTTGATGAGCCTTACTTCAAAAACAAACATGCCGCCGGGGAGATATTTGAAGAGATCCGGCAACGGAATTTTCTGAACTCCGGCAGTAAGTTTCACAGGCTCGTTGCGGTAATTCATCCGGATATCACGGTAGCGGTTGCGGATACGCCCTTCGACAAGGACCGTCTCAGCTTTGGCGCAATCCACTTCGATAGCTTTTGCCGTGGCGGAAAGGATTTTTACTCCGGTACGGATGCCGCCCATATAACGCAACGCCTGAAGGTCGTGGAGATAGCTGTACTCCCACCAGGGGAAGTCTCTGCCGACACGGGCTTTGTGGTAAGTTGCCATGGTGACTTCAGACTTTTCAACGGAAGGGTTGTTCCCCGCACTGTGACCGGAAACGGCAATGAGGGAGTTGCCCTTTTTCTGCCATGAGATCATTCTGTCAGCTTTCAGGTCTCTGATGAGAGGGACCACCGCTGACACGGGGGCGGCAATGGATTTGCCCTTGAGAGCCTTGGGAGGCGTGCAGCTGAAAAAGAGGAAATGAGTTCCCTCTTTCTGCCACTTGGCGAGGATGTCGATGAAGTCTTTGCTGTGGAGTTTTTCCTGAAAGGCGGTGAGAAGCACCACTTTGGGCGCCTTTTTGATCTCTTTGAGACATTCAAGGGTGTAAGAGGAAAGAGTCTTTTTGAAATTCATCACCCAGACACCGTAACTTCCTGTGCTTGAAAGGACTTCGCGGATAATGGGGATGCACTTGATGTTCATGGGGTGACGGGCGGCGAGTTCAGCAATTTCCGCCTTGGCACTGTGGAGTCTGCCCACACGGTTTTCGCAGGGAAGCACCAGCAGATCGATGCTTTTTTCAGAGGGGAGGAACCACTTTTTCAAAGGGGATGTTGCCGCAGTTGAAATGGATTCAAGCTCGGCAATGGGGATGTCCCACTGTTTGACAAGCTCACGGCGTGCCATCTCTTTGGGGGAAAGTCTGACACTGGAAAGGGGGGCGGCTTTCACGCTGAAATCGTCGATGAAAACAGATACGCCGTTGCGTTTCCCTCTGGAAACGGTCAATTCGCCTGCCACAGCATCTCTGGGGGGAATGAAACTCTTTCTGATCTCTTTCCAATCAAAGACGTTGTCACTGCAAAAGAGAAGTTTTCTTGCCTTTTCAAGCATCTTGCCTTCGGCGTTGTAAAAGGTGAGATAGAGCCACATTCTGCCGCTGCCGCCTGCGTTTTTCAGCTTGACGCTGAGATCGTAAGTGACCCCCGGTTCGGGGAAGAAGGCGAAAATGGCGGAGCCGCCCTCAAGACAGGCACTGTTGTTGAAGCCCCCCGTTTTCTGCCACACCACCTTGCGGTGGGGATTGGAAACAAACTGGGAATAGTGAGGGAGTTTGGGATTTTTCGGGTCGGCTTTTTCAAAATTGCCGTTGATATAGAGTTCGCCTCCTGCGGGAGCTGCAAGATCAAGTTTTCTGCCTCCGGCACGGTCGAAAAAGATACGGCACTTCACGGTGACAGGTCCTGCGGCACGCATGGCGCCCCGGGTGGACTGGAGGAAGCCGTCAACAAACTTTGAACGCCAGAAAGATTCTCCGGGGAGGAGTCCGGGGATGAAAAGCAGCAGTTCCTTCGAACTTTGCACGAATCCGACGGGTCTGTCAAAGGCGGGAACGCCGTTTTCCAGTTCAAAAACAGCGATGTTTTTCGCCTGAACATTGGCAGGAAGCAGCACGGAACGCCAGGAGTCGTTGAACTGGCGGTTCAATGTGATATCGGTGAAGTTGCGGTCCGCCGGGGGGGCGGCTTTGACGACGCGGGTCTTGTAAGAGGGGTCCTCCTGCCGGTTGAGCTGTTCCACCTGAGGGGGGACTTTGCCCTTGATGGGGAGCGTTTTCATGGAGCTTTTGGCACAAAATGCTTTGACATCTTTGACAAAGTTCATGGTGACAACGAGTTTGCGCCGGGCTTTGGGGGCGAGGGGGCGTTCATCCGAAAAATATTCCTGAGTGGGGTAGCCCTCTTTGAGGAACCAGTTCATGAAGCCTGTCACAGCATCGGCGGGGAATGAGATGACAAGTCCGCTTTTGTCGTCACCGGCGACCGCAAGGTAACGGCGGGGGGGCAGCATGGAAAATTCAAGATATTTGCTCTGGAGCAGTGCCGCATCCCCTCCTTTGCGGGGCTGATAGTAGGTGTTGTTCTGTCCGGAACGGCGGAAGAAGGTGCGGGTGCTTAAAAAGATGTTCTGCGCCTTGGAGCCGGTATTTTCAAATTCGTACTCCACCACCAGTTCGTCGGGGCGGTAGTGGTTGAATTTGTAGGTCTTGTAAAGACGGATGTTGTTGAAAACCGTTCCACATGCCGTAAAGGTGATGTTGACCGTATTTTTGCCGAGTTCTTTCCACTCTTTCAGGGTGAAATCATACTTTTCAAAGTTCTCATGCTCCTGGGATTTCGGACCTGTGGCGCATCCGACACGCATTTCGCCGAAGGAGTTCCCCGCCTGGGATGAGCCGTTCCAGTTCTGCTTTTTGTGGATCAGCTCCTTGATGACGCCGCCTTTTGTGTCAAAGCGCACCTTGAAAAAGTCGTTTTTGTAAGAAAGCTCCGCTGCGCCGAGAGTCAGGGCAAAGAGCGCCGCAAGTGAAAGAAGTCTTTTCAATTTTATTTTCTCCATGTATTATTTACGCAAATCCAGTCTGTTTCATTACCAGCCGGGGGGGACTCTCTTTTCCCACGGTCTGTAAAACATACTGTTGTAAACGCCTGAAGTCTCATCCTGATCGGGAATCCGTGCGAAGGGCAGCGCCTCCACATGTCCGTCGAAAAAGAGGACGTTCAACTTTCCGTTGTGTCTGGGGTCGATGACGGACTGTTCCTTATGCTCTTTGATACCCTTGCAGTAATAGCCGTAATAGACGTAGTTTCTGTCAAGCGCCAAACCGACTTCCATAACAGCGCTGCCCAGAGAGGGGCGGCTGAAGGTCACGAGCTTGCGTTTGTCGATCTGGGAGTTGATGTTGTAGAAAAAGTACCTGGTTTCCTCTTTCATGGCTTCGATGGGAGCTGTGGGACACAGAAGAGGTCCACGGAGCTTCTGCCCCTTTTTGATGCGTCCGCCGCCGATGGGGGCGGGGTCTTGCTCATCGGTCTTGCATGACAGGTATCCTGCAATCAATTCGTTTGAATCATTTACGGTGATAAAAGTAACGGTTGCCCGAGCCGCCGCCGTTGCGGTAGGGAACAACATAACCGTTGTTGTCATTGGTATACATGCCTTTAGCTTTACCGATCTGGTTCAGATTGCTGGTACATGAGGCGGCGCGGCCCCGTTCCCGTGCCTGCTGCAAAGCGGGAAGCAGCATGGCGGCGAGAATGGCGATGATGGCAATAACGACCAGAAGTTCAATGAGGGTGAAAAAATTGCTGCTTTTTTTCATAAATGATCTTACCTCGTGTTATTTGGTTTTGTTTTCTTTAACGGGAGCGGGAAGTTTTGCCGCTTCTTTTTCAACGGAACTCAGAAGCTGATCCGCTTCTTTGTACTGTCTGCAAAAGGTGTCAAAGAGGAGTTTCTGTGCCTCTTTGCGCTTGTTCTGTATCAGGAGCAGACGTGCTTTTTCACGGATTTCGTAAAACTCTCTGATAAATTTTTCTTCGAGTTTTTCAAAGCCTTTGACAAGGGTGTGGTCGATGGGGAGCTTGTCCGCAAGAGCCAGCGCCCTTGCCGCCCAGCGGCTGTCGGCAATGGTTTCAGGAAGTGCGGGCAGCCCCATGGGGATAGGCAGGAAGATGGTGTGCCGCGGAGGTCCCAGAGCGATAAAGGCAACGCTCAGATACTCCGGATACATCCGGTCGGGAACGAACATGGTGCTGCAAAGGGTGTTGGACATGCACACCTGACGGAATCCCTCTTTTTCCTGAGCGGGATCTCTCAGACGGGCAAGTTTCATCAGGTCGACGGGGGCGATTTTACCTTTTTCCAGAATGGTGTTGCGCAGAAACTCCGAAGCGGAGAAACGGCGGTTTGCACCGTTGAGGTGGGATTTGGGCGATCTGCGGGAGTAGTTGATCATCCCCGGCAGCAGGAAGTTGTTGGCACGGACCTCGTAAGCGAACTCCACCGGAGCCGCCGCAACGTGGCGGGCGGTACATTCGACGATGGCTCCGCTGTTGAAGTCGGCAAGAAGATAGATGGAGCCGGAACGGCAGACACCGGTGGAATAAAATTTCTTCACCATGGCGACACCCTCTTCCAGATTGGCGCAGTGTTCTGCCACATAACGTATGACGGTTATGGAGCTGGTCCCGATGGCACGGGTGTGGGGTTCTCTTGAAGCGGGGTCGTTCTGAACGATCATAAGACCTTTTTCGTTCATGGCGGCGCCGGAGCCGTTGTTCCAGAGGTCGGTGACAGAGATGATCTTGTATCTTCCCGGTGCGGCACGGTAAAGCCGTGCGCTCAAAAGGTTCTGGTTTCTGTAATCACGGTTTTTCTGGACCATGCAGGTCCCGGTGGAGGAGACTTCAGGGGTGATGATCCATGAGGTGCATCCGGTACGGGTGTAAAATTTGTTGTTGTGCCAGGTGAAATCTCCTTTGGGCCAGTTGAGTCCCTTTTCGATAGCTGCCTCTTCAAGGCGGTTGGAAATGAAATGGCCTTCCATAAGCTGATTGTGCATCTCGGCGCCGAGGGCTCTTTCGGCGGGAGTGCCCAGTTTATCCAGTTTCTCACGGTACTTTTTTTCCACCATGGGCCGGGTGTGTTTGATGGTGTCGAGGAACCATTTCCCCGGCTGGGGGTCATCTGTGGGGATGAAGTTTTCAGCGCAGAGTGAACCCCCGAGCAAAAGCATAAGCAGACAGCCGTATTTGTGCATCTTCTTTTTCTCCTTGATATTTTTAAGGTTGTACATTACTAATATAAGTGCTGAAAACTCTCTTGTCAAGGTGTGAATGTGATATTTGGCGGATTATTGTCCGGAAAAATGGGTGATGTTCTTAATTTTTTTCGCTGTTTTGCTCATACTTTGATAATGAACAGAAGTTGCACTTGAAAAAAAACTTTACAGCATGTATATTAAGTATAGTTTTTTAAATTGTGACCGGGGAGACCGGGATTTTACTGTTCGTCAGTTCCAACCTTTGAATGGAGGAATCATGCGTAAAGGTGACAGGATTTTTGTGGACGGAATGTCTTCTGTCAAGATGACCAACGGCGTTATCCTGATGGAGTTTTTTAACAATGATGCCAATAATGTTCAGGAAAGCTGCGGCGAGATCGTTATGAGCCAGCAATCCTTTCTGCGGGCTTACAACGCCATGGATGATCTGCTCAAACAGATGATCGCCGCAGGGATCGTCCGCCGCAACGATGACGGTTCTGCGCCTGCCGGGAAAAACGGCGGTGCCTCTCCCAACTTTGACTGAGTTTCAGGAGTTTTTACAAGATGAGTGAAAAAGAAACTTCCGCAGTGTTCACTTTACGCTGCTGCTTCAAGGAACTGGCACGCACCATGCCCCGTGCGCCCCAGCTTGAAGCGATCATGCCTGATCCGCTGCCTGCGGACACCACAGAGTTGTGCGTGTTCCTTGCAGAAAAATTCCATTTGCAGCCCAAACTGCGCCTTGATGCCACCATTGATGAGCTTTCGAGCCACTTCGGTTCACCGGTGCTGCTGAAACTGCGCAACGACAACTGGATCTTCTTTCTGGGTGTCCGCCGTATGCAGCAGGGGAACGGCTCCATCGAGCGTTTCGCCGTCTGGGACCCTCTGAACAAGGGCAAGAGTCAGATGCTTCTGCTCCAGCGTGAGCAGATCGAAAGGGCGTGGAGCGGCACAGCGGTCTTCATCCAGCAGGAGCTGAACGACTGCTCCGTGGACGGCCGTCACACTGCTCTTTTTGCCCTGGGCGCCATCATCCGTCAGAACCGCTGCCACTTTGAGATCGGCAGGATCCTGCACGACTACGCCATCAGCGAAGATGAACCCTCCATCCGTCTGCTGAAAAAGATCGCCGACGAACTGGGGTTCCGCAGCAAATCCCTGAAACTTTCGTGGGAAAAGCTGGGCAGAATGGGCAGCACCTATCCCTTTTTGATCTTCACCCGTGAGGGCAAGTGCATGGTCGCCTGCGGTGTCCGTGCCGAAGAGAAAAAGGAAGCCGCCCAGGCGTTCCCCGCCGCCGACGGCATCGTCGATAATGACGTTGACCCCCAGGAAGAGGCGAAGAAACAGGAAGAGGAAGCTGCAAAAGCGGATGAAGCTCCCAAGTTTTCTCTTGCCGTCTGGGACCCCGTTGCCGAAGAGGGCAAACGGCAGCAGATCAAATTCATCACCCGTGAGGAGTTTGAGGAAAAATTCACCGGCGAAGCTGTGCTTCTCAAACGCCGTTACTCTCTCACCGAGGAAGAACAGCCTTTCGGACTGCGCTGGTTCATCCCCGAATTCTACCGCCAGCGGACACTTCTGGGACAGGTGGCGATCGCCATTCTTGCCATCAGTCTGCTGGGGCTTGTGATCCCGCTTTTCTTCCAGCTGGTGGTCGACAAAGTTCTGGTCCACGAAAGCCGCAACACCTTGCAGGTTCTGGGGATCGCCGTCCTTGCGATGCTGGTTTTCAACATGGTTCTTGAATACACGAGAAGTTATTTCCTGTTGTTTGCCACCAACCGCATCGACATCCGCCTTGCGACGAGGACCTTTGCCAAGCTGCTGAGTCTGCCGGTGGATTTCTATGAACGCATCTCCTCAGGTGTGCTGATCAAACACATGCAGCAGACGGAAAAGATCCGTTCCTTCTTGTCGGGAAGCCTTTTCTTCTCGCTGCTGGAACTGCTTTCCCTTTTCGTATTTCTGCCCATATTGCTCCTTTACAGTGTGAAGCTGACCCTTGTGGTGCTGGCATTCACCCTTGCCATGGCGGCGGTGATCGCCGTTCTGATCAAGCCCTTCCAGGCGCGCCTTGAAGAGCTGTACATGGCAGAAGGTAAGCGTCAGGGTATGCTTGTTGAGACGATCCACGGTATCCGCACGGTGAAAAGTCTCGCCCTCGAACCCACCCAGCAGCGCAAATGGAACGACACGGCGGCATACGCCATCACCCGTTATTTCCGTGTGGCGAAGATCTCCATTACCGCCAAGACCCTTTCGGGATTTCTGGAAAAAGCCATGTTTGTCGCCATCGTCTGGATCGGAGCCATTTCCGTTTTCGACCACACCATGTCGGTGGGTGAACTGATTGCGTTCCAGATGCTTTCGGGCAGGGTGACGGGACCTCTGGTCCACATTATCGGACTGATCCACGAATACCAGCAGACCCTCCTTTCGGTCCGGATGCTGGGGGTCGTGATGAACTGCCCCGGCGAAAGTGTGGGCGGAACCTTGAGCCACAAGCTCCGCGGGGAACTTTCCATTGAAAACGTTTCGTTCCAGTACACGCCTGACACGCCCCAGGTGATCAAGGGTGTGAATCTGCATCTTTCTCCCGGTATGACGGTTGGACTTGTGGGGCGTTCCGGTTCGGGCAAGACCACCTTGACCAAGCTGATCCAGGGACTTTATCCTTTGCAGGGGGGCATCATCAAATATGACGGTATCGACATCCGTGAGATCGACCGTGCCTCTTTGCGCAGCAACATCGGAATCGTGCTTCAGGACAACTACTTCTTCCACGGGACGGTCCGTGAGAACCTGGCATTGACCAAGCCGCAGGCGACCATGGAAGAGATCATCTACGCCGCAAGAATGGCGGGGGCGGATGAATTCATCCAGAAGATGCCCAAGGGATACGAGACGATCCTTGAAGAGAACGCCTCCAACCTTTCCGGCGGACAGCGTCAGCGACTGGCGATAGCCCGTGCGCTGCTGCCCAACCCCCGGTTCCTGATTTTCGACGAAGCGACCAGTGCCCTTGACCCCGAGAGCGAGACGCTGATCCGCAAGAATTTGAAAATGATCGCCAAGGACCGTACCATGTTCATCATCAGCCACCGGTTGAGTATTCTCTGCCGTGCGGACAAGATCGTGGTCATGGATCAGGGCGCCTTTGCCGAGGAAGGCACACATCACGAATTGCTCAAGAAAGGCGGTATTTACGCCGACTTCTGGCAGCAGCAAATGGGAGTTGACAATGATTGATTTCGTGAAAAAACTTTTCGGAGCCGGAGAAAAGGTTCCCTATGAAGCCCAGGAGTTCCAACCCGATGCCATCGAGCTGGAGCATCATGAACCCCCTGTTTCCATGCATTTTGCCTGGTTCATCGTCATTGCCGCCATTGTATTTCTGGGTGTATGGGCATCTTTGACCCATGTTGACAAGATCGTGACCGCCGACGGCAAAGTGACGACGATCCGGCCTGCCATCACCATGAAGCCCCTTGACCGCACCACGATCCGCAAGGTCCACGTCAAGGTGGGGCAGCGGGTGAAAAAGGATGAATTGCTTTTCACCTTTGACCAGACGGTGAACCAGCAGGAGCTGAAACGTCTGCGTGAACAGCTGCGTTCGCTGAACGCCGAGAAAGCCCGGTTGGAGTCCGAGCGTGACGGCTACAAAAACGCCCCCAAACTTCCTGCTGTGCTGAATGAGGATGAGGTGCGCCAGCTGACTCTTTACAAGAGCCGCAAGGCGTATTTCGAGCAGAAGATGCGGGGATATAAGGAAACGCTCCAGCGTTACGAACATACCCTCAAATCCCTTGAAAGCACCCTCAAAAGCTACGAAGACCGTCAGGCGAAGCTGAAAGAGATCGAAGAGATGTATGTGGGACTGCGTAAAAAGAATGCGGTCAGTTTGAAAGAGTTGCTTTCCACTCAGGTCGATGTGATCGGGACGGCGATCCAGCTTGACAATCAGAAACTTTCCATCATTGAAAACCGTCAGCAGCTGTTGATCGCCCAGTCTGAGCGTGATGCGTTTCTTTCGGATTGGAACCGTCAGATTGCGGAAGGGATCGTGAATGTTGAGCGTAACATCACCTCATATTTGCGTGAGATCCCCAAGTTTGAGATGTACGTTGATGCCACCGAGATGCGTGCGCCCTGCGACAGTGTAGTCCACGAGATGGCGCCTTTTCAGGAGGGTTCAGCGGTTCGTGAAGCTGAATCGCTCATTTCGCTTATTCCCACGGATTCGGAAAACTTTGTGGCAGAGATCGACATTCCCGCCCGAGATATCAGTTGGATCCGTCTGGGTGACAAGTGCCGTTTGAAGCTGGATGCGTTTCCTTTCCAGCAGTGCGGAACGCTTGACGGCGAAGTGATCTACATTTCGCAGGATGCCTTCAAGCGTGACGGAGCCATGCAGCAGGAGCGGGTCCGTAACGACGACGGCGGGATCCAGAGCGAAGCCAGCCGCGGAGTCAGTTATCAGGCGAGACTGAAGATCACCGGCAAGCTGAAAGGCAGAGCCGCCGACGCCGAACTGCTCCCCGGAATGCGTTTGCGTGCCGAGATCAAAGTGGGCAAACGCCGTGTGATAAGCTACATCT
>JAZONY010000141.1:0-18942 GCA_045654705.1 Victivallaceae bacterium
CAGTTCCCTCAGGATATCCGGTTCGACGGGGGGGAAGTTGGGGGCGGGGGCATAGATCCAGTTGACCATGACTCCGGACTCCCGGAGTTCGCCCGCCAGCTGGACGAGAAACTCAGTGACTTCCATAGTCAGCAGAAAAACGGTGTCGCCGGGGCGGATGTGTTCGATATTGTCGCAGAGCAGTTCGCCGATATCACACCGGCAGGGGCGCAGTTCGGTAAGGGCTTCGATGATCCTGCTGCGCAGACCTGCGGAGTCCCCCGAAAAGCAAAGGGGGGTATGATCTTCAAAAGAGGTGACGAAAGTAAGCCTGCAATAGCGTTGTCCCAGAGTGTTGCAGATCGAAGACGCGGCACTGACCAGATGTTCAAAGTTGTTGTCCACATCGTCCTGCCCCACAAGGCTGCTTTCTGAATCGAGGAAAAGATGTATCCTTTCGGTGACGCTTGCCTCAAACTCCTTGACCATGAGGCGGTTTTTTGCAATGCTGCCCCGCCAGTAGATGTGCTGCACATCATCTCCGTAGCGGTAGGGGCGGACTCCGAAAAAGTCTCCGCCGATACCGGCGAATCCCAGCAGTCTGCCTTCGCCTCCGTCGGAGCGGCGGTAGGCGGAACTGACAGGCAGGTGTTCAAGATATTCGATGCGGGGGGTGACGGTGATTTCCCCCGGTAAATGGAAATGTTTGCTGCGCCTGAAAAATCCGCAGGGGTCCCCGGTGATGATTTCCACCTTGTCAAGGGTGTAGTGTCCCCGCCGCCGGGTGTGGAGCTTGCGGTTGAGAACGCAGCTTTCCCCGGGAGCAAGAGGGGGGACTGCGGCGGAAAAGTCCTCTTTTGAGGCAAAGCCCACCTTCTCGCGGACGATCAGGATGTGACGGTAGAAAATGGAACAGTTGGTGATTTTCAGGGGCAGGATCGCCGTGGCGTTGCAGGGAACATCGGCGGCGTTGAGCCGTTCGACCCGGAGGAAAAGAAAGGAAAATTGCGCCATGAAAAAGGCACTGAGCCAGATGCCCGCAAGGACAGAGGCGCAGAGTGCGGTCATGAGACCCACATTCATAAAAGCGACCCCTCCTGCGGCACAGGTCAGCAGCAGAAAGATCCAGCCACCGTATGTCGGACGGGCGATCACCATCTCCTTTTCAGCGTCCTGATTCGGGGATCTTTATCTTTGAAACGATATCCGCAAGGACATTTTCAACGCTTTTCCACTGGGCTTTCCAGCGCAGTTTCAAGGTAAGCCTGTGCGCCAGGACCACTTCATAGAGCCGGGTCACATCCTGAGGTGTCACAAAGTCACGGCCTTCACATGCCGCCAGACTCTGGCAGGCGCGCATCAGTGCGAGGGTGGCACGGGGACTTACGCCGTTGACCAGAGCTTCATGTTTCCGGGTGGCATCGGCAATGGCGATGATGTAGGATTTGATGGCATCCGAAACTTCGATCTTGCGGACAAGGGATTGGGCGCAGATCACATCGTTGGCACGGACGACACCCGAAATGGTGTTGAGCAGATTGCCACTGCGGGCGCCTGAGAGGATCTCAAGCTCCGCCTGAGCATCAGGATATCCGATGGAAAGGCGCATCATGAAACGGTCAAGCTGAGGTTCGGGGAGGGGATAGGTCCCGTGATAATCCTCAGGGTTCTGGGTGGCGATGACGAAAAAGGGTTTGGGCAGCACACGGCTCACACCGTCGATGGTCACGGCACTTTCGGACATACACTCCAGCAGACTTGACTGGGTGCGGGGGGTGGTGCGGTTGATCTCGTCGGCGAGGATGACGTTGCCGAAAATGGGGCCCGGCACAAAGCGGAATGTTCCGGAGCCGGAGTCGTACATGTTCATACCCGTAATATCCGAGGGCATCATGTCGGGGGTGAATTGGATCCTGCGGTACTGGGTGAAAATGGATTTCGCCAGTGCCTGAGCCAGCACACTCTTACCCACACCGGGGGCATCTTCAAGAAGCAGATGGCCGTCGGCAAGGAGACAGATCAGCAGATTGCGGATGGTCCGGGGCTTGCCTTTGAAAACTCTGGAAATGTTTTCCTCAAAGCGTGAGGCAAGTTTTTTCAATGCCGCACTGTCAAAACGTGCAGCACCTGCAATGGAACACTCTCTTCCTGCGGCGGGAGCGTGAAAGATCAGAACCATTTCCCCCATCTGTATCACATCATTGTGGCGCAGAGGGCGTGCCTTTTCAAGGATCTCCCCGTTGACGAAACAGCCGTCAGGTGAGCCGCAGTCGCTGATGAGACAGTCGCTGCCGCTTGCCAGCAGTTCGGCGTGGCGGGGGGCGAGAAGTCCTTTGGGATCAACGATGTTACACTCCGGCGCGGAGCCGATGGTCAGATGGGGGTGCGAAAGAACCAATTCCTCGGTTTTTTCGTGGGTGTACTGGACGATCAGTGTGGGGAGATTGCTTGATGCCATGATACGGGGACTCCTCCTCTTTCTTCGGAAATGTATGTGTTAAAGCAATGCGGTCATCTTGTTCATCTGCTTTTCAATGGACTCCACCATTTTGAACTGGGTCCGGCAGCGGTCCAGATTCTGGGAGGAACGGCGGGTCTTGAAGTAGATGTCGCCGTCCAGATAGTCGGCGAGGAAGCGGATCCCGATCTCAAGGGTGATGAGTTTTCCGGCAAAGGGGAGATTTTCATATTCCGCAGGGGTGAGGAAGTCGCTGGTCATATCCACATAGCCTCTGTGGAGCGCCTCATACATTTCAAAGCGCATTCCCACTTTGCTCAGGTCGGTTTCATCCTCTTCTGCGGGGTTGGTCCCGCTGCGGACGATGTCGCCGAAGTCGTAGAGCGAAAGACCGGGCATGACGGTATCGAGGTCGATCATGCAGAGACCTTCACCGGAAAGGTCGTCGATAAGGATGTTGTTCGCTTTGGTGTCGTTGTGGGTGATACGTTCAGGGATACTGCCCTCTTCCGCAAGTTTGAGCAGTTTGGAACACTCATCTTTTCTTGCCATGACGAAGTCGATTTCCCGTGCCACCTCTTTGACTCTGCCCACCGG
Organism: Victivallaceae bacterium; assembly: GCA_045654705.1. Lineage (GTDB taxonomy): Bacteria > Verrucomicrobiota > Lentisphaeria > Victivallales > Victivallaceae > UBA1784. The sequence continues at coordinate 3,035 of JAZONY010000141.1, forward strand.
GTCGGCGGCGATGGATCTTTCAAGAGCTTCCAGGCGCTTGGGGGTGTTGTGGAAATTGGGGATCGTCTCGTGGAGACGTTTCCCCGGCAGGTCGATGAGGTTGAGCTGAAACTCCCCGATGGTCTGGGCGATGCGGAACGCCTGTTCGGGGGTTTCAAGGACGTCATAGGCACGGGCGTTGGCGATGAAAACATAAGCACGCCAGCAGTTGCCGCAGCGGTCGTAAGTGTAAGGTTTCCCCGCAGGGGTCCTGAGCAGACGGATGGTGCGGCGGCGGGTTTCAGCGTGGGCGGCGTGGATCTTGCCCAGCAGATGAGCGGTGACACGGTCAAGGTTTTCCATGACCTCTTCGGGGTGGCGGAAGGCATTGTGATTGATCCGTTGCAGGATGTAATAGAGCCGCACGCCCCCCTGATCGAAAGTCAGCTGATAGGTGTCATTGACATGACCGCCCCCGAAAGGGACGCCCACCAGAAAGTCGCCGTAAACGATGAATTTGTAGACGATCTCTTTCAATTCTGCCTGAGTAAGACTCATTTGCTGTGCCGCCTTTCGCTGTGGAAATCAGAAAAGTTTGGCAGGATATGCGCCGGACTTCACCAGTTCGGCGAGAGCCGCCTGGACCGTGGGACGGTCTTCACGATAGGTGACACCGAACCAGCTGTCTTCGCTGTGGAGCATGGCGATCTCAGCTTTCCCTGCGGAAATGAGGGAGTCCACCACGCCGGGCAGATAAAATTCGCTTTTCATCTCAGTTCCGCGGGCTTTGAGGAACTCAAGGAAAAGGGCTTCGATCTCGCCCACCATCTCGGGCATGAAACCCCAGGAGTTCATGGAAACATATTCGTTTCCGGTAAGTTCGATGTCGGTACCGTCTTCCTGGGTGCTGTAAACCTTGCCCTCTTTGCGGAAGATCTTGGTGTTTTCCACAACTTTGGTCAGCAGTCCCGCCTCAGAGGAGCAGATGCCCCGTGAAACAGAACCGTTTTCGCTCAGAGTGTTGGAAAGAACGAAACTTGCGATACAGCCCCGAACCTTGCCGGGGGCGGGGGGATTGGTCAGATAGGCGGCAAGTTTCTTGTAGCTGTCGGCACCGTAGAAGTCGTCGGCGTTGATGACGGCAAAGGGACCGGTCAGGAGTTCACGGGCAGCGTAAACGGCGTGTCCGGTACCCCAGGGCTTCTCTCTGCCTTCGGGGACGGTGAAGCCGCCGGGAAGGTCATTTTTGTCCTGGAAAGCATATTCCAGTTTGATCTTGTCGGCATAGCGGGAGCCGATGACTTTTTTGAATTCTTCTTCAAAGTCTCTGCGGATGATGAAGACCACCCGGTTGAATCCGGCACGCATGGCATCGTAAACAGAGTAGTCCATGACGGTTTCGCCGGAGGGACCCAGCTGATCGAGCTGTTTGAGACCGCCGTAACGGCTGCCCATACCGGCAGCCAGAACAAGAAGAGTAAGTTCCATTTTTCAAATCTCCATGATTGTATCATTTGAACGCTCCCCCATAAAGGGGAACGCAATATTTTTGACTTCCAGTTAATATAAAGCCGAATCGCCGATAAATCAAGTTTTTTTGCAGAATTTAGTCAAAAGATGTACTTTGTCCCGGATGCACATTCTCCGGGAAAGGCTTTTGTTGCAGAATCTGCCGGAAAAGATGTTGAAAAATCATCTGAAAGGTGTTATATTATGAAACTATGGAAAACAACGACAACAACTGCATCTTTTCTGTGAGGGATGAGGTCCAGTGTCCCCAGTGCGGTGAAAAACTGCAGCCGGTGGATCTGGAGACCTTCCCTCAGTGTCCCTATTGCAACTTTGAATTCACCAAAGACAATGCCCTTGAGGATTTTGTCCTTTCGCCTCTCATCAAACGCTGGCTGAGGACGATCCAGCAGAATTTCCCCAATTGACCCTTATGGAACAGCTTCTTCATCTCATCCTTGTTGCGGGGGGCAGTTCCCGCCGTTTCGGACAGGGGGACAAACTCCTTGCCGATCTCAATGGTGCGCCGGTATTTGTCCACGCTCTGCGCCGCCTGACACCTGTGGTGACGGGAAAGTGTGTTCTAGTGGTCCCCAAAGGAAGAGTCCGGGAGTTTCAGGATGCGGCGTTTCCCTATGTCCGTGATTTGAAGCTCATCTGGTGCGAGGGAGGGGACTCCCGCAGTCATTCTGTGAGAAACGGCGTTGCCGCTCTGGGAGAAAAGGCTTCCGGGATCGCAGCGGTCCACGATGCCGCCCGTCCCCTTGCCAATGCCCGGCTGCTGACCCGCCTTTATGATGCCGCACTGGTCACGGGCGCCGCTCTGCCGGGAAAGGCTGTGACCGATACTTTGTGGAAAAGTGACGGCGAAATGCTGGAGTCCACCGTGAGCCGTGACGGACTTTTTGCTGTGGAAACCCCTCAACTCTTTGATTTGGAGCTGTGGCGGAAAGCCAGAGAGATGTTCCCCGATGCCGATCTGACCGACGATGCAGGATTGCTCCGCAAGGCGGGGTTCCCTGTGGCACTGGTCCTCAATAACGACGAACCCAATATCAAACTGACCATCCCTGCGGATCTTACGATCCTGCGTGCCCTTATTTGAGCTTATTGTTATCGTCAAGTATCGTGAAATCAGATAACTTCAATGGTTTCGGCGGCGGCACTGTGTAAGGACGCAAAACTTGAGGTGCGCTGCGTTTGGGCAGAGGTGTCGTTTTTCTGGAGTCCTCATCCTCCTTATCAGGAGCTGTGACCTTTTCGACGAAAAACTCCTTTTTACACTCAGGACAGATGAACGCTGAGTTCACATCATCATCAAATTCATAATGCGCCCCGCAATGGGGACAGGCGCCCCGGTGAAGATCATTTTTCCGTGAAAGCTCCAGCAGAAGAGGCAGAAATCCCTCCTTGACCTTGATATGCTTGCGTTTGCATCTGGGACACAAAACATGCTGGGACTCTTCGAGGGCGAACTCTGTTTCACATTGGAATTGGCAGCAGGGGCAGATAATGGTGTTCATCTTTTGTTTTCCCTTGATCGTTGGATGTTGGATTTAATATAGCATATCCCCGGCGTTTTTGCAAGGAAGTGTATAAAAAAAGCCCCCACACTTTTCAGCATGGGGGATGAGTTGAGAAATGAACTTACTCCATAAGGGTCAGATTGTTCCGGTGGATGACCTCATCTTCGTTGTCACTGCCCAGCACTTTGTGAAGTTCTCCGGAGTTCATGCCTGCGATCTTGCGGCATTCGGCGGCGGAGTAGTTGATCAGCCCCCGTGCAATGACGGTTCCTGCGGCAGAGGCGATCTCCACCGTGTCGCCCCGCTTGAAGTCACCGATGACCGAGGTCATGCCCGATGAAAGAAGGCTTTTTCCGTTCTTGAGAAGTGCTTCCACGGCGCCGTCGTCGATGACCACTCTTCCGGCGATGCGGCTGAAAAAGCGCAGATAACGTTTCTTGCCGGGCATACGGTCACGGGGAGGGAAGAGAGTTCCTTCGTCATCACCCGCCATGATCTTTTTGAGGATATCTTTCTTTCTGCCGTCAGCGATCCAGAGATAGGCGCCCGCAGCGGTGGCGATGGAAGCGGCGGTGAGTTTGGAACTCATGCCGCCTACGGAGTAATCCGAGTTGTCCGTGCCGCCGGCAAGGGCTTTCACGGCGGAGGTGAGTTTGGGGACAAGGGGGATCCTTGCGCCCAGAGTCCCGTCGGGATTTCTGTCACGCAGACCGTCTTCGGTGGTCAGGATGATGGCAAGTTCAGAACCGGTGAGGGAACAGAGAAGTCCCGCAAGTTTGTCGTTGTCGCCGAATTTCAATTCTGCCACAGAGACGGGGTCGTTTTCGTTGATAACGGGGAGCAGATTCTTTTCCCACAGGGCGTTGATGCAGTTCATCACGTTGAGGTAGCGGCTCCGGGCGTTGAGGTCAGCGGCGGTAAGGAGCAGCTGGGCAGGGAGAAAACCGTACTTGGCGCACTCTTCGGCATAGATCGCCATGAGCCGGGTCTGTCCCACGGCGGCGAGGGCCTGTTTGGCGGCGAGTTCTTTGGGGCGGCGTTTCAGGTTGAGAAGCTCCATACCCATTCCGACGGCGCCGGAGCTTACCAGAAGGACCTTTTTCCCCGCTTTGCGCAGATGGGCGATGCCCTCCACCAGTGCGGCGATGGATTCACGGTCCGTGAGGAGTCGTGTTCCGGCTTTGACGATGATCTGCCGTGCGGACTCAACGGCTGTTCTTCTTGTTTCCAAATTTTCCATGATGATCTTTTTTATAATGATTGAAAGGTTTTTTTTCGCTGTTCCCGCTGTTTCTGTCGGGGGCATCTTTACCTGAACGGCGTTTTTTCAGCACTTCGATCTGGGCGCGGCGTTCAGCCAGTCCCCGTCTGACCTGAAGCGGATTGCCCTCAGAATCTTTACCGGTGTAATACATGGCGGCACCCATGGTCATGGGCAGGGGGATATAATCCTGGACCTGCTGCAAGCTCCAGCGGTGACGGTTGAGGAAATCGTCCACGATCTTCATATCCTGATCGGTGCAGCCGGGGAAGTTGGAAATGAAAAGGGGGATGATGTACTGCTCAAGCCCATGTTCTTTGCTGATGATCTCAAAACGGCGCATGAACTCATAAAACTCTTCGGCGGAGCTTTTGCGCATGAGGCGCAAGGTGCCGGGAGCCAGATGTTCAGGGGCAACTTTAAGATGTCCTGAAACGTGGTGTCCGATCATCTCCTCCATAAGTTCGGGCTGCTTCAGGGCAAGGTCGAGGCGGACGCCGGAGTTGATGTAGACATGCTTGACTTTGGGGATCTTCATCAGAGAACGCAGCAGCTCCACCGTGGCTTTGCCGTCACAGCGGTAGTTGGGGCAGATTTTCGGATAAAGACAGCTGGCACGGTGGCACAGTTTGCACTTTTCGGGATCGGTGATACTGCCGAAAGTGTTTCCGGCGGCGCCCCCCACATCTGAAATGGTTCCCTTGAAGTGGGGCATGGCGGCGATGGATTCCACTTCACGCTTGATGGACTCCTGACTGCGGCTCATGACGGTACGCCCCTGATGGGTCACAAGACCGCAGAAAGCGCACGCACCGGGGCATCCCCGGATTGCCTGAACAGAGTTTTCAATGGTGGCAAAGGCGGGGATGCGCTTTTTGTAGGAGGGATGAGGCAGCCGGGCATAGGGCAGTTCATGGACAAGGTCAAGCTCATCTGAAGTCAGCGGCAGCGGGGGAGCTTCGATGACCAGAAGCCGATCGCCGTAACGCTGGATCAGACCGCACCCTCTGAAAGGATTCATCTCTTCTTCCACCAGTTTTGTGGCGGTCATGAGGGCATCTTTGTTTTTCAGCGTTTCCTCATAAGAGGGGAGTTCCCGGTAGTTGGTGCAGTCGAAACTTTCAGCTGCCTTTTTTCCGAGCAGCCGGGCTGTTCCTCTGATACCTTCGAGGGATTTGCCCTCTTTGAAACGGTTGAAGATCTCAGGCGTGGGGCGTTCCCCCATGCCGTAGACCACGATTTCCGCCTTGGCATCCACAAGGACCGAGGGGCGGATCTTATCCTGCCAGTAGTCGTAATGGGCGATGCGGCGCAGACTTGCTTCGATACCCCCCAGCATGACGGGGACTCCGGGGAACGCCTGCCGTGCCAGCTGGGCATAGACCGTGGTGGCATGGGGAGGGCGTTTGCCGGGGATGTTATCTTCGGAAAAGGCATCTTCACGGCGCAGGCGTCTGCCCACGGTGTAAAGATTGACCATGGAGTCGATATTGCCCGAGGTGACACCCACGCCGATACGGGGACGGCCCATGACTTTGAGGGGGTCAGGAGTACTCCAGTCGGGCTGGGCGACGATACCCACCCGGTAGCCGTGATGCTCCAGAAGTCTGCCGATGATGGCGACTCCGAAAGAGGGGTGATCGACGTAACAATCGCCGGTGATGAGCAAAATATCCAGCTCATCCCAGCCCAGAGCTTCCATTTCGGCTCTGGTCATGGGGAGAAAGGGGGCGCTCATTTTTTCTCCGTCATCATCCCGGAAGCGGGAATGGCATTGGGTTGGGTGAAAACTTTCTGCCCCAGAACTTTGAATTCAACTTTCTGCAAAGCAAGTTCCGCAGGGGGAAAGAGAGCTTTCAGGGAAAGGGAGATCGTATTTTTGCCTTCAATTCCCAGTTCTTTGGCATCGAGGATGAAAAGCATGGTATAGGTGGATTTGACATCCATGATCTCACTTTTGTTCCACGCTCCTGAAAAGGCGGCGTTCCCCTTGCGGACGGCGATACAGGGATAGACCTTTCCGAAAACATCGATGCCGAAATCGTGGATGCTGATACGGCGGTCACGGTCGGGGCGGAATGTCAGCGCCGCATAAACAGGTGTGGCGGGAAGTTCAGGGTAAATGGCAGCATCAAAGGCGGTGATGGAGGGGCGTTTGGAAGAAAGTTCAGCACACAGGAGTTTTCCGCTGCGGAATTCAACAGCCGCTCCGCAGAGGACATTGACCGTCAGCAGCAAAGCAAAAAGGTATTTCATGGATAGCAGCTTTCAAAAATTAAAGTTAAAGTGTTGGGACCGATTTTGTTGCGAAAGAAAAAGCCAGGAAAAAGGCGGCTTCAATGCCGTCCTTTTCCTGGCTTGAGCCGGAGTGATCCCTGCTGAATTATTCAACAGTGATGGCACTGCAGGGGCAAGCGTCAACGCAGGCACCGCAGCTCACGCAGGAATCTTCGACGATGATGGCCTTGTCGCCTTCGAGCTTGATAGCTTCGGCGGGGCAGGCGTCAACGCAGGCACCGCAACCGGCGCAGGTATCTTTGTCAATTTTAGCAGCCATTTTCTTTTCTCCTTATAATTTTTGTAGGGATACTATAATATACTCCCGTTTGGGGGATTTTTCAAGTCGATTCCGGTGAAATTTTCTTTTATGAGGGAATTTTACCAGTTATCGTTGGTCTTGTCGCCTCTCCAGAAGGTGCGTTCCACATTTTGGGGGAATTGGGCAAAGTTCATAAGTTTTGTGTCCCCCGACCAGAAAAGGACATGGGCTTTCCCGCTGTGATGTGTGGAAATCCTGCCAACGAAGTTGTCGTGCTGAAACGATATATTGTTTTTTACGGTCTCAGCGATGACAGCGACCCGGTGGGGCTTTTTGCACCGGTTGATGGAAACTGTTCTTACATAGGAATAGGAGTTGATCCCCAGAAAGGTCTTGAACTCATTATAGGCATCAGGATTGTGTTCCCTTGCATCACGGGCAGGACACATGAAGCGGCTTTTGCTGTAATATTTGGGGTTGTTGGGATAATAGATGCCCCCGAGGATCCCCTGGCTGGACGCACCGAGATATTGTCCCAGCATGCCCTGTTTACTGTTGACCGTACCGGCACCGGTCTTTTCATACATCCATGCGGCGGTGCTGTCAGAGGACTTTGAACCGTTCCAGTAACGCAGATTGCACCCTTTGTTGTCTTCGGTGTAAAGATTGAGGGCATACCCGAAACTTTTGAAGTTGTTCAGACAGGCGGTCGTGTGGGCACGGGATTTCGCCTGCTGCAAAGCGGGCAGAAGCATGGCGGCGAGAATGGCGATGATGGCAATAACAACAAGCAATTCAATCAGCGTGAAACATTTCTTCTGCATCATTTTCAAACTCCATTTCATGTTGAAAATCTTCCCTTTTTCTGAAATATACATCCCATAATGTGAAAAGTCAAGAATCAATTTTTGTAAAGGTTGTTTTTTTTGCAACACTTCACTTGCGAAATGGGGGAATATGTACTATATTATATGAAAGAAAAAGAGTGTTTCACGCAATTATATTTATGGAGAACAAAACATGAGCATTCATCCCACTGCTGTTGTCGCCGACGGCGCTGTTATCGGTGACGGTGTTGAAATCGGTCCTTTCGTTTATGTCGGTCCCAATGTGAAGATCGGTGACGGATGCCGTCTGCTGGCTCACTGCGTCGTCGATGGTTATACCACCATGGGCGCCCGCAACACGGTCCACCCCTTTGCCACTCTGGGCGGTCCTGCTCAGGATCACGGCGTGGAGCCCGGTGCCAAAACCTTTTTGCAGATCGGCGATGATAACGATTTCCGTGAAGGATTCACTGCTCATACCGGAACCAAGCCCGATACCTGCACGGTCATCGGCAACCACAATATGTTCATGGCGCAGTCCCATGTGGCGCACAACTGCCAGATCGGCAACAACGTGATTTATGTGAACAGTGCCTGTACCGCAGGTTACACCCAGATCTTTGACAACGCCATCCTTTCCGGACTTGTGGCGATCCACCAGTTCTGCCGGGTCGGACGTTTCGCCATGGTTTCCGGCTGTTCCGCTTTTTCTCTTGACGTCCCCCCCTTCATGATCGCCGAAGGCCGTAACGGCGGCGTCAAGACCATCAACATCGTCGGACTTACCCGTGCCGGATTTTCCGCCGATGCCATCAAAAATATCAAAGAGATCTACAAGATCTACTATCGCAGCGGTCTCATCGTCGGCAAGGCTCTGGAAAAGATCCGCACCGAACTGCCCCAGACCCCCGAAGTGGTGGAGTTCCTGGAGTTCTGCGCCAATACCAAGAAAGGCGTGGTCGGTCCCCATCGTGAAGGCCGCCGCGGCTGATTTAATTTAAGGAGAAGAAAAATGGTTGAAGCATTGAAAAAAAATACCGCCTTCACCCCCCGCCGGGGACCTGTGGTGCTGGCGATCCTTGACGGTGTCGGTTTCGGCAAGTATGAGGACGGCGATGCCGTCAAGATGGCTCGGACCCCCGTGCTGGACGGTCTGATGAAGAACGCTCCTTGCACCAGTCTGAAAGCCCACGGTACCGCCGTCGGTATGCCTTCTGATGCCGATATGGGCAACAGTGAAGTCGGTCACAACGCCATCGGCTGCGGCCGTGTTTTCGCTCAGGGCGCCAAACTTGTGGAAGAGGCTGTGGAATCCGGCAAGCTCTTTGAGGGCAATACCTGGAAAGAGGCTGTGGCTCAGGTCATGGAAAAAAGCTCCACGCTCCACTTTATCGGACTTTTCTCTGACGGTAATGTCCACAGCAACATCTCCCACCTCAGAGGCATGGTCGAAAACGCCGCCAAAGCAGGTGTCAAAAAGGTTCGTCTCCACATCCTCCTCGACGGACGTGATGTGCCTGAAACCTCTGCCCTTGAATATGTTGACCCCTTTGAAGAGTTCCTGACCAGGATCAATCAGGAATACAGCGCCGACTACGCCATCGCCTCAGGCGGCGGCCGTATGGTCATCACCATGGACCGCTACGGTGCCAACTGGAAGATGGTTGAACTGGGCTGGAAGACCCACGTTCTGGGCGAAGGCGACTTCTACGCCACCGCTCACGAAGCCATCGAAGATCTGCGCAAAAAGACCGGTGCCATCGATCAGGATCTGCCCGCTTTCGTCATTTCCAAAGACGGCAAGACCCCCATGGGAACCATCGAAGACGGGGATGCGGTCATCTACTTCAACTTCCGCGGCGACCGGGCTCTGGAAATCACCAAAGCCTTTGAAGCAGGTCCCGAGTTCGACAAATTCGACCGCAAACGTGTTCCCGCTGTCTACTACGCCGGTATGATGGAGTACGACGGCGATCTTCACGTTCCCGCCCACTATCTGGTCAATCCTCCTGAGATCGACCGCACCATGGATGAGTACCTCTGCGCTTCCGGCATCAGCCAGCTGGCTGTGAGCGAAACCCAGAAATACGGTCATGTGACCTACTTCTTCAACGGCAACCGTTCCGGCAAGTTCGACGAGAACCTTGACGAGTATATGGAGATCCGTTCCGACGTGGTTCCCTTTGAACAGCGTCCCTGGATGAAGTGTGCTGAAATCACCGATGTCGTCACCGATGCTATCGCTTCCGGCAAATACAAGATGATCCGCATGAACTTCCCCAACGGCGACATGGTGGGACACACGGGCAACCTTGAGGCGGTCATCGTCTCTCTGGAAGCTCTCGACCTCTGCCTCGGCCGCATCAAAGCCGCTGTCGAAGCTGCCGGCGGTGTGCTGGTCATTTCCGCCGACCACGGCAACGCCGACGATATGTTTGAACACGGCAAAGACGGCAAGATCAAGGTGGATTCCGAAGGTCAGGCTGCCCGCAAGACCAGCCACTCCCTGAACCCTGTCCCCTGCATCGTCTACGATCCCGAAGGCAAAGGGGAGTACGCCTCTGAACTCCGCACCGGTCTCGGCATCAGCTCTCTTGCCGCCACCTGCATCGAGCTGCTGGGCTTCAATGCCCCTGCGGACTACGATCCCAGCGTGCTGGTGATGAAGTGATCTGTCATCTCTGCTGACAATAAAAAACCTTGCGCTTTTCAACAGGCGCAAGGTTTTTTTATGGTTGGAGAAAAACAGTTTTTATTCGAGGGTGAGTTCCATGACACGGACCCCGGTGTGGGTCCCGTAGGGGAATCCGGTGCAGCGCAAGGCGGTGATACCGTTGGCGGTGTCCTGGGTGAATTCGAGATTTTCGCCATTGTCCATCCACTTGGCGTGGAGGATCTTTTCTTGCAGATTGTCAATGGTACGCACCCCGGGACCTTGCAGCGTTGCCGTCACGTTGACATGTCCTGCAATGCCGAGGTCAAAGGTGAAGTAGTACAAGGTCTTGCCCTGCCGCAGAACGAAGTCTCTGCCCTGACACTTCAAGGCGGTATCGGGTCTGGGTTCGTAGATGGCGCTGCCGAAGATCTTCATCCAGCGGGCAACAAGCTCCAGCACCGCCTTTTCGTAGTCGGGGATGCCCCCCTGAGGCGTGGGACCGAAGTTCAAAAGGAAGTTGGCGCCGCATCCCCGGCTGTGGCAGAGCCGTTCCACCACTTCGACGGGTGAAAGGAAGTTGATATCATTTTTGCCCAACCCCCAGTGGGCGTTCATAGTCTTGCAGACTTCGGACGCCACATATTTTTCCATGCCCTCCCGGTTCATGGGCTTTGCGGCGTTGTTTTCGTAGGTCACGGAGTCGATTTCAGGATGCCCTGTTTTGCCCAGTGCCTGAAGTCCTGTGTTGTTGACGATGATGGCATCGGGCTGATAACGGCGGATCATGCCGTAAAGGCGGCTTTCCTGCCAGTCGGAGTTGGGGCGTGACCAGTTGCCGTCGAACCACAATCCGCCGATCTTGCCGTAGTTTTTGCAGAGGAGTTCCACCGAGGCGCAGAGATAGTCCAGATACTCCTGAAACTCCTCTTCTTCAATGACCCGGGTGTATTCTGAAAACACTTCATCGTTCTGATTTTTCCCTCTCCAATACCAGTCCATAGTGGTGTGGTAAAAGAAAGGAACGATACCGTGGCGGCGGCATCCCTCAACAAATTCGGCGATGAGATCCCGCTTTGCCGGGGTGTGGAGCGCATCGAAGTCGTTGAGTCCGCAGGTGTCGTAGAGTGAAAATCCGTCATGGTGACGGGTGGTGAGAACGATATATTTCATCCCCGCTCTGGCGGCGAGAGCGGCGATGGCATCGGCATTGAAATCTTCAGCGGTAAAGGTGTCGGCAAGTTTTCTGTATTGGCAGAAAGGTATCTTCTGAAACGCCTGGACCCATTCACCTGCGCCCAGCTGGGAATAAAGTCCCCAGTGAAGAAACATACCGAAACCCATTTTTTCAAATGCGGCGATACGGGGAAGAGGGGCGGGGATACTCATGATTCTGCTCCTTGGACTTTCTCTTTTTTATCGTTCTGTTTTTTCTGGAACGCAACAACAAGGCGTTTGACGAAAATATAGGTGACAGGGGTCATAATGGCTGTGAGCAGGGCACCGCCGATGAAAAAGGCGATGACCAGTTCCCAGCCCATATTGAGAAGTGTTTCGTAGTTCTGCTTTTCCAGAAGATCTTTCATCACCTGCTTTGAAGCTGCCCAGGTGAGATTCCCCCCCATGATCTTGTTGCCCACATAACATTGGAGCGGATAGATGATGAAAATGGAAAAATGGTTGGTGAAAAAAGTTCCCACCGTGGCGCCGATCTTGCTTCCTTTCAAAAGAAAGGAGGTGGGGATCGAACAAAGCAGCTGGAACCCGAAAGGAATAAGGCAACCGTAAAACATGCCGATCGCCCATCCCCGGGCGATATATTCAGGGGACGCCTTTTCCTTGACGATCTTCATATACATTTTAAGCCAGATGCGGCGTAATCTTGTTTTCAAACTCATATCAGCTCCTGTAAAAAAAATGTTCCGCAGTATAATATGACATCTTTTGTGCCGGATTTCAAGCTGCGGATCACTTTTTTTCTCTTCTGTCGGGGGAAAATCCTCTGTCAGTAGCGTTTGCAGTTCTCTTTTGTACAGTTGCATTGAGCGCAGCGCAGGGGTTTTTCTTTGAGGACGAAAGGTTGAGGAGTTTTGACCTTGACAAATGCCCTTTCAGGATGTATCTTTTATATCTGACATTTTGAAGGAGTTTTGGCTGAATGAAAAAGAAAAATTGGAAGTCTGCTTTCAAAGATACGCTTCCGGTGCTTATGGGATATCTTGCCATGGGATTTGCCGCAGGCGTCGTCCTGGCGGGAAGCCTTGATAAACTGCCCCTGAAACCCCTGTGGGGATTTTTCAGCAGCGCTTTGAGTATTTCAGGAGCATTGCAGTTTATTATGGTGGGGTGGATCAAAGAAAGTACACCCCTTGCCGATGTGGTGCTTTTGACCGTCTTTCTCAATTTGCGCTATGCCATGTACGGATTTTCTCTCATTCAGCGTTTTGAGGGCATCCCCCGCTGGAAAAAGTGGTATCTCATCTGGACTCTGACCGATGAAACATACGCTTTACAGTGCGCCGATACACGGGAGAATAAGGAGAACTCCGTGGACTACTGCATGAAAGTCGGCTTTCTGGACCACTGCTACTGGGTCGCCGGCGTGACTCTGGGAGCTTGCGCCGGGGGCGCGCTGCCCTTTAACTGCAAGGGCATCGACTTTGCCATGACCGCATTGTATCTGGTGATCCTCACCGACCAGCTGAAAATAAAACACAATTCCCTCATGGCTGCAACAGGATTCGGTGCCGCCGTGCTGGCACGATGTTTTTTCAGCGTCGACAGGATGCTTATTCCCGCCATGTTGCTTATGACTCTGGTCTTTCTGGTGTTCAGGAGGAACTTTGAAAAGAAAGTTGAGGAACAGATATGAACAGTTCACAGCTTTTTTACGCTTTTCTCATCGTGCTTCTTGCTTCGGTGACGACGGTTCTGCTCCGGGCATTTCCCTTTATCGCTTTCGACAGAAGCAATAAAACGCCCCCCCTTATCCGCTATCTGGGGAGCGTTATTTCTCCGGCGACGATCGCCATGCTTTGTGTTTACTGCATCTTCGCCCACTGGCAGAATGATCTTGTGCTTTACGGCAGCGCAGAAATCATCGCAGGTGCTGTTGTGGTCGCATTGCAGATATGGAAGCGGAATCCCCTTCTTTCCATTCTGGCGGGGACCGCTCTTTATATGGTATTGGTTCAGAACTTTTGAGGAGGAAAAATGAGAGTTTTGCTTGTCAACGGAAGTCCCCACAAAGAGGGATGCGTCTTTACCGCTTTGTCCGAAATCGCAGGTGTCTTGAAAAGCGAGGGCGTTGACTCCACGATCTTCTGGATCGGCAATAAAGCTGTTCAGGGATGCGCCGGCTGCTACGCTTGCAGAAACGGTCACGGCGGATGCGTTTTTCAGGATGAGATCTACTGCGCTCTTGTTGAGGAACTCAAAAAATGCGACGGCATCATCATCGGTTCCCCCGTTTACTACGCCGGGCCCGCAGGAACCCTCTGCGCTTTGCTGGACCGTATCTTCTTTTCTCAAGGCGCACTCCTGAGCCGCAAGCCCGGCGCCTGCGTGGTCAACTGCCGCAGAGGGGGCGCCAGTGCCGCCTTTGACCGGCTGAACAAATATTTTTCACTGCTCCAGATGCCTGTCATCACAAGCCAGTACTGGAACTCCACCCACGGCATGACCCCCGAAGAGACAAAAAAAGATCTTGAGGGATTGCAGACCATGCGTGTGCTGGCACGGAACATGGCGCATTTCCTCAAGACCGGTGAAGCGGCTTCTCTGCCGCTGCCTCAAACGGAAGAACGGGTCTCCACAAATTTCATCAGAGATTGAACTTCACTCCGCAAGTTTGATCTTGAACCATGAGGCGGCGGTCCTGCCCATGATGTCTGCGAGAACATTTGCGGGGACTCCGATCCTCCGCATGAGACGCTCGTAATACTCCGACCCCAGCACCATGGTCTGAGGGGATTTGACATAGGCATCGGAACCCAGGACGATCTTGCGGAACTGGTTCATGGTCACATCCACTTCGACCATGGCGGGCTTGAACATCTGATAGAGGTCGTCACTGTTGAATCTGCCCCAGGAACCGCATCCGGCGAGGTCGCAGTAAAGATTGCTGTGGAGCCGCACGATCATGGCGGCTTCGGGCTGAAAGGTCATGGTCCCCGTGTGCGCCATGACCAGTTTCAGCTCCTGAAAGGAACGGGCGATACGGTCAAGGGTGATGGGGTGCATGTTTCTCAACATGGGGCGTTTGCAGACCCGGTCCATTTCGCAGGGACGGTAGTTGCCCGTGTGAAAGAGAATGGGGGTGCCGCACTTTTCCGCAGCTTCGTAGACCGGCATGTAGATATCGTGGTCGTATTCGTAATAAGGATAGATGCACTTGAAGCCTTTGGCGCCCATTTCCACATAGCGGTAAACTTCATCGGGGTCGGCGGTTTCCCAGAGGTCCAGTTTGGCAAGGGGGATGAAGCAGTCGGGGAACTTTTTGCAGATCTCAATAACTTGGTCGTTGGGCGTGTAATCATGGCTGCCGTAGCGGCTTCCGCCGGAAAGACAGATCATCGTTCCCATGCGGCGGCACTGTTCTGCCAGAAAGTTCAGATCGTTCATATCGCTGCTGTTGCAGTGGACATGCATATCCAGACGGGTCATTTTTCCATATTCCATAAAAATATCTTCCTTTCATTTGGTGCTGAGAATTTAAGATACACTTCTCAAAGATTATTGTCAAGTCCTGAAAAAGGGATTTTTCGCTTCTTGAAGACTCTTGTTCCTTGCTTTTTTTCTCTGTAAGTGTTATATTACCTCTTTTAAGGTGATTTTTCAATATTTTTTCGATAAGGAGCAGCATTTTATGGTCAACGTCAAAAACTTTGGAGCTGCCGGCGACGGTGTGACGGACGATACCGCAGCCATTCAGGCGGCACTGGATACAGGCGAAGTGGTTTGTTTCCCAGCGGGGATCTACAACGCCAACACCATTTATCTGCGTTCAAACGGCGGCGTGCATCTTGAGGAAGGTGCTGTACTCCGTGCCATTGCCGATAAAAACAAATGCAATCCCGACGATTTTCCGCCCCCGAACCGGGTCTTTGCCCACGAACATGTTTCAGGCGCGCACTTCATTATCGGTTACGAATGTGAAAACCTCAGCTTTTCAGGCAAAGGGACCATCGACGGCAACTTCAAGGCAGTCTTTGATACCGACAATGTGGTGGGGCTGGAAGGCAGCCACCCCCATTATGAATTTCCGGAGTGGCGCATGGCTCAGATGATTTTTTTCTGCTGCTGCCGCAATATCGAAATGAAAGATATCCGCCTTGAAAACGCCCAGTACTGGAACTGCTTTTTCCACGGATGTGAAAATATCCATGTGGATAACGTGACCATCCGGGGGGACTATCTGGTGATGAATACCGACGGTATCGACATCGACTGCTGCCGTCATGTTCTCATCGAAAACTGCGACATCGACACCGGGGACGACTGCGTGACCGCCAGAGGCAATACGCTGCCCCTCGGAGGGGAATATCCCTGCGAAGATGTGGAAGTCCGCAACTGCCGTTTTGTGACTGTCACCTGCGGTATCCGTGTGGGGGTG